>JADJZA010000010.1 GCA_016719385.1 Candidatus Microthrix subdominans | reverse complement strand
GCCCGTCGACGACAGCCACAGGCTCGTCCGATCGGATCATCGACGGCCTGAATGACGTCGGCACTGACGTTGGCGACCTCACCACCCGACGCCCCGACCGTCGCCCCCACCCACGCATTTGGGGGACCGAACGCTTCACCCGGCAAACCAGACATCGAGGCAGGCAGCTCGGCGCCGTCGCAACCCTCGAGGCGGAAACCTGGCCGAGGGCGTCATCTCGACTGCGATCGCCGTGCTGGTGATCGCCTTCCTCAACCTGCTCATGGGTCGGGTTTCGGGTGATGTTCAGCTCGGCGACCACCAAGGCAAACCAGACGATCGAACAGATCGGAAACTGATGCTCAACCCGGCGGCGGAAGCAGCTCCGGCACGCTGTCGGCCGCCCTGGGGGTGACGGTATTCTCGCCTTCCTGCTCTTGGCCACCCGCGTGCTGGTGAACCTGTGGGTCGCAACCTTCGTTGGTCGACCACGTGGCGTGGGACACCACCCGGCGTGCGGCCTCCGACCCTCGGTACGCCGACGTTAGTGAGGTCAAGCCGAAAGCCTGGCCTGAAACGTGCCCGCCTGGGTGGCCACGCGAGCGCACGTCGAGAGTTGCAGTTCGTCGGGGACCCGACCGGGCGCTCGGTCATCCTCGGGTGCGAGCCCGGCCGGCCACAGTCGTCGGCACCAGCGACCCGCACCTCGGCGGCGCGTCCGCCGCCGACGTCGTCGTCCGGCGGGAGCCATCGTGAGAGCGCAGGCGTTGGGCTGACCGGGGGCACGTCGTCGGCGGCTCAGGTGGAGCTGCTGGCCGGGGTGCTCGTATTTGCCCACCAGTGGGCACGCTCATGATCGTCAATGTCTGGTCGGTCATCGCTGCCCGCACCGATACGGACGCTGCAGTGCAGGGCTCACCTCCAGGTGTACGGGCCGACAGCGCCGCTGCCCAGTTCGGCAGAGGCCGTGCAGCGGCGCGAGCCTCCGCTTGTCGCACTCCGGGCGCTCCGATGCGGCAATCTCGATCACACGGCCCGATGCGGCTGCCTTCGGCCCTTGCCGGGCTGGCCCACGTCAGCCTTCGCCTGCGCGCTCCGCTGGTGCGGGTGCCCGGATTGGCCAACCTCGGATGGCGCACGGTCACCGCCGACGGCGCCGAGGTGATCGACCCGTGGCGAGGAAGACGTGGACCGCGGTCCTGCCTGGCGAAGCGGGGGTGTGGCATGCGCCGGGTGAGGACACAGCGTCGAGGTGCGCCCGTCGCCGAGTGCGGCGGACCGATCGGGGTCGTCGCTGATGTTGGTCCCGGCCGGGCGTGCTCGTCGTCGTCCTCCTCGGCGCTGTCGCAGTCGACCTGTCGGCGGCGCACCTGGCCCAGCGGCGGCTGGTTCAGGTCACCGAGCGTGCCGCCGACGACGCCGCAGGCATGCTCGATCGCGGCGCTCCGTTCGGGCGGGCTGGTGCGGACCAACCCGGACAGGCCACGGAGCTGGCCAGGATGCACCTGGCCTCACTCGACGTCCCCGGCTCGAGCGCCGGTGGGTTGATGTGGCGGTCTCGCCGGATGGCACTCAAGTCAGCGTCCGCAGCGGGCAACGGTCGGAGGCTCTTTGGGCGGGGTCTGCCCGGTGTCCCCCACCTACAGGATCCGCCCAAGCCACTGCCCGGTTGGGTTGATCGTCGTGGTCCGACGTTGGCTCGGTCACCCGGCTCGTGCAAAAAGCGAGCCTCGGCGGCCGAAACGCTCCACGACCCAACCGGTTCGGGTTCGTTGACCCGACACGCTGGCCGTCCGCCGAGAGATCGACGTCTTGGGCCGCTGCGAGCGACGCGACCGCATCGCGTGGGCGCTCGTCGGTTTCGGAGAGCATCCGGTGACGTGGCTCGAGACCATTGACGCCGGCGCCCATACGCTCGCCTCACCGCCGCTCGCCGTCGCCGACCGCCTGGCCGCGTTGGCTGCACTGGCCAGGGTGCTCGCCGGGCTCCATCGACGCGGTTGGGTTCACCTGTCGCTCGAGCCCGAGCACGCCATCTGGCGTCGTCGCGCCACCACCGGCCCGAGCACATCCCGCTCGGGCGGCGGCATCGACGTCACGCTGTGCTCACTCGGCTCTGCGGTCTGCCCGGCAGGACCGGCCGAGCGAGCGGCGGACCGCGAGGCGCTGGCGACGATCATGGCATCAACGCTCCTCACCCTGGGGCGCCACCTTCGCACCCGCGCTCAGGTCCGCCCTGGCGGCCGTAGCAGTGGATCTCAGGTCGGGAGACCTCGACGACCTCGATGCGCTGGCCACCGGCCTCGACGATCTGGTCGAAGCAGCGCAGCGATCCACCGACGTCGGGGCGAGTGAGCACCGCACACCCGGGAGCGACTCCTCCGTCCGGCGACGGTTGGGAGAGCTCACCCGCCGGCTGTCCCCCCGGTCGCCGGTCCGTCTCGGTCTGGCAGGCGCTCCGGGCTCACCGTGCTCGGCGGCGCCGGGATCTCGTCGCCCGGGCCGGGCCCGGGACCGCCTTGGTCGCTCGACCGGATCGGCCGCGCCTGCCCGATGCTCGCAACCGGCGGTGCCGCCGCCGCGCCGACCCCGACGGCAGCGGGTGCGGGCGCTCCGCCGGATACCACTCATCGGTGCTGACCGTCGGCACCGCCCGATGGAGCCTGGGCGACGACATAGCCGACGGTCGCCTGGTCGACTTGGACGGCGATGGCTGGAGCGAGCTGGCCGCACTGCGCAACGACGGCGAGGTGTTCCTCGTCCGGCACTTCCCTGTCAACGCCTCCGATGCGGTCCGGGTCCGATCGGTAGCCACCGCCCCCGGGGCCACACGGTTGTTCGCGACTTCCTCCGGCGTCGGGCTCGATGGCTTGAGGGCGAGCGACGCCGACGGGGCACCGACCCCACTGCTCCCCAGCGCGACGGGGCCTGGCGCCGGTTCGGAGTCGGACCCCGGTTCGCCGGCGACGGTCAAAGCGGCCCCGACCACCGGGGGCGGACCATGAGCAGCACCCGGACGGTGAGGCACCCAAAGCCGCTCGGCACACCCGGTCGGTTGGCGATCGCGCTGCTCAGCACCGCAGCGGTTGCGGCCGCTGCGACCGCCACCGCCGTGGTTGGGGGTCCCAGCGCTGGAGCGCTGCCCCGCACTCGAGCCGACCTCGACCTCCTCTACTCCGGCGACGCCGCCGTGCTGGCCGTGGCGGTGGTGCGCTTCGCTGCGGTCGCGTTGGCGCTGTGGTGGCTCGGCTTGATCGTCGCGTCCTGGCTTGCCGCCTGGAGAGGCCGCCACGATCGTGTCGGGGTCTACGCCCGGCTGCTTCCCGCTCCCCTCCGGATGGCGGTCACGCTCAGCCTCTCCCCCATGCTGGTCGCGCTACCCGCCACGGTGGCGGGGGCGCAGAACCAACCACCGATAGGAGTTCCCAGCAGCATCGCCGGCCCGGCCGACGATCCGACCAGCCCGACCGCACCGTCCACCCGGGTACTCGGGCTGAACCCGCTGCCGGACGGACCGCAGCCTCGACCGGGCGCTGGCGGGTCGCCGACAGCCGGCACGACGCCGGCACCCGGGTTGCCGGTCGACGGTCGCATCGACGCAACAGCCGACGGCGACCCTGCCCCTGGGGTTGCCACGATCGGTCAGGCTCCCTCGGGCGACCAGGCGTCCCGGCCCCACGATCGTGACCAGGGGTGACGTGCATTGGTTCGACCAGGCCCGCGCCCACCTCGACGCCCAGCTCGGTCGCCCGTCCTCGGAACAGGAGGCCGAGATCTACTGGTATCGGTGCGTGGCCCACAACGTCGAGCAGCTCCCCGAACCGGACGAACCCGACATCGTCCCGCCCGGGCAGGTCCTCGACTGCCCGAACTCCCCGCACCACATGACCACATCTCCGCCGCCCTCTTCCGTGCGCCCAGCTTGACCACCAACCGGCTCGTTCCGCCCAGCATCGCCAACCCGGGAGCCCAGAACGCGCCCTGACGGACCCCTCAGCTCCCCAGTTCGCTCACGCATCAACTCGGGAGCCCAGAGCGCCCTGACGGTCACCTCAGCTCCCCAGTTCGCCCGCGTGGGGTCGGGTCTGGGCCGATGCCGGCGTGGCAGGCTGGGCCGGTGAGCGCCGAGATCATCCTGAGACGGGTGGAGCTGACCCTGGCCGAGGCCCATCGGGCCGCGCACGGCACGGTTGCCGACCGTCCGACGCTGATCGTCGAGTTCCGCGCCGACGTCGGTCCCTCCGGTGCGAACGCCCCGTCCGGTTGGGGCGAATGCCCGGCGCTGCCCGACCCGGGCTATTTCTATGAGTACACCGCCGGCGCTTGGGCCATGTTGTGCGACGTGCTGATCCCGGCGGTCATCGCCGGCGGATTGCTCACCCCCGACGCGGTCGAAGGAGCGATGTCGGCCGTGCCAGGGCACCCGATGGCCCGCTCGGCGCTGGCATTGGCGGCCGAGGACCTGGCGGCCCGGAGGAGGAACGAGACGCTGGCGCAACGCTGGGGCCCAGCAGCCGACACCCTGCCGGCCGGCGCGGCACTCAGCCTTCGAACCGGTCAGCAACGCCCAAGCCGTGAACGCTCGACCACGGGGTATCAGGGTGACACCTCCGCCGGTGGCAACGACAACAGCAACAGCCGCAACCCCGTTGGTAGCGGTGATGCTGCCAACGCCGACCTGGCCGAGCGTGCGGTCGCATTGGCCCAGGCGGGATACCGGCGTCTGAAGATCAAGATCCAACCGGGCCTCGACCTGGTCCCACTTGGCGCCGTCAGCGATGCGCTGAGGTCGAGCGGCGATGGCGATGTCGAGGTGGCCGCCGACGCCAACGCGTCCCTATCGCAGCGACGACCCGACCACCTCGACGCCCTGATCGCCCTGGACCGCCTCGGGCTGGCCTGGCTGGAACAACCCTTCCGACCGACGACCTGGTCGGTCACGCCCAGCTGGCGCAACGCCTCGACACGCCGATCTGTCTGGACGAATCGGTGACCTCGCTCGGCGTTGTCGAGACTGCGCTGGCCCTGGGCCTGCGGCCGATCATGTGCGTCAAGGCCGCCCGTCTCGGCGGACCGACCCCGGCGAGGCGGTTGCTCGATTGGTGCCACGACGAAGGCCTGGACGCCTACATCGGGGGCATGTTGTCCTCCGGTATCGGCCGGGCCGCCGATCGTGCGCTGGCCGGGCTAGCCGCAGCCAACCGGGTGGGCGACATCGGCGGCGACGACCGGTACTTCACCGAAGATGTCACCTCCACCGGTTGCCATCGATCGGGAGGGGCGGGTGCCGACGGTCGGTGTCGAGGGTGTCGCAGGGCTCGGGGTTGACGTCGACGTCGAGCGCCTCGCCAAACTCACCACCGATGAACGCCGCTGGACGCTCTGAACCGGACCGTCGGGTGCAGCCGGCACCCGTCAGTCGAGGCGAAGACCCATCTCGCTGAGCCGCTGAGGGGCGTGCTCCTCACTCACGTCGAGGATGCAGGCGATCGCTCGCATGTCGTCTCGCCGGATGGTCAGCATGCGGCCGTTGAAGTCCTGGCGCTGCACCTGGATCATGCGCAGATAGCGGTTCAGCATTTCGGCTGCGGGGCCATCGACCCCTCGAGGCGGGTGAGATCGATCTTGGCTCCGGCCTCGGCGTGTTCGGTGCGTGAGATCTCGCTGTCGCCGTCCTCGGGCAGCAGCTGATCGACCGGAACCTTGCAGAACCGGGCGAGCCGTTGCAAGCGGGGGACCGAGATGGCCCGCTCGCCCCGCTCGTAGGCGCCGAGCACCGAGGCCTTGAACTCCTGATCCGAGTCGGCCTCGACCTCTTGCAGCGAGAGCCGCTTCTGGCGGCGGATGAGCCGAAGACGCTCTCCCACCGCACGGCCGTACTGGCTGCGGGCTTCCTCGTCCTCGTCCACGAAGCTGGTCCCCATCTAGGTCTCCCTTTCGAAGATGGTGATCCCGCCGGATCGGTGCAGTCGAGTGCGCCGAGTATCTGGGCGATCCGCCCCATCGGCTCCCCTCACCCGGCTGCGGTCCCTCACCCGCCACGGAATCTGTGCAGGTAAAATCCTACATGCCCGCTCCGTGGCCGTGGTGATCTTTTTTCTCACGGAGCGCGACCGCTCGAGCCCCCGCCACCATGGCGGCCGTCTCGGCCCGCATCACGTGGGGCCCAAGGGCGACCTGGTCGGGTACCAGCGCCCGCTCCCGCTCGGAAAACCCGCCTTCGGGGCCGATCCAGCAGGGCGATCGACGGCCGTGGGCGTCCGTCCGGTGCCATCGGCGCGCACCCAGGACACGAGCGAGACCTCCGAGGGGCCGGATGTCGGCTGCCCGGCGACGAGCTCGTCGACGGTGATCGGGCCGACGATGGTCGGCAACCACGCCCTGCGGCACTGCTCCAGCGCAGCCGCTGCGACGCGCCCAAGCTTGGCCAGATGCGATGACGCCTTGGATCCCGACCAGCGCACCACCGACCGATCGGTCTGAAGCACGACGATGCGGTCAACCCCCACCTCGGTCAGCTTCTGCACACACCACTCGGGGCGCTCCCCTGACCGGGGCAAAGGCGATGGCCACCGGGTCGGGGGCGGGCACCGAGCGGACGTCCCCGTCGGGGTCCAACTCACCGACCGGGCCGACACGCACCAGCCGCCACGATCCGGCCCCGTCGGTAACGCTGATGGCGGTACCCGGACGAAGCCGGCGGGCCGACCACAGGTGACGCGTCAGCTCCTCGGACGGAACCGGGTGCTCGACCGAGTCAACCAGGGCGTGGGCCACCAGGTCGTGGGGCGGCCCGCCATCATTTGAAGGCACTGCGGATCTTTTTGCCCAGACCGGTCTTGGGCGGGGTGACCGCCTCCTCCCGCAACTCGGCGAAGCGGCGCAGCAGCTCCTCCTGCTCGTTGGAAAGATCGGTTGGGGTGTGCACCGACACGCGGGCGATCAGGTCGCCCCGGCCCCGGTCCCGCCCGCGGCCGTCGAGCCGCGGCACCCCCAGCCCGCGGAAACGGTGCTCCCAGCCCGACTGGGTTCCGGCGGGCACGGTGAGCTCGTGGGCACCGTCAAGCGTGTCGACCTCCAACTGAGTCCCCAGCGTGGCCTGGGCGACGCTCACCGGGACCTCGATGTGCAGCGTCGTACCGTCGCGTACCACTTCGGAGTGGCCCGACACGTTCAGGTGGACGTACAGGTCACCGGCAGGACCGCCCCGGGCCCCGACCGCTCGCGACCGGTCAGCCGCAGCGTCGAGCCGTCGTCCACCCCGGCGGGCACCTCGACGGTGAGGGTGGCCTCCTCGACGATCCGTCCGTCTCCGTCGCACTTGCTGCAGGGGCTGGGAATCAACTCGCCGCTCCCCTGGCAGGTGGGGCACGGCGATGCGGTCACCATTTGGCCGAGGATCGAGCGGCGCACCGACTGCACCTGTCCCTGACCTCCGCAGGTCTCGCAGGTTTTCGGGCCGGTGCCCGGCGCGGCGCCGGTGGCTTCACAGGTCTCGCAGGCGACTGCGGTCCGCACGGTCACGTCGTGGGCACCGCCAAACACCGCCTGGTCGAAGGGGATCCGAAGGTTGGTTTCAAGATCGGGACCTCGTTGCGGCCCGGTTCGGCCTCGGGTTGCGCCGCCGCCAAACCCGGCGCCGAAGCCCGACCCGCCACCTCCGCCGAAGAAGGCGTCGAACAGGTCGGAGAGGCCACCCATGCCGTCGGCCATCCCGGCGCCGCCATCGACCGATCCGAAGCGGTCGTAGTTCTCGCGCTTCTCCCCATCGGAGAGAATCTCGTAGGCGACGGCCACCGACTTGAAGCGAGCCTCGGCGTGAGGGTCATCCGGGTTGGCGTCGGGGTGGCTGTCGCGGGCCGCTTTGCGATACGCGGCCTTGATCTCGATGTGGGTGGCCTCGCGATGAACGCCCAGGACCTCGTAGGGATCCTCGGTGATCTGAGCCATCGTTACTCCTTGTACTGTCCGGTTGGGGGGTGCATTGCTCGCCACCGATGCGTTGATCTCACGGGGTGCATGGCGGTCGGGGTCTTCGTTGGTTGGTCATCGATCGGCCTCGGGCCGACGAGGTGGTGTTCGGTCGGCAATGCCGACCGTGCGGGCTACTCGCCTTCGCTGAGCGCCCTCGTCAGTTGTCGGCTGACCGTGTCGACCGCCGAGAGCGTGTCGGAATAGTTCATCCGGGTGGGTCCCAGCACCGCCAGGGTGGCGGCCCGGCCCGAACCCACCATCACCGGAGCCACGACCAGGGAGCATTCGCTCAGCGGCGACAGCCCGGTCTCCGAGCCGATCGCCACCGACAGTCCCCGTTCGATCAGCTCGCGCAGCAGGCCGACGACCACCACCTGCTGTTCGAGCAGGGCCAACACCCGATGCAGGGTTTCGACCTCCTCGAAGCTGCGGGCCATGTTGGAGGCGCCGTCGACGTACAGCTCGGTGTGGTCCTCGGCCCAGGAGGCCGACAGGCCGACAATCACCTCGCCGACGAGGGCGACCGCCGGGGAGTCGGGCGCCACGCGGGGTGCCACCTCGGCAACCGATGGGATGGTGCCGGCAACGACGTCGTCCACCGAACAACCTTCCAGCCGGGCGGACAGCACCGAGGTGGCCACCGCCAGTTGGGCGTCGTCAAGGTCGTCGGCCAGGTCGACGGTGCGCTTGGCCAGCATGCCGTTGCTCAGCACGGCGACCGCCACCACCAGCCGGTCCGATAACGACACCAACTGCACCGAACGGATCGTCTCGCTGCTTCCCCGCTCGCCGACCGTCAGGGCCGTCGTGGAGGTCAGGCGGGCCAGGTGGGTGGACGCCTCCTGGAAGAGCCCCTCGAGCTCGCCGTGGGCATGGGCAAAGAACTGTCCAACCTGCTGCGCCTTGGGCTCGTCCAACTCGGTCGGTACTCCCAACTGGTCGACGAAGAACCGGTAGCCCTTCTCGGTCGGGATCCGTCCGGCCGACGTGTGTGGCTGAGTGAGGTAGCCCTCGTGTTCGAGGAAGGTCATGTCGTTGCGCACCGTGGCGGGGCTGACCTCAACCCCGGGGGCGCCGGCGACGTTCCCCGAGCCCACCGGGAGGGCGGTCTCGATATAGCTCTGGACGACGGCCCGCAGCACGGCCGACTTGCGGTCATCGAGCATCGGTTTCTCCCCTCGTCGCAGCGCCGTGGCGCCGGGACGCGCCCAGCGGGCGCACCGCTGGGGCGACGGGCGTCAAAGACGCTGGGGAGGTGGTCACCGATGCCATAGCCGCCTGATTCTACCGGTGGGACCCGCTCGACATGAGTCGAGGTGCCCTCAGTCCAGGCGAAGGGCCTTAATGAAGGTGTCGGGTGGGATGTCCACCTTGCCGATCGACTTCATGCGCTTCTTGCCGGCCTTCTGCTTCTCGAGCAGCTTGCGCTTGCGGGTGATGTCGCCGCCGTAGAGCTTCTCGGTCACGTCCTTGCGGAACGCTTTGACCGTCTCCCGGGCGATGATCTGCCCGCCGATGGCCGCCTGGATCGGCACGTCAAACTGCTGGCGCGGGATCAGCTCCTTCAGCTTTTCGGCCGTGCGCCGCCCGTACTCATAGGACCGTTCCTTGTGCACGATGGCGCTGAAGGCGTCGACGGTCTCGCCGCTCAACATGATGTCCACCCGCACCAGCTCGGCGGGCAGGTAGCCGTCGGTGTCGTAGTCCAGGCTGGCGTAGCCCTGGGTGCGGCTCTTCAAGGCGTCGAAGAAGTCGATCACCACCTCGGCCAGCGGCAGGCGGTAGGTGAACTCCACGCGCTCGGGCGACAGGTACTCCATGCCCAGCTGCTCGCCGCGACGGCTGAGGCACAGCTCCATGATCGTGCCGACGTACTCCGCCGGGGAGAGGATCGTCATGCGCAGCTGTGGTTCGCTGATCTGTTCGATCTCGGTCGGTGGCGGCAGGCTGGACGGGTTGTGCACCGACAGCATCTCGCCCGCGGTCGTCTCCACCTCGTATTCCACCGACGGGGCGGTGGCGATCAGCGACAGGTCGAACTCGCGCTCGAGGCGCTCCCGCACGATCTCCATGTGCAACAGGCCGAGGAAGCCGCAGCGGAAGCCGAAGCCCAGTGCGCCGGAGGTCTCGGGCTCGTAGGTGAACGAGCTGTCGTTCAGCCGCAGCTTTTCCAGGCTCTCGCGCAGCTCCTCGAAGGCGTCGCCCTCCACCGGGTACAAGCCGCAGAACACCATCGGCTTGGGTTCGGCATATCCCGCCAGCGGGTCACCAGGCTTGGCCGAGTCGGTCACCGTCTCACCGGAGCGGGCCTCGCCCACGTCCTTGATGCCGGCGATCAGGTAGCCCACCTCGCCCGGGCCCAGCTGCTTCACCGGCGTGTTGACCGGGCGGCGGACACCGATCTCCTCGGCAGCGTGGGTGCTGCTCGCCTGGAGGAACGACAGCTTCTGGTTGGTCTTCATCACGCCGTTCATCACCCGCACCGACGACACCACGCCGCGGTATTGGTCGAAGTGCGAGTCGAAGATCAGGGCCTGCAGCTCGGCGCCGGCGTCGCCGACCGGGGGTGGGATGCGCTCGATGACCGCGTCGAGCAGCGCACCGACCCCCTCGCCGGTTTTGGCCGAGAGGTGCAGCACCTCCTCGGCCGGGATGCCGAGCACCTTTTCGATCTCGGCAGCAACCCGTTCCGGTTCGGCCGCAGGCAGGTCGATCTTGTTCAGGCATGCGACGATCTCGAGGTCGTTCTCGAGGGCCAGGTAGCAGTTGGCCAGGGTCTGGGCCTCGATACCCTGGCTGGCGTCGACCACCAGCACCACGCCCTCGCAGGCGGCCAGGCTCCGGCTGACCTCGTAGCCGAAGTCGACGTGACCGGGCGTGTCGATCAGGTGCAGCTTGTGACCGGCCCAGTCGACCTGCACCGACTGGAGTTTGATCGTGATGCCTCGCTCGCGCTCCAGGTCCATCGAGTCGAGAAACTGGGCGCGCATGTCCCGGGCATTGACCGCGCCGGAGATCTCCAGCAGCCGGTCGGCCAACGTCGACTTCCCGTGGTCGATGTGGGCGATGATCGAGAAGTTGCGGATGTGGTCAAGGTTTGTCACGGCCCCGGCAGGCTACTCCGGCCCGTCGAGGAGGCCATCCAGCGTCTGCTGTGCCCGGTCCAGGTCGTCGGAGCGGAACGACTCGTCGACTATCAGCCGCTGGTAGAGGTCGACTGCTTCTTGGGCGGGTGCGACCGCACCCGCACGGTCACCGGTCTCAGACAAGCTGATGGCCAGGTTGTTCAACGCCGCTGCCAGGTTGGGTTCGTAGGCCCGGTTCTCGGCCGCTTGAGCCCGCCGGAGGTCGACTGCTTCTTGGGCGGGCGCGACCGCACCCGCACGGTCACCGGTCTCAGACAAGCTGATGGCCAGGTTGTTCAACGCCATGGCGAGGTCGGGTTCGTAGGCCCGGTTCTCGGCCGCTTGAGCCCGCCGGAGGTCGACTGCTTCTTGGGCGGGCGCGACCGCACCCGCACGGTCACCGGTCTCAGACAACCTGTTGGCCAGGGTGTTCAACGCCATGGCGAGGTCGGGTTCGTAGGCCCGGTTCTCGGCCGCTTGAGCCCGCCGGAGGTCGACTGCTTCTTGGGCGGGCGCGACCGCACCCGCACGGTCACCGGTCTCAGACAACCTGATGGCCAGGTTGTTCAACGCCGCTGCCAGGTCGGGTTCGTAGGCCCGGTTCTCGGCCGCTTGAGCCCGCCGGAGGTCGACTGCTTCTTGGGCGGGCGACCGCACCCGCACGGTCACCGGTCTCAGACAACCTGTTGGCCAGGGTGTTCAACGCCGCTGCCAGGTCGGGTTCGTAGGCCCGGTTCTCGGCCGCTTGAGCCCGGAAAGGTCGACTGCTTCTTGGGCGGGCGCGACCGCACCCGTACGGTAAACGGTGGCAGACGACCTGTTGGCCAGGGTGTGCAGCGCCGCTGCCAGGTCGGGTGAGCAGGCCCGGTTCTCGGCCGCTTGAGCCCGCCGGAGGTCGACTGCTTCTTGGGCGGGCGCGACCGCACCCGCACGGTCACCGGTCTCAGACAACCTGTTGGCCAGGGTGTTCAACGCCGCTGGCCAGGTCGGGTTCGTAGGCCCGGTTCTCGCCGCTTGAGCCCGTAGAGGTCGACTGCTTCTGGGCGGGCGACCGCACCCGCACGGTCACCGGTCTCAGACAACCTGTGGCCAGGTTGTTCAACGCCGCTGCCAGGTCGGGTTCGTAGGCCCGGTTCTCGGCCGCTGAGCCCGCCGGAGGTCGACCCACCCGCACGGTCCCTCAGCAACCTGTGGCCAGGGTGTTCAACGCCGCTGCCAGGTGGGTTCGTAGGCCCGGTTCTCGGCCGCTGAGCCCGCCGGAGGTCGACTGCTTCTTGGGCGGGCGCGACCGCACCCGCACGGTCACCGGTCTCAGACAACCTGATGGCCAGGTTGTTCAACGCCGCTGCCAGGTCGGGTTCGTAGGCCCGGTTCTCGGCCGCTTGAGCCCGCCGGAGGTCGACTGCTTCTTGGGCGGGCGCGACCGCACCCGCACGGTCACCGGTCTCAGACAACCTGTTGGCCAGGTTGTTCAACGCCGCTGCCAGGTCGGGTTCGTAGGCCCGGTTCTCGGCCGCTTGAGCCCGGTAAAGGTCGACTGCTTCTTGGGCGGGCGCGACCGCACCCGCACGGTCACCGGTCTCAGACAACCTGATGGCCAGGTTGTTCAACGCCGCTGCCAGGTCGGGTTCGTAGGCCCGGTTCTCGGCCGCTTGAGCCCGGTAATGATCGACCTCAATTTGATCAATGACTGCTGCGATACCCTTAACGAGGGGCGCGAGAATATTCGCATCACAGCCCAAGGCCCGTTCAAGTCGTTGGACCGTTTTTGCGTCATCCCACGGCAACACTCGGATTAGCTCGGCCAAGCCGGTCAAGGCCCGTCGAGTGGTTCGTGGCTGAGCACCGTCCTGCGCGCGAGACGCCAACGCCGAGCCGAAGACTTCCCACGTCGTCTCAAGGCTGGCAAGCAAATCCGACGCAAACGGTCCGACGACAGCCGTCTGCGGGTTGGTAGCGGCGCCCGCGACCCGCGCGAGGGTGACGAGCACGTCTGCCTGGGCGTCCGGTACTGCGGCCAACAACACAGTCCGGATGAGATCCGGGTCGAGTTCTGCGATCAGTACGTCCGCAACCGGGTCGGGATGCAGCGCCTCGAACCCATCTCCGTACATGCCCTCGTACCCAGTGGCGAGATGTTCTGCCGCTGCGGCCGTCAGGCCGAACAGTTCAAGCCGTTCGCATGCTTGCTCCTGGGTTGTTACTCCGCCCAACGACAGCGATGCGACGGCCTTGCGGAGATTGCCCCGAACCTCATCTCTGAGCGCGTCCGGCACCGGGTTGAGCGGCGTGGATGACGGCACCAGGTGGCTTCGCCAGAACTGCCGCTCTCGTTCGAGCAACCTCTGCAGGACCACGCGGTCACTGTCACCGCCCTCGAACGCTGCGGCGACAACCGCCAGCGACGTATCGAACGTCGACTGCTGAGCACTCCAAGTGGGTGAGACCTCCATCTCAAGCTGGCCGAACCGCTTGGCCGCCACCTCACCCAGCACCTTTTGGTTGCCCACCTGCTTGCGCCCGAGCGCCTCCAGGTCGCTCCGCTCCAGCGTGTCGGACTCCAGGAGGACGTGATCGAACGCGCCCCGGTGGCGGCTGAGCAGCAACAGCCTCACCCGGTGGCTTGCGTCGTCGGCGCAGGACTTTGCCCATTCCATCCACTGACGAACCGCCGTCGGCTGGTCTTCGGGGTAGTCGACGACGACCAGCAGGTCGGCGTTGACGACCGTCCCTGCTTGGGACCATGCCGATTCGTGCTTGGCTCGAAGGAGTCCCACCACCCAGCCATCGGCCGACGCTCGAACCAAGAGCTCCTGGGCGGCCCGGGACTTGCCCATGCCACCGGCCCCGGTCAGCAGTGCTGCCCGGAACCGATTGCCCGTTTCGAGAAACCCGTCGAGGCGTGCGTCGGTCGTATCCCCACGACCCACCGTTTCGATTGGGTCAGTCCAAACATCATTGTGAGTGGTCACATCGATGGGGTCGCCCGGCACATACGGCACCACGGCATGGCGGTACTGAAGTGCCGCCATCGGGCGCAGGTTGCTCGGGCGTAGCGGCGCCACCGGCGGTTCGAGCACCACCGCTGCCATCTCGCCGGTGCTGCCAACGGGCCTGACAGGACATGGAACCAACAATCCGTCGTTGGATGCCACCACCTCCTGGCGCAAATGGCTCCAGATGACCTGACGAAGTGTTCCCCGGCCGTGATCGTCGTCAGCGAGCAACATCGACGACGCACTGACCATCCGCAGCGCGTCGAGCGTGCCGTCCACCACTCGCAGGATGCCCACCAGACGGCCATCCGCAACCACCGGTCCCCCGGAGATCCCGGCCCAACCGCTGATGACCTCTTCAGCGCTGCCATCCAACCGCCCGCCCGCCGTGTTCGGTCGCGGATTCAGTCGGGTCTCGATCGACCGTTCTGGTTGGTCCGACCCACCGGTGATGGTGACGCCCGCCCGGTACTGGGCACCCGTACCCGAACGAGCGGCGGTGGCGCCCGGATAGCCCCAGAGCTCCGCCTCGATGTCACCGTCCCCGTTGAGGTACCCCCACGGTGGAGGGTTGAGATCCCACAAGGGTTTGTCGAGCAACAACACGCGAACGTCCAGGCTGGTGTTCTCAAAGATCGATTTGGCCGGCACCCAAGCTGCGGTGGAGCCGTTCGCGCACTTACGGACTGCCGCCGAGTCGAGCGCCGGGGATTCGCCGTCCACCGAATGGGCGCAGGTGAGCACCAAGGAGTTACCAACGGAGCAGCCGCTCAGCACCGCTCCCCCGCTGGCTGCCTCGACCCGGACCTCGCACAGGAGCTCGGAGCCACGGAAGGTCCAAGAGCTACTCACGGCCGGCTGCCCGGCTCATTCGACTTCGAACGTGCGGGATGCGCTGAGGTCCTGCGTTCCACCGTCCGGTGTCACCTGCTTGGGCTTCAGCTTCAACGTCAGCTTGATGGTGGAGGCGCTCGACGCCCCCCCCCCGCCCTCGAACCCGACGCCCGGCACCTTCAGGTTGAGGCCTCCCTTGCCCTCGGTCGTCACGAGCGCCTCCAGTTCGACCTGAATCTCACCCATGTCGAACCGGATGTCCTGACCAGCGCCTTTGGCGGTGGCTTCGGCCAGCTCCGCTCGAAGCTGTTCGATGACCTGGGCGACGGAGGGCAACTCGGCCATGGCGCAGCTCCTTGGATGGCAGGGATCCCGACAGTACCCCGAACCCTCCGGCTCGGGGCGTGGCGCCTTCACTGCTTCCTTGGTTGGTTTTTGACTCGACCGGTGAACACAGGCTCGCTCAGGATCGGGTTCCGAGCAGCGACTACCTCAGAGCCTCGCTACCGTGGACCGGGTGAGGAGTCGCTGCAGGCACGAAGACGAGATGCCGGGTGTCCGTCCGTGCGGTTGATGACCACCGAGATCGCCGACGCGGTCGGCGGTGTGCACGAGGGCAGGGCGATGCCGGTTGAGCAGTACCGCTTCCATCCCCGCGAGCTGGGCACCAGCCCCGACGAGTTGCTCGTCGCCGGGTACCACCGGTTTCTGCGCGACGACACCAACCGACACACACCCCGGGCGGTCTCGGCCGACCGTCCGTACCTGTGCGAGGTGGCTCCGGTGGGCGGCACGGCGATCGTCGTCGCCGAGGTGGAACCCGCGATGCTGGCATTCGGCCGCTACGTGCGGCCCAAGCTGACCGATCGATGTGTCGGGATCACCGGGTCGGTCGGCAAGACCACGGTGAAGCAGCTGATCGCCGCGGCCACCGCCACGACCTACCGAACCCACGCCACGCCGAGGTCGTTCAACACCAAGTTCTCCATGCCGGGCGTTCTCGCCTCGGCGCCCGACGAGACCGAGTGCCTCGTGCTGGAGTTGGGCGCCCGATACCGAGGCGACCTGCGCATCATGACCGAGGTGGCACGTCCGACGGTGGGCGTGGTGACCAAGCTGGGCTGGGCCCACCTGGGGCCGATGATGGGCCGCGACGGCATCGTCGCCACCAAGGGGGAGCTGGTCGAGGGGCTGCCGGCCTCGGGCACCGCCGTGCTCTCCACCGACGATCCGCTGGTCGAGGGCTATGCCGCCCGTACCCAGGCCACGGTGCTGAGCTACGGCTCGACCGGCGACGTGCGGGCTCCTCGAGTGGACTTGGCGGGAGACCTGTCGCTGCGGGTGTCGGTGAGCACGCCGTGGGGTGACGCCGAGCTGCATCCAGCCGTGAAGGGTGCCCATCACGTGACCAACCTGCTGGCAGCACTGGCCGGCGCCCTCGCTGTGGAGGTGCCGCTCGACGCAGCGGTTGCCGGCATCGAGGCGGCGGAACCACCCGACCGACGCATGCAGATGCACCGGGTCGCCGGTGACATCACGGTGATCGACGACAGCTTCAACGCCACGCTCGATTCGGTTCTCGGAGCCCTCGATGCACTGGCCGCGGTCGATGCCCCCGAGCGGCTGGCGGTGCTGGGCCCTCTGCGGGACGGCATCGCCTACCTCGACGAGATCCATTCCGTCGCCCGCGAGCGGGCCGAGACGCTGGGCATCGAGATCCTGGCCTACCGGGCGCCGATCTACGGCCTGCCGGTTGCGGACCATCGCCGCCAATTGCGGGAGCGGATCGACGCGTTGCCGCCCGGCTCGGCGGTTCTGATCAAGGGCAGCCGCGACGATGTGATCGACGAGGTCGTGGCCGAGCTGATCGGCCAACTCGGGAGCTGAAACGACCGCCTGAGCGCGCTCCGGGCTCCCGACTTCGGGCTTGGATTGAGCTGATCGGCCAACTCGGGAGCTGAAACGACCGCCTGACGGTCGTTCGGGCTCCCGACTTCGGTGACGGGGCGGCCCAGTGGGTGGGATGGCCCCTACAGGTGGCGATGGAAACCCATGAGGTCGGGGCCGTCGTCCTGCGTCTCGTCCCGTTCGGGCGCGCGACGAAAGCCCAGCGACAGGTACAGCGCCTGAGCGCCGGCCATGTAGTCCGCGGTCCGCTCAGCCATCTCGGTGACCCCCTCGGAGCGCAGGCGAGCCATGACCTCCTCGACCAATGCTCGACCGATGCCCCGACCGCGGGCCTGCGGACTGACCGACACCTGACGGGCCCGGCCCACCTTGCCGTCGGTGCCGGGAATGCGGTCGTAGCCGACGGCACCGACGACGAAGCCGTCGGCGTCCTCGGCCACCAAGAGGGTGCACTCGTCTGCACGGGCGGCGACGTCGGCCAGTTCACGGTCGTACTCCGCCAGACGCGGCCGACCGGGGATCGATGCGTACGCCGCCACCGTCAGCTCACCGATCACCCGCCAGTCGGCCTCGGTGGCCGCCCGCACGCGGATCGAGGGTCCGACGGGCTCGATGCCGGTGTCGATGAGCGCTCTTGACCGCTCGTGGCGGCCAACAGCCAGGTTGCACAGGCGGTCGAGCACCTGGGGAAAGGCCACGCCGGACGCCGCCCACATGCGCGGAAAGGTCGATTCGGTGGTGAACCCGGGCATCGTGTTGACCTCGTTGACCAGAAGCGCGCCATCCTCGGTGAGGAACACGTCCACCCGGGCCAGGCCGTCGACACGAAGGGCGGCGGCCCACGTCGGGAGCGGAGTCTCGAACCCGCTCCCGAAGGGCGGGCCCGAGATCGGCCGGCACCTGCGCCATGGCCGCCCCGGCCCCGTACTTGTCGGCATGGTCGAGGAACTCGCCATGGGGCCGGGTCTCCGATACCGCCGACACGTCGTAGCCATCGGCACGATTGCCCAGGATCGACACGCTCAGCTCACGGCCTTCGACGCCCGCCTCGATGATCAGCGTGTCGTCGTAGCTCGCGGCGTGCGATATCGCTGCGTCCCAGCCCAGGACATCGGCCACCCGGCTGATGCCGATCGACGAGCCCAGGTTGGCCGGCTTGATGTACAACACCGTCGAGCCGAGCCGGTCGGCCGCCTCGTCATAGGTCGGCACCCGGTCACCCGGGTAGACGCCCAGCCACCGGGTTTGGGCGATGCCCCGGGCATCCAAGACGTCGCGGGTCAGCGTCTTGTCGAGGCACACTGCGCTCGAGGCCAACCCGGAGCCCACGCAGGCCACGTCGGCCAACCGGGCAAGAGCCCCGATCACCCCGTCCTCGCCTCGGGGACCGTGCAGCACCGCCATGAGCACGTCTGGCCGTGCGTCGCTGCGGGTCAACAGCGCCCAAGGGTCGGCATCGGGCCACTCGAGCGGCTGCGGGATCGCCGGCAACTGTCCGTCGAGCTCGATCGCCCGCCAACGACCCCCGCGGTCGATGTGGGCGGCGGTGACGTGGTGCCCGGCTTCGCGCAGCCCGCCGGCGACCGCCCAACCCGATGCGACCGACACGTCGTGTTCGGCCGATTGGCCCCCAAAGACCTCGAGTACCCGCACGCATTCCTCCACGCGCCCACAGCAGCGGCGCCCCTAGGTCCTGCAATAATATGGAGAACGGCCGCCTACGTTGCGACCATGCACCGGTCGAACACCGAGAGTGACGCCAATGTGATGAACCCCCGGCCGCGAAAATCGCCACCGCGTGCTCGTCGTCGATGAACTTCACGACCGCGGAGATCGCTCACCTGCTCGACACCGGCCATCACGGCCCGACTTGTGGCGTCGAGCGGGTGGTGATCGACCCGAACGACGTGCGGGTCGGGGCCGGACAGCTGTTTGTGGCGTCCGCACATCCGCCACCGCTGGGCGACACCACGCTGGTGCTGGAGGATGACATCGCCCTTCGCGTGCCGTACCTGACCGAGCGATCGTGGGTGGGCGGTACGGCGGTCAACGGCCCCAGCACCGAGGCGATCGTGCGGGCGATGGCCGGCGACGCCCGGGGGCGGCCGGCCGACGGGCCTCGCGTCGGTGTGCTCGGTGCCGTGGCACCGTGGGCGACCGCAGCGCTGATCCGGGCCGGCCTGAGCGACACGACCGAACACCGCCTGCCCCCGCCCGGGCCACCCGACCTGCGGGAGCCGCCGGGAACCGAGCGCTTTCGCCTGCCGCTCGCGCTGTTGAACCACCCCGACGACACACCGCTGGCGGTGGTGCTCAACCGGCGCCACAAGGGATGCACCGGTACCGACGCCGCCCTGCTGGACCCAACGGCGCTCGTCATCACCGACCTGGGCGACCGCCACCTGGCCATGGTCGGGCCCACCGGGGCGATCACTTCCGCCCGAGAAGTGCTCGACCGCGTTGATCGCGATGCAACGCTGGTGATGCCCGAGGCGGTGGCCGACGCGCTTCGGGAGGAGGCTGGTTTCGAGGGGACCGCGTTCCCGGCGCTGAGCATCTTCGGAGTGCGACCCGGTCGGAGCGCCGGGAACACTGACGCGGGCATGGTTCACGTCGTCGGCCCATGGGGCGAGCTTGCGATCGGCGTGGGCCGAGACGGGGGTGCCCTGGCCCTACCGGTCGGTGCCGCCGTCGCTGTCGGGCTGGCTGCTGGCCGCCCGGTGGAGTCGGTCCGCTCCGGCGTCGAGGCCGCAGCGCAGACTCTCGCCCGCTCGATGGCGACGCGCCTGGCCGAGGGTCCGGTCGTGTGGGATCGAAGTGACGCGACCTCCTTTGGAGACGTGTCCGAAGCCATTGCAGCGCTGGCCGAACGGGAGCGCCCCGGCCAAATTTCTCGTACTCGGCCCGTTGGACGACGGTCCGACCGTGACCGATCGCCTCCATGCGCGGCTGGGAGCCCTGGCCACTCACCATCAGATCGTGGTCCGCTCCGCCGAAGCCTGGGGCTCGGGCTTCTCACCTTTTGAACACCCTCAAAACGAGGTGGACGACTTGGCTGCCGCAGGGCCCGGAGCCGTCATCCTGGTGGCCGGCGGTGGGCCAGAACTGCGCTCGGTCCGGAAGCGCCTCCTGGATCGAGCCAGGGTGACCACATGATCGGACCGAGATCGGCCCGTCAAACCCATCGCCGAGGTGGCGGACCTGGCCGAACGACTCAACGAACTGGGAGTACTGGACTCGTGGGATGAACGGCTTGGACGCAACGCAACCTATCGAGGGGTCGACTGGGACTCGGAACGCACCCAACCCGGCAACCTCCACGTCAACGTCCATCGCAACGCCCAGCGAGCACTGAGCGCGGTCCGTCGGGCCGTGACGGACGGTGCCAGCGCCGTCTGCTGGGCCACCGCCCCAGATCATCTGCCCGACGACCTGGAGGTGCTGATGCGGTCCATGGGCGTGCCGTTGTTGCGGGTCAGCGATGAACGACGGGCGTTCTCCTTGTCATCCGCGCTGCTCCAGGGGTTCCCCGCAGAGCGTCTCGACTCGATCGGGATTACCGGCACGAACGCCAAGACCACCACGGCGATCATGTTGGCGGCCTGCATGCAGCGGGCGGGCATCGCACACGCCCTGTCGACCAGCCTGATCGCTGCGGCGGGCGATGAAACGTTCCCCCCGGGGTTGAGCACGCCCGACGCCCCACAGATTCAAGAGTTGCTGGCTCGTGCCGTCGAGGTCGGTGCCACCCACGCCGTCGTCGAGGCCAGCTCGCAAGGCCTCAGTGATCAGCGCTTGGTCGACGTACCCTTTTCGGTCGGCATCTGCACGACGATCGGCTCGGATCACCTGGAGGTACACGGCTCCGATGCCGCGTACCGGCGAGCCAAGCGGCTGCTCTTCGACGGGCTCGGCCCTGCCGGGTTTGCCGTCTACAACGCCGACGAACCCGACGTGGTCGAGGTGGCAGCGGGGGCCGGGGCGTTCGACGTTCCCGTCGGTCGGAGCAGGGACGCGCTCGCCCTCCGCGACGGCGACCGGTTGACGCTGACACCTGCACTGGCCCGGCGGTGCGGACGGGAGCCGGGAACGATCAACGTGACAACCCCCGCCATCACGGGCCACGACGTCACGTCGGCAGCGCTGGCGGCAACCGCGGCGTTTATCTGCGGGGCAGGCATCGAAGCGATCGAGTCCGGGCTGGGCGACTTCGGCGGGCTGCCCCGCCGTCTGTCCGTGGTGGCCACCAGGCCCTTCGTCGTCGTCGACGACATGTTCAACGCCCATAGCGCCGGCACGACGGTGGAGCGACGGCTGCGGCCGCTCCGCCAGAACACCGCACGCTTCCTCTGCGGTGTGGCCGTCCGAGGCAACCGCGGGGTTGCGACCAACGCCGAGCAGGGCAACGTGCTGGGACGAGCCCTCATGCGCCTCAACGTCGACGAGGTGCACGTCACCCGCAGCATCGATGTGGTCGGCCCGGCCGACCATGCATCGGACGCCGAGTGCGACGCGATCGTCGCAGGCCTGGCCGCCTGGGGGTCAGGCCGACGGCGCACGCCCAGCTCGCGACCCTGGTCACCGCCATCTTTCAGGCCGCACGTCCCGGAGACCTGATCGCCTTCATCGGCCACACCGGCATGGAGCCCGCAGTCGGCATGCTTCGAGACCACCTGCGCTCGACCGGACGCCAAGGGCGACGCCGGGCGGCGTCCTTCATCGACGAACACGCCCAGCTCAGGACCTCCGCTGGACGTCCGCTCGGCGACGTTGCCCAAGGGAGACAGCCGTGAAGATCCTGATCACCAACAGAACCATGAGCATCCGAAACGGCGCGGAAACCTACGTGCAGGACCTGGCCATGGAACTCTTGGCGCAGGGGCACAGACCGATGGTCTACACCGCCGAGGTTGGAGCAACAGGACGCGAGCTCATCGATCTCACCATTCCCGTCACGGACGACCTCGACACGCTGGGCGTGCGGCCCGATGTCATTCACGGCCAACACTTCATGACGGCCATGACGGCGCTCGCCTATTTTCGAGATGTCCCCATGGTGGGCGTGAGCCACGGGTGGCGACCGTGGACGGAAACCCCCATACGGCATCCCAACGTCGTTCGCTATGTGGCCGTCGACGAGGCCGTCCGAGACCGACTCTCGCTGCAGCACGGCATCGAGGATGACCGCATCTCGATCGTTCACAACTCGGTCGATCTGGAGCGATTCCAACGAACCGCTGCGCCCGGAGAGTCACTGCGCCGGATGCTGTTGTTCTCCAACTACGTTCTGAAGGGGTCGCCGTACTTCCTCGCCGCCCATCAGGCAGCTGAGGAGTTGGGCGTTGAACTCGATGTCGTCGGCACCGGCACCAACTCGCAGACCTCGGCCCCGGAAAAGATCCTGGGTGACTACGACCTCGTGCTCGCCCAAGGGCGCTCCGCCATCGAAGCCATGGCCGCCGGGGCATCGGTCATGATCGGATCCAGCCGTGCGTTCGGACCCCTCGTTCGACCGGACAACGTGGAGCGGCTCCGAGAGCTCAACTTCGGCATCCGAACCCAGACCCTGCCGGTCGCTGCATCCACCATCACCTCGCAGCTGGCTGGGTACTCCGCCGCCGACGCTTCCGAGGTGTCGTCGTGGATCCGAGACCGGGTCGGCGTTCCGGATGCCGTCAGACAATTGATCACGATCTACGAAGAGGCGATCGGAGCCTTCGACCCGGCGTCGGAGGACGCCGACGAGGCCGCCCGAGCAACCGGCCGGTTCCTCACGCAAGCCACGGCTCAATTCCACGATGTACTTCATAAACCCCCCAACCCCAACCGCCGCCCCCCGGAGGAGGGCCAAACACACCCCAGGCCCCAACGCCACCGGGGGAACAACCCACAAACCCGGGGCGGCCCCGGGGGGCCGGGCGACACGGGCGGGGCGGCCAAAAAGCGGGCGCCCACAAAGGCACGGGGGAAAAACCGGGGGACCAACAACACCGGGGGCGCACCAGGAACCCCGGCCCCAAAGGGAAAGGGGGAACACGCCGGGGGCCCAACACCGCCGGGGGGGCCCCAACAAAAAAAACCGCGCACACCGAAGGGCCCCCAACCGGGGGCAAAGGCGCGGGGGAACCGGACCAAGGGGGGGGGGGCGGCCACGGGGGGGGGGGGGGGGGGGGGGGGGGGGGAGGGGGTGGGGGGGGGAGAGGGGCCCGGGGGGGGGGGGAAGCTTCAGGGAAAGGGGAGGGAGTCCAGGGGGGTACAACGCCGCACGCCCCCAGGCTCGACTCGATGCACGAGGCATGAAGCTTCAGGTCCGGGCGCAGGGGGAACGCAACGACCTCCGAGAACAACTCACCAAGGCCCGCTCCGACCTGGGGCGTGAACGCAGAACCGTCAAACAGTTGCAGCAACGAGTCGATGCTCAGCAGGCCCGTCTCGACGGACTCTTGGCCTCCCGGGCGGTTCGGGCCCAGCGCCGGGTGCGCTCGACCCCGGCGCTCACCAACGCCTACCGAGGGCTGTTGGGCGCACTCGGTCGCCGTTGAGGTCCGCCCACCTCCCGTTGTGTTCGACGATCTCACCCCCCGGGGGCTAGCATCGTCGGGTCGTTCCTCCGGCTTCCTCCACACCCTCGGCGAACCGGATGTGCCAAGCCCCGACATCGAGTACTCGTCGTCCCCCTTTCAGGAGCCCACCCGTGGCAAACATCAAGAGCCAGATCAAGCGCAACCGCCAGACGATCGTGATCCACGAGCGCAACAAGGCCGTGCGCAGCGAGCTTCGCAGCCGCATCAAGGCCGCGGTCACGGCCGCCGACGCTGGCAGCGACGACGCCGAGGCACTGGTGCGCGAGGCTCAGAGCCGCATCGACCGCGCCGTTCTTCGGGGCGTGCTGCACAAGAACACCGCTGCGCACCGTAAGGCCCGCCTGGCGAAGCACCTCGCCGACGCCCAGGCCTGAACCGCCGACGATCCGGCCGTTCGACGGCGGATCGAATTCACCTCAAAGCGCGATCGTCCTGCGCCGGTGTGCCACGCTCCCATGATGGATTGGTCTCCGCTCCACGCGGTTCTCTTTGATCTCGACGGTGTCATCACCCCGACCGCCGTCGTTCACCTTCACGCCTGGACCGAAATGTTTGATGAGTTTCTTGCCGGGTGGGGCAACCAACGGCCCTTCACCGACGCCGACTATGTCGACTTCGTCGACGGCAAACCACGCACCGACGGGGTGCGCAGCTTCCTGCACTCGCGAGGCATCGAGCTTCCCGAGGGCGAACCCGACGACCCGCCGTCCGCCGAGACCGTCACCGGGTTGGGGGCACGCAAGAACCTGCGTTTCAACGAGGTGCTCCAACGCGACGGCGTCATCGCCTACCCCGGATCGGTCACCCTGCTCGACCGGTTGGCCGACACCGACCTCGAGCTGGCGATCGTGAGTTCCTCGCGCAATGCCCGCCAGGTGCTGGACGCCGCAGGCCTCCTCGACCGCTTCGAAGTGATCGTCGACGGCAACGTCGGCGCCGACGCCCACCTGCCCGGCAAGCCTGCGCCGGACTTCTTCCTGCACGCCGCATCGCAGCTGGGCTGCGCAGCGGGCGACGCCGTGGTAGTCGAGGACGCCATCTCCGGCGTGGCGGCCGGAGCCGCCGGCCACTTCGGTCTGGTGATCGGCGTCGACCGGGGCGCAGGCGCCGACGCCCTCCGCACCGCCGGGGCCGACGTCGTGGTCGACGATCTGGCCGAGCTGCTGCCCAGCGCCCCGAAGGGCCAAGCCGACGAGACCTCATCGTGAGCCGCGGCCCCGGGAGCCCGGGCGAGGTCGACCCGGACTACCCCTTCGACATCGATGGCGCCCTCGACCCCGGCCGTTTCCCCATCGACGAATGGGCACTCGAGGAGACCGAGTTCTCCTCCGACGATCTGGGCACCACCGAGACGCTCTTTGCGGTGGCCAACGGTTACCTGGGCCTGCGGGGCAACGTCGAGGAGGGACGTATTGCCCACACCCACGGCAGCTTCGTCAACGGGTTCCACGAGACCTGGCCGATCCAGCACGCCGAGGACGCGTTTGGATTTGCCAAGGTTGGCCAGACCCTGGTGCACGTGCCCGATCCCAAGTTGATCAAGTTGTACGTCAACGACGAGCCCCTGCTGCTGTCCGAAGCCGACTGTGAGGAGTACTCCCGGCGCCTCGACTTCCGCACCGGCAGGTTGGAACGCGACCTGGTGTGGCGCACGCCGAGTGGGGTCCGCCTGCGGGTGCGCTCCACGCGGCAGGTGAGCTTCACCGAACGCCACCTGGCGCTGATGACCTTCGAGGTCACCATGCTCGAGGGGGTGGCGCCGGTGACGATCTCGTCGCAGCTGTTGAACCGCCAGGACGGCGAGGACGAGTACCACGTCGCCTTGGCCGCGCTGGGCGAGGGTGACGATCCCCGTCAGGCCCACGCCCTCGACCATCGCGTGCTGCTGCCCCGCCTGAGCAAAGTCCGGGGGGATCGGGCCTACCTGGGCTATCGGTGCGCCCACTCCGGGATGACCCTGGCCTGCGCCGTCGAGCATCAGGTCGAGTCCGAGGGCGACGCCCGGGTCGACACCGAGGCCGACGACGATCGCTCCAAAACGATCATCCACACACGCATGTCGCCGGGGCAGACGCTGAAGGTCACCAAGTTCGCCGCCTTCCACTCCTCTCGGGGTGTGCCCGCCGATGAGTTGGCCGATCGCTGCGCCCGTACCCTCGACCGCAGCGTCGAGCGGGGCGCATCGCTCCTGGCCGCCGATCAGCGACGCTGGCTCAACGACTTCTGGGCCCGCTCCGACGTCGAGGTGACCGGCCGGCCGCGAACCCAGCAGGCGGTCCGCTGGAACCTGTTTCAGCTGGCCCAGGCGACCGGACGGGTCGAGGAGCACGGCGTGGCAGCCAAGGGGGTGACCGGAGACGGCTACGGCGGCCACTACTTCTGGGATACCGAGATCTATGTGATGCCGTTCTGCTCCTACACCAACCCCCGACAGGCCCGAAGCCTGCTGCGATTCCGCTACATGATGCTGCCCAAGGCCCGGGAGCGGGCGTCGGAGCTTTCCCAACGCGGCGCCCTGTTCCCGTGGCGCACGATCAACGGGGATGAGGCGTCCGCCTACTACGCCGCCGGAACAGCGCAGTACCACATCAACGCCGACGTGGTTCACGCGGCCAGCCAGTACCTGGAGGCCACCGGCGACTGGGACTTCCTCACCCGGGAGGGGGCCGAGCTGGCGATCGAAACCGCTCGGCTGTACGCCGACCTCGGCTTCTACAAGCCCAACGGCACCAAGAGCTTCCACATCTTCGGGGTGACCGGGCCCGACGAGTACACCACCGTCGTGAACGACAACCTGTTCACCAACCTGATGGCCCGCTTCAACCTGCGGCGGGCCGCCGAGGCCATGGAGGTGATACGGGAGGCGGATCCGGTCGCGTACCAGCGCCTGCAGCGGGTCGTCGGCCTACGCGACGAGGAGATCGACGAGTGGCACAAGGCCGCGTCCGCCATGTTCATCCCCTACGACGACGTCCTGGCGGTGCACCCACAGGACGACGCCTTCCTCGACAAGGAGGTGTGGGACCTGCTCGACACCCCGGAGGAAAAGCGCCCCCTGCTTCTGCACTACCACCCGCTCGTCATCTACCGGCACCAGGTGCTCAAGCAGGCCGATGTGGTGCTGGCGATGTTCCTCCAAGGCGAGTACTTCTCCCAGGACGAGAAGCGGCGCAACTTCGAGTACTACGACCCGATCACCACCGGAGACTCGTCGCTGTCCGCCTGCGTGCAGTCCATCCTGGCCGCCGAGGTCGGCTACTCCGAGCTGGCGCTCGAGTACTTCAAACGGGCGCTGTTCGTCGACCTCGCCGACCTGCAGGGCAACACCGTTGACGGGGTACACGTCGCTTCGACCGGCGGGGTGTGGGCCACCTTGGTGCAGGGCTTCGCCGGCATGCGCGACACCTGGGGCGTGCTCAGCTTCGATCCCCGTTTGCCCGCCGACTGGGACCATCTGGGGTTCTCGTTGCACCGGCAAGGCGCACGGCTCCGGGTGGACCTGACCCAGAGCGAGCTCACCCTGACGCTGGTCGGTGGTGGGCCGCTGCAGGTCCGCGTGGTCGACCAGCGGGTGACCGTCAGCGGCGACGCCCCCACCGTGGTGACGCTGGAGGACCAGGGTCCGGTGATCCGGGGCCGGCCGCCTCGCCTGGCCGACATCGGGGTGGTGCCCCACGGCGCACACGACCTCGAGATCGACGACCTCCACCTTCCGGCCACCTAACGTCCGACACGCCCCAGCGCGAGGCTGACCCGCTGACCCGACGCATCGCAGACCGCTGGGGGCGCGAGCTAACCGATCCAGCCCTTCACCTTCTCGATCAGACGGGCCTGACCGTCGAGATCGTTGGCGATCGGCGTGACGTTGAGGACGGTGACGCCAGAGTCGGCGTACCGCTGGATCTGGTCGCGCACAAAACCCTCGTCACCGGCCAGCGAGGTTTCGGCCAGGAACGACTCCGGCACCGCCGCTGCGGCCTCCTGCTTCTTGCCGTCGAGGTACAGGTCCTGAATCTCGGCGGCGGCGTCCTCGTACCCGTAGCGCTGAAACAGGTTGTTGTAGAAGTTCTTGTCGCGTGCGCCCATGCCGCCCACGTACAGCGCCACCATCGGTCGGGCGAAGTCGCGGACCGCCTCGGCGCCCTCGCCGACCGCCAGCAGGCCGCCGGCGATCACGTCCATCGTCCCCAGCCCGGCGTCCCGCTTGGCTTCGCCGGCAGCCAGGTCGGCGCCCCACACGTCTGCGGCCCGATCCGGGTGATACAGGATGGGCAGCCAGCCGTCGGCGATCTCGGCGGTCATCGCCACGTTCCTCGGGCCCAGCGCGGCGACGTGGATCGGGATGTTGGGTCGGGGCGGCTTGGTGATGATCTTGAGCGGCTTGCCCAGGCCTGTGCCCTGGTCCTCGGGCAGCGGCAGTTGGTAGTAGCGGCCGTCGTGAACCACCGGCTCCTTGCGGGCCCACACCTGGCGGCAGATCTCGACGATCTCGCGGGTCCGTCCGACCGGCGCGTCGTAGGGAACGCCGTGAAAGCCCTCGATCACCTGCGGGCCGCTGGCACCGAGGCCGAGAATGCACCGCCCTTTGGACAGCTCGTCCACGCCGGCTGCGGTCATCGCCAGAAGGGTCGGGGTGCGGGTGTAGATCGGCAGGATGCCGGCGGCGATCTGCACGGTGTCGGTCTTGGCCGCCAGGTAGCCCATCAGGCTGACCCCGTCGTAGCCGTAGGCCTCGGCGACATAGACGATGTCCATGCCCGCCTTCTCCAGCGCCTGCACCTGGGCGACCGAATCCTCGAAGCCCCCCGAGTAACCGATCTGCATGGCCAGTTTCATGTCGTCCCCTTCAGTGTTGATCGAGATGGTCGACCAGGTGGGTGAGCCTGCCAGATTGGGCGACCGACGGTCGACTGCTGGATTGGCACCCCGGCGGCGACGGGGCTCAGCCGACCTCGAACCAGTCGGGGCGGGAGGCCAAACAGGCGGCCTCAAAGGCCTCGGCCAGCTCTTGGGCCCCGTCGTCGAGGATCGCCTCGCACTGGAAGTAGTGATCGGCCGAGTCGTCCCAGCGCAGCACGATCACCGTGGTTCCGAACGTGTCTTCGACGATCCGCACCACCCCCGCCGAGCCGGTGACGTCGCGTCGCTCGACCACGTTGTCGCCCTCGTCGAGCATGGTCAGGTAGCCGTCGGGGCCGGTGAGCCGCTCCTCCCAGTCGGTCACCTCGCACAGTCCGTCGCACCCGGCGTCAACCTTCATACGGGTGAAAAACCCGAGGTCGGCGTCGGCCTCCGGCTCGAACTGGACGCCGATGAACACCCTCGAGCTCCAGCCGATCGGGGCGACGAGCGACGCCGAAGCATCGCCGTTCTCGTCGAGGTCGAAGTTGGCCGACTCGAACTCCAGCTCCATCCCGGCCGGCACTGCGTCGTTGGCAGCGGTGGCGTCGACGCCGTCGCTCGGTCGTCCCGAGGGTCGGGCCGGGGGAAACGTGTCGACCGTGATGTCGTCGTCGCCGCCCGTCACGGTGACGGCAGGATCATCGGAGGGTTGGGCGGTGGTCTCCCCGAGCCCCGTCGAGCAGGCGGTGAACGCCATGATCGATGGCACCACCACCGAAGCGGTCCACGCCACCAGCTTGAGTCGTCGCATCAAAGGACCATAGGACGGCCCCGCCTCGAAGGTCGGCCCCCGGCCTGCACCCACCGCTCGATCGACCGGAACCTGGCGTCGGCGCCCGCTGTTGTGCATCGCCTACCGTGACGATCGGAGCGTAACGACGAGGGGGCGACGAGATGGCACACGACCTGGTGATCACGGGCGGCACGGTGGTGGACGGAACCGGGGCCGACCCGGTGCGCGCCGACGTGGCGGTCGACGGCGACCGCATTACGGCGGTCGGCACGATCGATGCCGCCGGGGCCGGACGGGTGATCGACGCCGAGGGCCGACACGTCACGCCCGGGTTTGTCGACCTGCACAGCCACCTCGACGCCCAGGTGGCGTGGGACCCGCAGATGAGCTCGTCGTGTTATCACGGCGTCACCTCGGTGATGATGGGCAACTGCGGCATGACCTTCGCCCCGATGCGGCCGGGCCAGGCCGAGGTGTTGGCCAACGCGATGGAGTCGGTTGAGGACATCCCGGCCTCGTCGATCCTCGAGGGGTTGAGCTGGGAGTGGGAGAGCTACGGCGACTACCTGAACGCCATCGACGCCGTGCCCAAGGGAATCAACGCGGGCGGCTACGTGGGCGACGTCGCCATCCGCCTGTACGTAGCGGGCGACGCCGCCTGCGAGCGCGACTTTGCCGCCACCCCCGAGCAGTTGACCCAGATGGCCGCCCAGGTGGACGAGGCGGTTCGCGCCGGGGCGTTCGGCTACTCGATCAGCCGCAGCCTCTTCCACCGGGTACCCGACGGGCGCAACGTCCCCGGCACCTGGTCGGACCCCTCGGAGTTCTTCGCCACCGCCGCCCCGCTGGGCACGATCGGTCGGGGCGTGCTCGAAAGCGCCCCCCGCTACAACTTCGAGAACGAGCCGGGCGACCGGGTGGACGAGGAACTGGCCTGGATGGCCGAGATCAGCCGCGCCCTCGGCAGGCCGTTCAGCTTCAACCTGCAACAGATCGCCAGCCTGGGCGACCACTACCGCCGGGTGATCGACCTGGCGGCGGAGGCCAATCAGGCCGGTTCGCAGCTGCGCCCCCAGATCACCCCCCGCAGCGTGGGCGTGCTGTTCAGCCTGGCCGCCAACACCCTGATCGACGACCTGCCGGCCTTCGCCGAGATCGCCGATCGGGACCTGGCCGGCCGCCTGGCCGCCATCCGGGACCCGGAGCGACGCGCCCGCATCATCGAGCAGGGGGCGGGCAAGGACGTCGATCCGTTTACCCGCATGTACCTGATGCCCGCCGATCAGCCGGCGCGCTACGACTACTCGAACGACGATTCGATCGCCGCCATCGCCGCCCGCTCCGGGATCACCCCGGTGGAGGCCTACGTCGATGCGCTCGATCGATCCGACGGCCGGGCCATCGTCAACTGGCCGGTGATGAACCAGGACTCGGGTGCCATCGAGGAGATGCTCACCGACCCGACCACCATCCTGGGGCTGGCCGACACCGGGGCGCACGCCACCCAGATCATGGACGCATCCCAGCCCACCTATCTGCTCAGCCACTGGGTGCGCGATCGGGGCGTGCTGTCGTTGCAGGAGGCGATCCGGCGGCTCACCTCCGACACGGCCAGCTTCATCGGGTACGTCGACCGGGGGGTGATTCGCGAGGGGGCCTTTGCCGACCTCAACGTGTTGGACCTCGACACCATGGCTCTGGAGCTGCCCGAGATCGTGCACGACTTCCCCGGCGGCGCCCCGCGGTTTGTTCAGAAGGCGAGCGGCATCGATCACACGATCGTCAACGGCCTGCCGTTCATGGAGGCGGGCCAACACACCGGCGAGTTGGCCGGCCGCCTGCTGCGCTCCACCGACGGCTAAACCCGCTGGCGACGCCGGCTCGACGCTCGCGTGGCCGGAGCGGTCGCCAACAACGCGTTCGGCGGCCCTACCCGCACGACCTGCGGTTGAGGAATACCGCCATCTGTGCCCGCGAGATCTTCTGATTGGGGGAGAATTCGTCCGGAGTGGTGCCGGCGGTGATGCCTTCGCGCACCAGCCAGGCCACCGCCTTGTCGGCGAACGAGTCGGTGTAGACGTCCCAGAACCCGTGGTCGAAGCCGGGGTACACGCTCCCGATCATCCGCCACAGGAACGTCGCCATCTGGGCTCGAGTCACCTGGTCGTTTGGAGAGAAGAAACCCGGCCGGGTACCCGTCGTGATCTCCTGTTCGGCAAGCCAGGCCACGGCCTTGTCGGCATAGCTGCCAGGCGGAACATCATTGAAGTCCTGTGGGCTATTCGCCGTAGGTTGCCCCGCGGTACGCCACAAGAACACCGCCATCTGACCGCGGGTTACCGGGGCATCGGGCGAGTACCTGCCCGGAGAGGTCCCTGTTGTAACACCCTGTTGCACCAGCCACAGCACCGCATTGCGGTACCAGGCCGAACCGGCCACATCGTTGAACGGGTTGGTGCCCCCAACCGCGCACTGCACCGGTTGGAGATTCCAGTTGAGCCTGACGGCGCCCGTGTCGCCCCCGTAGCCGCCGCACGATGAGTTCATCGAGGCGACCGCTGCGGCGCCGTGGGTTCTGACCGACGGCGGATCGAGCCAGGAGGAGTGCGCCGTCCTCGGGGTTCCAACGCTGCTGTGGCGGGCGACGACCGAACGCGATGAGGGCCTGGGGCACAACGTCGTGCTCACCAACTACGACGCTCGGCTGGTCGATGAGGTCACCGCCGACCCCGACCGGTACCGACGCCCCGCTGCCCGGCCCGAGGTCACGCCCAGCAGCATCGTGGTCGACCGGCTCGTGGAGTTGAACGAAAAGGTCGATTAATCGTGTCCGGCGGGCGCCAGGAGGCGGCCGAGGGCGACGGAGTTGGCGGCCTCGCGGGCCACAAGTCGTTCCAGATGATCCGGGAGTTCCCCGGCCCGGGAGACCGCACGGTGCATGGCCCGGACCGCTCCCTCAGCGTGTGGCACTCCAACCGGGAGCGCCGGCATGGCCCCGGCCAGGTCGTCTGAAAGGTCGCCCATCTTGGGCGAGTAGTCGACCAGGATGGCCGGACGGCCGTGGAGCAACGCCGCGACGGCGCCGTGATATCGCATGGTGAACACGGCACGGGCTCGGCCGACGGCGCCCAGGACGGTGTCGACGGTCGGCTCCACAAGTTCGCTGTCGACCGCGATCCGTTCCGCCAGCTGTCGGTGAAGCTCGCCGTCCTGGTCCGCCTCGAACGCAACGAACCTCACCCCGAGCCCCAAATCGGTGGCCACGGCTTCGATGGCGCTCGACATGTGACCCAACCAAGCGTCGTCGAGCGGCGGGGCCGTCGACAGGGTTCGTTGTCCGGGCAGGTTGGGCCGCCGCACCGAGACCGCCAGCACCTCATCGGTGATGCTGGGATCCTCGACCCCGTCCCAGGCGATGACGGGGTCGGCGGCCAGGTCCGAGCCGATCCCCAGCCTCCGAAGCCGTTCCTGGGAGGCCGGGTCACGAACGGTGATCGCCCGAGCACCGACCATCATCCGTCGAACCAGCTGGCGGCCGGTGCGGCGGCTGACGGTGCCGACGCCCAGGCCGACGCCGGCCCACGGCAGGTGGAGGAGCCGGCCGAGTGCGAGCCGACCCAGGTGAAATGGCAGGTTGAGCGGGCCGGTCTCATCCTGGATGAGGCCTCCCCCGCCGAAGGCCACTCCGTCGACCGTGCGCAGCATCCGGATCAGGCCGGGGGTGTCCCGAACCCGGTGGTGTTGTACGCCGGCGATTCCAAGGAGGCCGTCCGTGCGCTCCAGATCGATGGTGATCGCCACCGGTTCGGCTCCGAGATCGGCCAGTTGGCCACAGACGGCCCGGGCGATCAGCTCATCTCCCAGGTTGGTCGAACCGATCCAGCCGGCGACGGCAACCTTCGCATCACCGGTTCGGCGCGACCTCGAGCGATCCGTCGAGGGTCCACACGGTCGAGGATCTCCGGTGGGCGTCACTGGGAGGCCGTTTCCCGGCTTCTGCCCCAAAGCGCCCAGACCAGCACCGGCAGCATCGCCACCGTGGCCACCACCCGCTCGATGGTGGCGGCGAGAAACAGCAGTGCCGCACTGGCACCGATCAGTTCGGCGACCCCGCCGACCAGCGCCTCGCGTGCGCCGATGCCCGACGGGAAGATTCCCAGCGCCGCGGCCGCCGGGACGGTGAACGCCGTCGACATGGCCCCGAGCCACCCCAACTCCGCGCCGAGCAGCAACGCAATCAGCCAGAACCGAGTCGCTCCCACCACCACCTTCACCAGCTCGACCGCCATGAGCGAACCCATCTGGACGGTGAGTGCCGACCGCGGGCGAACCGTCCAGCCGATCACCGCGAACGTCGCGCCGCCGAGCACCCCCAAGCCTCCGACCCACCACCGGTCTGCGACCGCCATCAATGCCAACCCCGACACGGTCAAGCCATTGGCGAGCCACCAGATCCCCGTGATCAGCTGGGCTCGGGCGGCGGGACGCTGAGGAGCACCCCGAGAGGCCAGCACGCGGTGACGCAACACCGGCCCTCCGGGCAGTGGCAACAGGTTGGCCACGTTGGCCCGGCTGACCTGGCGCACCGACTCGACCGGCGGCAGGTCCACCCCCACCATGGCCCCTTGGATGACGAACTCAGCCCCGTCTGCCGCCAGTACCAGCGGAACGGTCAACACCGCCACCGCGATGAGGGCCGGCACCGACACATCATCGAACTGGGCCCCCTGCCAGGCCCGCCAGGAAACCAGGACCACGAGCAGGGTGCCCGCGGCGGCCGCAGCGGGGCGCACCCCTGGAATGGCCGACAGGCGCTTGGACCACGCACCCAGCGTTGCGACCGCTCGTCCGGCGGTCCATTCCAACCTGGACCGCCACGCCGAGCTTGAAGACAGGCGCGTCACGTCCTCACGCTAACCCTCCTCGCTGCGGTACCTTCAACCTCGCACGGCGCACCAGGAGAACGCGACTACCGTGACGATCGCTCCAGCGGGCCGCCGGGGCCCCCAAACCGGCAAGAGTGGAGATCGCGGGTGCGTGACCGGTTGACATCACACACGTTGCGCCACTGGCGATCGTGGGCCGTGTGGATCGCCACGATGCTTGCCGTCCTGGCGTTCATCGGCTTCATCGCGCTGCAGGTGCCGGGCATGGGCCTGGACGAGGGCGCCCACATCACCCACGCCGAGAAGCTGCGACAGGGACACCTGGCCTCCCACGACGACACGATGAGCCCCGGGCTGTCGTCGACCATCCGCTGCGACCGGTATCGGGTGTGGGGCAGCGCCCTCAACCCCGGCTACCCCTCCGGAGCTCGTTACGAGTGCTTTTCCCCTCAGAAGCTGGTCGAGTCGGACGGCCAGTTTGCTGCTCAGCAGGCCCAGCACACGCCCGTCTACTACCTGCCGTTGGCGCTGGCCACCAAAGTGGTGGACAAGTTGACCGACCTCGACCCGCTGGTGGACACCTATCGCGTCGCCGGGTTGATGTTCACGGTGCTGTCCGCCGCCTCGCTGCTCTGGCTGGGCGCCCGGCTGCGGGTGTCGCCGGCGATCGCGGCGGCAACCACGCTCGTCATCGTCGGCACCTCCGGCTTCGTGATGGCCAACTCGTTCGTCACCAACGATGTGCTGGCCATCCCCGCGGGCGTGGCGCTGCTGCTGACTGCCCGACGCGTGTTGGACGGTCGGTCATCCGCCTGGCTGTTGATGGCGGTGTCCTTCGCCGTCGCCATCGCCAAGCCGACGTTTTTGCCGGGGCATCTGGCCTGCATGCTCTACCTGTCGCAACGGCTCGAACCTGGCGATCCTCGCCTGCGGGACTTCGGCGGCCGTCCAAGCCGAGCAGCACTGGTGAGCTACGGACGAAACACGCTGAAACGCCTCGCCCCCATCGGTGCGGTCGGCGCGGGCCTGGTGGCGGGCCTTGTCGCTTTTCAGGTGTGGGTCGGTCGCTTCGTCCCCGGCACCAAGGAACTCTCCGACTACTACGCCACCCGCATCTTCCAGGCCGACTACCTCAAGGGCATCGCCAACACCCTGCAGAACCCGCTCACGACCGAACGGCCGGTCAGCTTCATGGACCCCAGCTATGGGCTCGTGGCGATGACCGTGCTGGAGGCCGCAGTGCTGTGGGGCACCGTCGCGGTGGCCTTTGGGTTGTTTCGTCGAGCGGGTCGAGAGCCGGCGCGCCTGGCGCGCAGTGCACTCGGAGCCATCGTGCTTGGTGCCCTGGTGTTGTTCCTTCAAGGGGCGCTGCGTGGCAACGCCCTGTCATCGGCCAACACCAGATATCTGCTGCCGGTCGTGCCGTTCATGTTTGGAGCGATCGCCATGACCAGCGATCGGTTGTGGAACCGTTACGCCGCGAGAATTCCCAAGGTCACGCTGACCGTGGGGGTTGTGCTGGTGCTCGCCGTGCAGGTGGTCGCCGTCGACCACACCGCCGAACCTCGACTGAACAACGCCTGGACGAGGCGGCAGACGGGGGTGCTGGCCTCGTTCATCAACGACGAGGTCGCCGCCTCCAACACCGGCGACGCACCGACGTCGTGCATCCGCACCGGAGACACCGTGGCGGTCGTTCCGTTCATGCCGGCGCTGTACGCCATGACACCGGGCATCGAGGCACCGGTCGACGCCGACGCCTACTGGATGACGTCGCTGCCCCGCGACCGACGCAAGGAGCCGTTCGCTGCGCTGACCGACTCCGACGTGGACGTGGTGATCGTCAGCTCACCGCTGCTCGTCACCTATGAGCGCACCGCAGCCGCCCGGGTGGCTGCGGAGTGGACGCGCTGCGCCCGCTGGCAGCCGATTGGGCTCGGAGTGGCCCACCCGCCGTTCGAGGTGTACGTCCGCCCGAACGAGAAATGACCCCTGGGCAGGGGACGATCAGGCCGCTCTGACGGCCTTGCGGGCCGCTTTGGCCTCGTCCTTGGTCAACAGCCGGAGCTTGGCGCGATCGATCTGGCCGATGTTGACGCCGTTGGTGAACAGCACGTTGAAGCGCACCCAGGTAAACCCGGTGACCATCATCACCTTGCCCAGCGTGCCCGCAGGGATACCGGGCAGATCCTCGATCAACTCGACGACGTCGTTCTTGACGATGTCGCGGGCCTCATCTGCCGGGGTGATGATTCTGGGTGCCACGGGTGCTCCGCTCGAACTCGGTGGGGTGTCGGTGGCCTTGCGGCCACACCAACTGTAGCCATGAGGAGCGTGGCCCTTCGAGACAACGACTGCACACACGAACGGGCAGCGGGTTTGGCAGTGGTCGTTCGGCGCTGAGATCCCCTCGGGCTAAAACGGCTCGAAGTGCTCGTGGTGTCGATCGTCCTGACCGACCTTCTCGAGCACGCAGAGGTTCTCGGCCCGAAGCCGAAACCCCGACCGGTCACGCCCCAGCGAGCCGTTGGCCACTCGCTTGGCCACCTTGTACATCCGGCGCGGAAGACCCACCTCGCTCAAAGAGTCGACGTGCACCAGCCGATAGTTGCGGTTCTGGCGGATGAACCCGGCCAGCTTGCGCAGGCTCGGCATCCACAGGTCGTGCAGCGCAACCGCACCGCCCACTTCCAGCATGCGGTCGACGTAGAAGAAGTCGATCAACGCCGAGTCGAACAGGTGTCGTCCGTCGATGAACGCGAAGTCGAGCTTGGTCTTGGCGCCCGCCAGCTTGGGCAGCCGGTACTCCGACAACTCGACGTAGGTGTCGACGACGTCGTCGAGCCCGGCGCGTTCAACGTTGAGCGTGCCGATCGAGTGGTAGCCGCTCACCTGTCGCGGATCGATGGCGATGTGGTGACCGCCGTCGACCCTGGCCACCGCATCGGCCAGCCACAGCGTGGACACGCCATAGGCCATGCCGGTTTCCAGGCTCTGGGAATAGCCCCGCCCGACCATGAAATCGTGGATGGCCCGGCCCTCGCCCTCGAGGATGGACATCGGCCTGATCGGGTACTCGGTTCCCTCGGCGTCGGTGACCATCCCGCTGCGGTGGATGGCCACCACTGCCGGCTCGGCGGTCCCGTCACGCGGCGCCGGGCGCAGCACCGTCGATGTTCCCGCCGTGGGGCCGGGCCGGCGGAACCGTTGCACCGACGGGTCGGCGCTCATGACGTGCCCGGATCGGGGGGCAGCCCCAGCACCCGCTCGCCCAGAATGTTGCGCTGCACTTCACCGGTGCCGCCGCCGACGGTCAGCGCCCGGGCGAACAGGTAGCCGTAGTGCCACAGCGCCACCGGGCGGCCCAACGGTCCCCCGTCGGTCAGCATGCCCGCCGGACCGGCCAGGTCCTTGGCCAGCTCCATCACCGCCTGGCCGTGTTCGTCGGCGAGCACCTTGCGCACCGACGCCTCCGGCCCGGGGCTCTTGCCGGCGACCACCGCCGAGATCGTGCGCATGCGGATCAGCCGCAGCACCTCGCCTTCGATCCAGGTCTGGGCCAGGCGCTGGCGCATCACCGGATCGGCCACCCCGCCGGCGGCCCGCACCTCGTCGTACAACGCCTCGGTCTGCGGCCCCTGCCCCCACAGCACGCCGCCGGCCGACAGCGACACCCGCTCGTTGGCCAGCGTGATCTTGGCCAGCGCCCACCCCTGGCCGACGTCGCCCACCCGGTAGGCATCGGGCAGCCGAACGTCGGTGAGGAACACCTCGTTGAACGTGTGGGCGCCGGTCATCTCGGTGATCGGCCGGATCTCGATGCCGTGGGCATCCATCGGACACACGAAGTAGGTGATGCCGGTGTGTTTTGATGCGCCACCTGCACCGGGTGTTTCTGTTCCTGGTGGAGGCCCGGTGCGGGCGATCAGGATGCCCCAACGGGCGTGGTGGGCCAGGCTGGTCCACACCTTCTGGCCGTTGATCACCCACTCGTCGCCGTCGCGCACCGCAGCGGTCGACAACGCCGCCAGGTCCGACCCGGCGCCCGGTTCGGAGAACAGCTGGCACCACAGGTCCTCGCCCGACACCAGGCCGGGCAGCCAGCGCTGCTGTTGTTCGTCGGTGCCCGCCTCGATCAGCGTCGGCCCGGCCCAGCCCAGCCCGATCGGGTTGGAGGGCCGCTTCACGCCGGCGGCGCGGAACTCCTCGTCGATGATCAGCTGATGGATCGGGTCGGCGCCCAGCCCCCACGGCTCGGGCCAGTGGGGCACCATCAGCCCGGCCTGGCCCAGCTGGGCCCCCGTCGGCCTGGGGTGTTCGGCCAGGAAGTCCCGCACCGCCCGACGCCGAGCATCGTCCTCTCCCGGGAGCGCAAAGTCCATGGGCGAACCGTAGCGTCGCCCACCGCCCGCCCCTCGACCGGGTCGCCTTTCGGCCGCTGCCGCAATCGACGCTCGCATCTATGCTGGCGCGCTGAGACGCCGAGAACTGTTGGGGGACAACGATGGCAGGATGGAACTTCGCCGAGCTGTGGGAACGCATTGCGGCACAGCGGCCAGAAGCCGACGCTCAGGTACAGGGCGAGCGACGCATTACCTGGGCCGAGTTCGATCGCCGGGCGAACGGGCTGGCCCGGTACCTGCTCGACCGGGGGGTTCGCCACCAGGACAAAGTGGCGATCTACCTCCACAACTGTCCCGAGTACCTCGAGACGTCCTTCGCTTGCTACAAGGTCGGGCTGGTCCCGGTGAACACCAACTACCGCTACGTCGAGGATGAACTCGCCTACCTGTGGGACAACGCCGACGCGGTTGCGGTCGTGTTTCACGGCACCTTCGCCGACCGCGTCGAGGCGGTGCGCAACCGTGTGCCAACCGTGACCACCTGGCTGTGGGTCGACGACGGGTCAGGGCCGTGTCCCGACTGGGCGGTGCCCTACGAACAGGCGGCCGCCACGCCCACCGACGCCCGCACCGTGGCCGAGTGGGGACGCAGCGGCGACGACATCTTGATGATCTACACCGGCGGCACCACCGGCATGCCCAAGGGCACGATGTGGCGCCAGGACGACCTGATCCGGGCCCTGTGTTCCACCGGTAACCCCGTCCTCGGCGAGGAGTGCGAGACCGCGGGCTACGACGCCGCCCTCGAGGGGATCGGGGCCAACGCCGCCCCCGGGCTGCTCGCCTGCCCGCTGATGCACGGCACCGGCTGGTTCACCGCCAACATGTATCTGACCAGCGGAGGGTCGGTCGTGACGCTGCCCAGCCGCCACTTCGACGTCGAGGAACTGCTCGACGTCATCGAGGCCGAGAAGGTGGGGGCGCTGACCATCGTCGGCGACGCCTTCGCCAAGCCGATGGTGGCCGCCCTCGACGGGGCGCCCGACCGCTGGGACATCACCTCGGTCGTGCTGATCACCTCGTCGGGCGTGATGTGGTCCGAGTCGGCGAAAAGGGGCCTGCTCGCCCATCACCCGGGCATGTTGTTGGTCGACAGCTTCAGCTCGTCGGAGGCGATCGGGCTGGGCCAGTCGGTGTCCGCCGGCGACTCTGCCTCCAGCACCGCCTCGTTTGCGTTGGGCCCCAACGCCCGGGTGGTCACCGAGGACGGACGCGACGTCGAGCCGGGCTCCGGGGAGATCGGGCGGGTGGCCGTCGGGGGACACGTGCCGCTCGGCTACTACAAGGACGAGGCCAAGTCGGCGGCGACGTTCATCATGATCGATGGCCGGCGCTACAGCTGTCCCGGCGACTGGGCCACCGTCGAGGACGACGGCACGATCACCCTGTTGGGCCGGGGGTCGGTGTGCATCAACACCGCCGGCGAGAAGGTGTTCCCTGAGGAGGTCGAGGAGGCGCTGAAGACCCACCCGAGCGTGTACGACGCCGTCGTCGTCGGCGTCCCCGACGACCGCTTCGGCGAGACGATCGCCGCGGTGGTGCAGCCGGTCGAAGGCGCCGAGATCTCGGCCGACGACCTGGTGGCCCACACCAAGGAGCACCTGGCCGGCTACAAGGCCCCCCGGGCGGTGTTGTCGGTCGACACGATCGGCCGCGCCCCCAATGCCAAGGTGGACTACAAGCGATGGAAGGCCTACGCCGCCGACCAGGCGACCGCCTCAACCACATGATCCACCCTCACCCGCCGAGCGACCGGTGGAACGGAGCACCAACGTGACCGAAGCGACCCCAGAGCGCACCCCGGAGACCCCCGCTCCGGCAGTCGACCCGGTGGTGCTGGCGGTCGACCTGGGCACCGGAGGGCCCAAGATCGCGTTGGTGTCACTCGGCGGCTCGATCGTCGGGTCGGTCTACCGCCGGGTGGAGCCCAAGGTGGCAGCCGACGGCACCGCCGTCCAGAACCCCGACCAATGGTGGACCGCGGTCACCGACGGCGCCGCCGAGCTGACCCGGAGCCACCCCGACGCCACCGCAGCGTTGGTGGCCGTCGCGGTCACCGGCCAGTGGGGCTCCACCGTGCCGGTCGACGATCATGGCAACGCGGTCGGCGACTGCATGCTGTGGATGGACACCCGCGGTGCGGACCTGGCGGCCAAGCAGGTGGGCGGCCGCCTGGCGGTCGAGGGGCTCGGGCCCACCAAGGCGGCGTCCTGGATCAGGCGGTCGGCCGGGGTACCGAGCACCGAGGGCAACGACCCGCTGGGCCACCGTCTCTACATCGCAGAACACCAAAAGGAGCTCTACGAGCAAACCCACGCCTTCGTCGAGCCCCTCGACTACCTCAACGCCCGGTTCACCGGCCGCGTGGCCGCCTCCCGGCTGTCGATGGCCCTGTCGTGGCTGACCGACAACCGCGGCGAGGAGGCCGGGTACGACGACCGGCTGGTCAAGCTGTCCGGCACCCCGCTGTCCAAGCTGCCACCGATGCTGCCGATGGGCTCGATCGTCGGCACCGTGCTGCCCGAGGTGACCGAGGCGATGGGGCTGCCCAAGGACCTGCCGGTGCTGACGGCGATCCCCGACCTGCATGCGGTCACGCTCGGATCGGGTGCGGTCGGCAACTACGAGGGCCACGTGTCGATCTCGACCTCGGCCTGGATCGGCTGCCACGCCCCGGCCAAGAAGACCTCGATTCTGAAGATGATGGCCACCGTGCCCGCCGCGCTGCCCGGCCGCTACGTGCTGGCCAACAACCACGACACCGCCGGGGTGTGTTTGGAGTGGGTCAAGGGCGTGCTCATCGACGCCGACGACGGCCTGACCAGCCCGACCGTCGAATCGTTTACCGAGTTGGTGAATGCGGCGGCGACCGCCGAGCCCGGAAGCGGCGGCGTGCTGTTTGCCCCGTGGCTCAACGGCGAGCGCTCGCCGGTGGCCGACGCCAACCTGCGCGGCGGGTTTCACGGGCTGTCGCTCGCCACCACCCGCTGCGACCTGGTCCGCTCGGTGCTCGAGGGCGTCGCCCACAACGCGCGCTGGCTGCTCGAGGCGTCGGAATCGTTCCTCGGGGAGTCCTTCGGTGAGCTGCGGGGCGTGGGCGGCGGCGCCGTGTCCGACCTGTGGTGCCAGATCCATGCCGACGTGATGAATCGGCCGATCCATCGCATCGAGCAACCGCTGATGGCCACCGTGCGGGGCGCTGCCCTGTTCGCCGGCATGTCGCTGGGGCTGATCGGCGAGGACGACATCGCATCGTCGGTGCCCGTCGAGCGGGTCTTCCGGCCCGATCCGGCGACCCGCCGGGTCTACGACGGCATGTACGCCGAGTTCGTCAAGCTGCACAAGATCGAGGGAAAGATGTACTCGCGGCTGGCCAAGCTGCGATGACCGCCCAGGTGGGGGTGGGCGACCACCTGGGCCCGTCGGTCGGGCTGCTCGGGCGCACCTACCCGGTGCTGCTCCCCCGGCGGGGCGACCCGCGGCTGGTGGTCGCAGCGATCATCATCAGCGTCCAGGTCCTCGGCCAGACCGTGCTCGGCTTCAACCTGTCGATCGCCCAGATCCTCATCTCCCTGGGCGTCGCCGGCGGGCTCGACCTCGTGTTGACCGCCTGGGAACGCGGGGTGATCGCCTGGCCTGCCTCCGCCCTGCTCACCGGCAACGGCGTCGCACTGATCATGCGGGTGCCGGGCACCGAACACGGGGACTGGTGGAGCACGAGGGGCTGGCCGATCTTTGCCGCCACCGCTGCGGTGGCGGTGTTGTCCAAGTACGTCACCCGCATCGGTGGCCGCCCGCTACTCAACCCGTCCAACGCTGCGCTGGTCGTGGCGTTTCTGGTCTTCGGGTCCGGCCTGGCCGACCCCCAGGACCTGTGGTGGGGCCCCTGGTCGCCCGGCCTGGCGCTCACCTACGCCGTGATCGTGATCGGCGGGTTGACGATGACGAGGCGCCTGCGGCTGCACCGCATCGTGTGGCCGTTTCTCATCACCTACGGGGCCGCGACGGCGGTGGTGGCGCTCTCCGGCCACTCGATGACCGCCCGTTGGCACGTCGGCCCGGTGACCGGCTGGGCCTGGTGGTGGGTGGTGGTCGCCTCGCCCGAACTGTTGATCTTCCTGTTCTTCATGATCACCGACCCACCCACAGCCGCCAAGGGTCGGGTGGGCGGGGCGGTGTACGGGGTGGCGGTTGCCCTCACCGCAGCCGCGTTGATGGCGGCCCAGGGCACCGAGTTCGCCACCAAGGTGGCACTGCTCGGCGCTCTCACGCTGGTGTGTGCGTCCCGTCCGCTGATCGAGCGGTTCGCACCCGAGCCCGGCGCCGGCGACGACACCCTTCGGAGTGCGGCGCGCCACATCGCCCGGCGGGTGAGCCCGGCCCACCCCCGCCCCGCGTTCGCCGGATTGGCCGCAGTGGCGCTGGTGAGCGGCGCAACACTGCTGGTCGGTGCGGGCACTGGCCAAGGCCAGAGCCCGACGGGGGTCGACGTCGAGCGTCCCGACGTCGCTGCGCTGATCGGTGACCTCCCCGAGGTATCGCTCGACCCGGCGGTCGCCGACGTGATCCCCGGGTTTGATCAGGCCCGGGCCGAGACGGTGGTCGCCGACCTGGCCGCCGACCTGATGATCGAGGCCGAGTCGATCGACGCCGGCGAGGCCGCAGCACTTCCCTCGGCGCTGACCGGACCACGGCTCGCAGCCGCCACGGCCGTCTTCGACCCTTCGTCGCTTGGCGACGTCGCGCCGCCCAACGCCTCGCCGTCGACGTCTGAGCAGGCGGATACGGGGCTGCCGGGAGCAGGGCAGCCGGGGGCGGAACCCGTGGCGCCTGAGGCTGACCCCGACCAGGGCGTCCCGCCGACCCCGGGCCAGCGGGTGACCCTCGGCGAGGCCGAGGTGACGATCGTGCGCACCAGCGACAGCCCACAGGCGCTGCCCAGCCTGGGCGTGATCGCCGGCGGCACCGTCGACGACGCGGCGGGCGGGGGCGCCGCCTTCACCTCGGTGTTCGTCCTGGCCGCACCGGGCGACGACTGGCTGCTGGCCGACGTGCTCGACCCCGATGCGCTGCCCGGGGGCTGAGGGGCTGCGACTTCCGGGCGGTGGCGGGGCCGTCGGTAGTGTGTGGGCCTCAACCCGACCCCGTCTACGCACTTGGAGCAACACATGGCTGATCTCGGTTTCGACAACAAGGTGGCAATCATCACCGGCGCCGGCGGCGGCCTGGGCCGGCAGCACGCCCTCGAGCTGGCCCGACGCGGCGCCCGCATCGTCGTCAACGACCTGGGCGGTTCCCTCGATGGCCACGGCCACGCCGACGGGCCCGCCGACCAGGTGGTCGCCGAGATCGAGGCGCTGGGCGGCGAGGCGATCGCCAACACCGACTCGGTCGCCACCCCGGAGGGCGGCGAAGCGATCGTCGCCGCCGCGGTCGAAGCGTTCGGCACCGTCGACATCGTGGTCAACAACGCCGGCATCCTGCGGGACAAGACGTTCCACAACATGACCCCCGACCTGATCGACGCCGTGATCGATGTGCACCTGCGGGGCGCCTTCTACACGACCCTGCCCGCCTACAAGATCATGCGGGAGAAGAACTACGGCCGCATCGTCAACACCTCCTCCAACTCGGGTCTGCTGGGCAACTTCGGCCAGAGCAACTACGGCGCCGCCAAGATGGGCCTGGTCGGTTTCACGCGCGTGCTGGCCAACGAGGGCGCCAAGCGCAACATCAAGGTGAACGCCATCGCCCCTGTCGCCAAGACCCGCATGACCGAAGAACTCTTCGGCGCCGCCGGCGACCTGATGGCACCCGAGGCGATCTCTCCGACGGTGGCATTCCTGGCGCACGAGGACGTGCCGGTGTCCGGCGAGGTGTTCTCGGTGGCCGGCGGCTACGTCGCCCGCTACTTCGTCGGGCTGACCGAGGGCTGGTTCTCCCCCGGTCACACCGTCGAGGACGTTCGCGACAACTTCGACGCTATTCGTGACGACTCCAACTACGACATCTTTGCCGACCCCTCCGGCGAACTCGGCAAGCTGCTGGCGTTGTTCAGCCCGTCCGAGGACTGAGATGGCGATGACCAGCGGCTGAATTCTGGCCGCCATTCACATCCAACCTTGTCTTTCGTCCGCGCCGTCATTAGGTTCCCCGCTAGCCGCTGACAGATCGTTGGGGCTTGGGGGGTTGGGGCATGTCGAATATCAGGCACGGCGTACGTTTACGCCGACGCAGAAGGATGGCGACGTGGACGCTGGCAGCGTTTGCGGTGGTCGCCGCTGCTGCCTGTGCCCCGATGGTGCCGCCGACCGACGGGGTCGACCTGAGCGTCGCGGTCTCGGACAATGTGGGAGCGACGATCGGTTCCACCGTCACCTACGACGCGACGGTGTCGAGTGTCGGCACCGCAGCGACGACCGGCCCGGTCGCCGCCACCGTCGTGGTGCCGCCCGGCCAAACGGTGACCGCAGCGGCCGGCACCGGGTGGACCTGTACCAACGATGCTGCCCAGGCCACGTGTCGCATCGACGATGCCGACGTTCAGCCGGGTCAGGCGCTTCCGAAGATCAGCGTCACGGCAGACGTAGCAGGCCCAACCCTCATCGCCCAGGTGTACGTGGCGATCAGCTCCGACGGGGACGTGAACCCGGCCAACGACGAAGCGCTCGGCAAGGTCACCGTCACACCAGCCATCGAAGGTGACCAGCTGTTCGTCCAGGTTGCCGGTGCCCTGTCGATGCGTAACGGCGGCACCGTCAGCTCGGGCGACGTGTCGATCACAGCTGATCCGGCCGGCAGTCTCGGCGGTGCGGACAGACTCCAGATCGATGCATCGGTCGGGAGCACCCACGTGCTCGCCGACCTGCAGCGGACCAACCTCACCCTCTTCACCGGCACGATCACCGTGACCGACCCCGCACTTCAGGGCGGAGTTCCGCTGACGGTGGACTGGCGCGGACCCGTGTTCAGCAACGGGCTCGCCCCCTGGCGCAGCCTGAGCAGCGAGCTGCTCGGTCTGAGGATCCCATCACTGGACGTCGGCGGAGTGACGGGTGCGCTCGCCAATGGTTTGACGTACACCCTCAACTTCTCTGCAGCCGACTACGCACCCGAGGCCCCAGCGGCCGGACAGCCACCGCTCAGCTACTTCGCCAACAACCCCTCCAACATCAGCCCGTCGCTGAACCCGCCATCGCGGGTGGTCAGCGGCGCCGAGGTCACCCTGCCGGTCGAGATCAGCCCTCGAGGTGGATCCACCGTCGGCCCTGTTGCTGCGACGGTGGACCTCCCACCGGGACTCGAGTACGTGCGTGCCGGAAACGGTTCGACCTGCACGTCGCTTCCGGCCGTACAGCGCCGCTTGCGCTGCACCCTCAACAGCAGCATCGCTGCATCACTTCGGCCGAACCTCGTCGGAGGCCTCGCCGGAGTGGTGCTCCCCGTTTCCCCCGAGAGCATCGACCTCCGGGTGCGGGCGACAACACCTGGGGTTCCTCTGAGGGTCTCGGCGACTGTCGGCTCCGCCAACTCGGCGAGCCAGTCCACCGACACCACCATCAACGCCAGTCCCCCGGGACCCGAGGTCGGGCTCACCATGAACGGTGCCGAACTCACGCCCAACCTGTACTTCCGGGAGGGGACCGGGCTGTCAGCCAACCAGTACAACTTTGCGGTCGACAACGTCGGAACGGCAACGTCGGCATCCCCGACCGTCACGGTCACGCTTCCCGAGGGCGTCACCTACCGCGGGTTCACCAACCCGACCCTCCAGCTCGGCAACAACCGCTTCATCTGTAGCGCCGCCGGACAGGAGGTCACGTGCACCCGATCGAATGGGGTCGGGGTCACCTCGCTGACCAGTCCTGCACCCGGCTTCGCCATCCAGGTCGACGTGGCTGCCCCGACAAGCCCGACCGTGACGGCAACCGCAGCGCTCACCAACAGCAACGATGTCAATCCGGGCGGGCCGGACAAGTCGGCCACCGCGACGACCCGGGTCGCCGCCACCGGCGCGCCCACCTACGACGTCTCGCTGTCCAACGGGGCATTCGCAGCAACTGGACGGCCGGTCCTCGAGGGTGGCTATGCGTTCACGACCACCCCGTCCGGACGGGTCGACGGCATCAACGGCTGTGGCACCTCGATGAACTACGTGCCGCCGGTCCTGGTCGTGCCCATCGTGGGTCCCACGCTCGTGCCGGCCGTCTTCGCTGACAACACCCTCTGCGTAGACGTCAGCCGAGTGGCGGGAACGAACAACTTCTCCGGCACCGTGCGCACGGACTTCGTCACCGCCCCGGTCTTCCTCCCACCGCCGGTCCCCCAGGAGCTTCCGCTTCCGCCGGTTATCGGTCCGCGCGAGGTATCGGTCAACGCTGACCAGAACGTGACGCTGACCGGCCTGCTCGATGGCGCCGTCTCCGGCAGTGCTGATGGTTCGAGCCTGCAGTTGGTGCTCAACGGTGGTGCCGATTTCACCACCAGCTGGTCACTGACAGCGCCGCCCGAGGCCACGTGCATCGACATCAACACCTGTCCCTGACCCCCACCCACAACTGAGGCGCTGACGTCCGACCGATCAGGTCGGGGGGCGCCAAACACCTGCACTCGCCGACCGGGTTCCGGTCGGCGAGTGTCGCGCTCGGGGTCAGCCGGCCCGATACCAGTCGACGTCGGTCATCGGGGCCAGGCCTTCGTTGCCCAGGATCACATCAGCGGCCTTTTCGGCCAGCATCATCACCGGCGCATAGATGTTGCCGTTGGTCACGTACGGCATCGACGAGGCGTCGACCACCCGCAGACCCTCGGTGCCCCGCACCCGCAACGTCTCGGGGTCGAGCACCGACATGTCGTCGGTGCCCATGCGGGCGGTGCACGACGGGTGCAGCGCCGTCTCGGCGTCCTTGGCCACCCAGCCGAGAATCTGCTCGTCGGTGACCACGTCGGGCCCGGGTGACAGCTCGCCGCCATCGAACGGGCCGAACGCCTCCTGGCCGAGGATGTTGCGGGTCACCCGGATCGCCTCCACCCACTCCCGCCGGTCCTGTTCGGTCGACAGGTAGTTGAACCGGATCGCCGGGTGCTTGCGAGGGTCGGTCGAGGTGACCTTCACCGTGCCGCGGGCGTCGGAGTACATCGGCCCCACATGCACCTGGTATCCGTGGCCACTGGTCGGGGTGGTGCCGTCGTAGCGCACCGCCAGCGGCAGGAAGTGGTACATCAGGTTGGGGTAGGCAACGTCGTCGTTGCTGCGGACGAACCCACCCGCTTCAAACTGGTTGGACGTGGCCGGCCCCTTGCGGAACAGCCATTGCAGGCCGATCCACGGGCGGCGCCACTTGGCCAGGTGCGGCTGCATGGACACCGGCTGGGTGGACGAGTGCTGGATGTACACCTCGAGGTGGTCCTGCAGGTTGGCGCCCACGCCGGGCACGTCGGCGACGACGTCGATACCCAGGCTGCGCAGGTGATCGGCTTCCCCCACGCCGGACAGCTGCAACAGCTGGGGCGAGTTGAACGCCCCGCCGCACAGGATCACCTCGTTGGCCGTGGCCGTGTGGTGGCGGCGCCCGTGGGTGAAGCTGACGCCGGTGGCCCGGGTGCCGTTCCACTCGATGCCGGTGCTCAACGCCCGGGTGAGCACGGTGAGGTTGGGGCGGTCGAGCACCGGGTGCAGGTAGGCCCGGGCCGCCGACAGGCGCCGGCCGCGATGCACGTTCCGGTCAAACTCGGAGAAGCCCTCCTGCTGGTAGCCGTTGACATCGCTGGTGCGCGGGTAGCCGGCCTGGGCGGTCGCCTCGAGGAACGCCTGGCACAGCGGGTTGTCGGCGTCGCCGCGCTCGAGGATCAGCGGACCGTCGTCGCCGCGAAACTCGTCGCCGCCCGCCAGCGTTGTCTCCATGCGCTTGAAGTAGGGCAGGCAGTGGGCGTAGTCCCACGTGTCCATGCCAGGGTCGGCCGCCCAGCGCTCGTAGTCCATCGGGTTACCCCGCTGGAAGATCATGCCGTTGATCGACGAGGACCCGCCCAGCACCTTGCCGCGGGCGTGGTACACCCGACGGCCGCCCATGTGGGGCTCGGGCTCGGTCTCGTACTTCCAGTCGTAGAAGCGGCTGCCGATCGGGAACGAGAAGGCTGCCGGCATGTGGATGAACACGTCCCACTTGGAGTCGGGACGTCCGGCCTCGAGCACCAGCACCAAGTTGTCCGGGTCGGCCGACAGCCGGTTGGCCAGCGCCGAACCGGCCGAGCCGCCTCCGACGATCACGTAGTCCCAGTTGGTCGTCTCGACGTCGGTCATGTCGTTGCGCGGCATCATCGGCCCGTCCTTTCGTGCTGTTCGGTTCGATCCGCCCCTTCGTAGCGCTCGCCTTGTTTCAGCGCGCCCATCAGTAGGGCGCCTCGACGTCGCCGGTCTCGACGTACACCGCCTTGCGTTGGGTGTAGTGCTCGAAGGCCGCCATCGAGTTCTCCCGGCCGATGCCCGATTGCTTCACGCCGCCGAAGGGCATCTCGATCGGGGTCAGGTTGTAGTTGTTGATCCACACGGTGCCGGCCTGCAGCGCGGCCGCAACACGGTGGCCACGGGCCAACTGCTGCGTGAACACGCCGGCGGCCAGGCCGTAAGGCGTGGCGTTTGCCCGCGCGACCACCTCGTCCTCGGTGTCGAAGGCGAGCACGCCCATCACCGGGCCGAAGATCTCCTCGGTGATGATCGTCATGTCGTCCGAGCAGCCGGTGAACACGGTCGGCTCGACGAAGTACCCGTCGCCCAGCGGCCCGTCCGTCACCCGGCAGCCGCCCGCGGCGACGGTGGCGCCCGAGTCCCGCCCGGCATCGAGGTAGCCGCTCACCTTGGCCAGGTGGTCGGCGCTGATCAGGGCGCCAACGTCGGTGGCCGGGTCCATCGGGTCGCCGACCACCATCCTGGCAGTCCGCTCGACCAGCTTGGCGACGAACTCGTCGTGGATGCCGGCCTGGACGAACACCCGGGTGCCGTTGGAGCACACTTCACCCTGGGTGTAGAAGTTGCCCATCAGCGCCCCGGACACGGCGTTGTTGACGTCGGCGTCGTCAAAGACGATCAGCGGCGACTTGCCCCCCAGCTCCAGGGTGACCGCCTTCAGGGTCTCGGCGGCGGCGGCCATCACGGCCTTGCCGGTCCCCACCTCGCCGGTGATGCTCACCTTGGCCACGTCCGGGTGGGCCACCAGCGCCCGACCGGTGCGGGCGTCGCCCTGCACCACGTTGAACACCCCGGGCGGCACGCCGGCCTCGGTGTAGATCTCGGCCAGTTCCAACGCGGTCAGCGGGGTCAGCTCGGCGGGCTTGAACACCATCGTGTTGCCGGCGGCCAGCGCCGGGGCCGACTTCCAGCAGGCGATCTGGATCGGGTAGTTCCAGGCGCCGATGCCGGCGCACACACCCAGCGGCTCGCGGCGCACGTAGGCGAAGTTGTCGCCCAGCGTCACGTGCTCGCCGGTGAGCGTGGCGGCGGCGCCGGCGAAGTACTCGACCGCCTCGGCACCCGAGATCACGTCGACGGTCGACGCCTCGGCGATGGGCTTGCCGGTGTCGGCCACCTCGATACGGGCCAGCTCGTCGTTGCGCTCGCGCAGCAGGGAAGCCGCCCGGTTGAGGATCCTGCCCCGTTCGGCCCCGGTGAGGGCGGCCCAGCCGGGGAACGCCGCCTTGGCCGAGGCGACGGCTGCGTCGACATCGGCGTCGTTGCTCTGGTGCACCTGTGCCAGCACCGCGCCGGTGGCGGGGTTGAACGTCGGAAACCGCTCGCCCGAGGTCGCCGCTGTCCGCCGCCCGTCGACGTACAGCTCGGCCTCCGACCGAAGCCGAGCCTCGCTCGGGGGGGTCGTGGGGGGCTCGGCGGAGGCATCGCTCATGGGGTCGACCCTACCGGTACTGGGGAAACGCGCTCGTTGGTCGGGTCCGCTGGGGCGGCCGCCACAGTGGCCCACCACCCGTTACTCAGCCGCACGCCCACGGGCGGCCTTCCGGCAGCAGCTCCCCGATGCCCAGGCCCCAACAAACCGCACTATCTTCTTCAACAAGATCGTGGCGGGATCCACGAAGCGACCACGGGACCGGTTCCAGCAGGGGTCGGCCCCGTCGTCGCGATCTGGGTTACCCAGTGTCTGTCGGGAGGCCGACCCGGGCTCGGGGTCGCCGGTACGCTGCGACCTATGAGCCACCAACCGCTGTCCCATGAGGTGAACCCGAGCGACGTGTTGGCGTTGGACGCCCTGCTCGACGACGACGAGGTGCTGTTGCGCGACACCGTGCGGCGCTTCGTCGGCGACCAGATCCTGCCCGACGTCGCCGATTGGTACGAGCGGGGCACCTTTCCCAAGGAGATGGCCACCGAGTTCGGGAAGCTCGGCCTGCTCGGCATGCACCTCGAGGGCTACGGCTGTGCCGGCACCAGCGCCACCGCCTACGGCCTGGCCTGCCTGGAGCTGGAGGCAGGCGATTCGGGGGCTCGCAGCTTCGTGTCGGTGCAGGGCAGCCTGGCGATGTTTCCCATCTGGGCTTTTGGTTCCGAGGAGCAGAAGCAGCGCTGGCTGCCGGCGATGGCGGCCGGCGAGGCGATCGGCTGCTTCGGGCTGACCGAGCCGGACTCGGGGTCGGACCCGTCGTCGATGCGCACAGTCGCCCGCCAGGTCGAGGGCGGCGACTGGATCCTCGACGGGACCAAGATGTGGATCACCAACGGCTCGGTCGCCGACGTGGCCGTCGTGTGGGCAGCCACCGACGACGGCGTGCGGGGCTTCGTCGTCCCCACCGACACGCCGGGCTTCTCGGCGCCGGAGATCCACAAGAAGCTGTCGCTGCGGGCGTCGATCACCTCCGAGTTGGTCATGGAGCACGTGCGGCTGCCGGCCGACGCAGCCCTCCCCGGCGTCCGAGGCATGAAGGGGCCGCTGTCGTGTCTCAACGAGGCCCGCTTCGGCATCCTCTTCGGTGCCTGCGGCGCCGCCCGGGCCTGTTACGAGGCGGCGTTGGACTACGCCAACGATCGGGTGCAGTTCGATCGACCGATCTCGTCGTTCCAGCTCACCCAGCGCAAGCTGGTCGAGATGATGGTGGCAGTCCAGCGGGGCACGCTGGTGGCGATTCACCTGGGGCGCATGAAGGACGCCGGCACGCTGGCGACCCCGCACGTCAGCTTCGGCAAGATGGACAACGTCGCCATGGCTCGGGAGGTGGCGAGCACCGCACGCTCCGTGCTGGGCGCCAACGGCATCACGCTGGAGTATCCGGTGATGCGCCACATGAACAACCTGGAGTCGGTGTACACCTACGAGGGGACCAATGAGATCCACACGTTGATCCTCGGCCAGGCGATCACCGGCCAGGCGGCGTTTTCGTGAGCAACACCACCACCGCCGGACCTCCCCAGCCCGGCCACCCGACCGCCACGATTACGTCGGCCGATGGCCTGGAGCTGGGGCTGTGGCACCTCGGCGGCGAGGGCCCGCCCCTGTTGCTCGCCCACGCCACCGGGTTCGCCGGTGGCCTGTGGCAGCCGGTGGCCGCCCATCTGACCGGCCAGGCCTCGTGCTGGGCGGTCGACTTTCGGGGCCACGGCCACTCCCCCGCCACACCAGACGACATGGTGTGGACCCGGGTCGCCGAGGATGCCATCGCCGCCGCGGAGTACATCGTCGAGGCCACCGGTCAGCCTGTCGGTGCGGCCGGACACTCGATGGGTGGCGCCGCCGTGCTGGCTGCGAGCGCACGCCGACCGGAGCTGTTCACCGCAATCTGGGCCTACGAGCCGATCATCTTTCCGCCGATCGAAGAGTTTGACCTCCCTCCCGGCATCGACCTGCCCGACCCCGAGGACAACCCGCTGGCGATCGGCGCCCTGCGCCGCCGGGCAACGTTCGACGACCGTGTGTCAGCCCGCACCAACTTCTCCACCAAGGCGCCGCTCAACGTGTTCTCGGCGGCGGCAATGGAGGCCTACCTCACCTGGGGTTCGGCCCCGTCGATGCCGGCTCGGACGCGCCGGATGGTGCAATCACGCTGCGCTGCGCACCGGAGGTGGAGTCCCGCACCTACGTCGAGGGATCGAGGCACTCGTTCTGGCACGAGGTGCCCTCGATCGAACACCCGGTCACCGTGGCACTGGGGCGTGTCGAGGCCTTCACCCCATCGGGCTTCGCCGGCCACATCGCCGATCACATCCCGGGCGCCGTGCTCGAACCGCACCCCGACCTGGGCCACTTCGGCCCCATGCAGGTGCCCGACGCCATCGCCGCCTCAATCGCTACCGCCGTGTTGCCGGCCTGACTGCGACGCCGCAGTAATCGCACCCATGCTCGATCTGGGTGGCTTTACGTCCTAGCGGGTGCAGTAAAGCCACCCAGATCGACTGCGGGTGCCTTTGCTGTGGCCGATCACAACTCCGCGGGTGTTGCCAGTGACCGGCGGAACCGCGGCTGCCGTCGGTACGCGACGCAGGCCGACCTGGGAGCGAAGCGCTCGCAGGTCGGCCCGGGTCGTTGGGGAGAGCTGTTGCTGCTAGGCCTTGAACTGGTCCGGGAACTGGGCGATCACCCCGGCGCTCAGCATGTCGGCCATCTCCACCATGTGCGCCTCAGCCAGGCCGTAGTTGGCGATGGCCTGGGCGTAGTCACCCTGGAGCATGTCGGTGGCATAGACCAGGGTCTGGTCGATGTGGGTTGCCATCATGGCTTCCATATCGGCCTTCGGCCAGTTGGTCGGGTTGGCGTCGGCCAGGAAGTCGCCGATGGCTTTGGCGTTGGCGTACTCAGCGGTCACGGCCTGGTTGAGGGCGTTCGAGTCACCGGCCTTGGCGGCGGTCAGCACGGCCACGGCTCCCGAGATGTGCTCCTGGAGCAGGGTCGTCAGCTGGTCGGCAGCGGCGTCACCGTAAAAGGGCCTCACGGCGTTGCCGATATCCACCTGGTTCTGCAGGAGCCGGTCGGCGGTGGCCGGGAACCCGGGCGAGTCGACCGCAAAGGCGGCGACGGCTGCGTACGTCCACTCCATGTGCTGCATCCACAGGGTCTGCATGCCCTGGTAGAGGGCGTTCTCCGAAGCGTTCCGGGTTCCGGGCGGCATCGGCATGGGGTCGGTCGTGGTCACCGTGGTGGAAGTTGGATCTGTCGGCGTCGGGGCGCTGGTCTGGCCGGTTTGGCAACCGACGAGCAGGCTCGCTGAGAAGACGGCGGCGGCGCCGAGAGCGACGAGCCGACGTGGCGTTTGGCGATGTGAGTCGTGCTGGCGGTTGGAACGATGGATGTTCATGAGTGGAGGTCCTTTTCTCTCGTTGGGCGCCGGAACGAATTCCGGTCGCAGGCCAGTCGCTGCCCACTGCCAATGTGCGGTTCGAACATCGTGTGGGTTCGGTTGGTCACAACAAGTAGGTGTGCCGCCTCGGCAGGTTCTTACCGCGTTGCACCGACTTTTCTGCTGAGCCGAACCGCACACCCCGGCCGTCCTTTCGCCGTTGCGGGTCGATGTCCGTTCGGTGATACTGGTGGCAAGGACCCAACGTGGAGCAAGGACCGAGTGCCTGTGCCTGAACGCATTGCCAGCGAACTCCTCGACTCGCCCGCTCCAGCCGTCCCGGTGGCCGACGTTTCCAATCAGGTGTGGCCCGAGTTGTTGCTCGCCACCGGTCCCGCCTACGACGCAGCGGTGCGGAGGCTCCACGAGTTGATGACCAAGGCGGCCCATCACCAGGTGTCCTACATGTCGCCGGACCTTCCGGTCATCGGTGGCGTCCGGGTGGACGAGATCGTCAAGCAGGCGGCGGACGAGGCCACCGTGGCGGCCCTTGGCAAGCTCGCTTCCTTCGAGGGGCGGAGCCGGTTCACGACGTGGGCCTACAAGTTCGGCATCCTGTACGCCTCCAACGAAGTGCGTCGCAACATGTGGCGCCATCGCGAGGTCAACCTCGACAACCTCCCGGAGTTTGCCGGCGCCTTCACCTCCCCCGAGCAACACGTCGAGCACCTCGAGTTCGCCCGAGCCGTGGAATCCGCCATCGAGACGGTCCTGACCCCGCACCAACGCAAAGTGGCCGTCGCCCTGCTCGTCGAGGGGATCCCGATCGACGTCCTTGCCGAGCGGATGGGCACCAACCGAAATGCTCTCTACAAAACCGTCTTCGAAGCCCGGGCCCGCCTTCGTGCCCACCTCACCGCAGCGGGCTACTTCGGCGGTCCGATCGCAGTACAGGTGAGCTCATGACCTCCAGACCTCTCCCCCACCTCACCGACGAACAGGCCCAGCGCTTCGTGGTGGATGCCCGTCCGTGGATGTCATGCGACGAGTGCTTTGAGCACCTCGATGAGTACCTCGACTGCTCGGCGACGACCGACTTCGAGTGGCTGCCGGCCATGACGGCGCACTTGACCGGCTGCCAGGTCTGTCGTGAAGAGGTGGAATCGATGCGCGTTCTGCTCGCCGACACCAACTGACAGTTCGAGCATTCTCGAGCGGACGCCCGGATCGCGAGGCGCCCTGGCGGCCCCGGTCCGGACTTCACGTGGGTTCCTGCCAGCCTGCCATATTCAGGCGGGTTACTCCTGCTGCGTCGCCGAGCTGGGTTAGCCTCCTTGAGTCATGGATCGCCAGATGGCGCACCTCGATGTTGGGCTTCGGTCAAATCTCGGTGAAAGCTGTTGGCTGAGCGCTCCTAGCCGAGGCCGGTCCCATCTGCCCTGCCGTCCTCGCCGAGGGGGTGACCGACGTTGGTACTGCGCCATTGGCCTGCCAGAGCGGCCCATTGGTACTGAAGACGGGTCCAGCGGTGGCGGCCTGTTGGCTCTTCGGCTGCCAGCCCGGTGTCGGAAGCGGTGCGCATCGAAGAGGTTGACGATGACAGCGACCTCTAAGGGCGCTACCCATCGACGTCCGAGAACCCTCCTCGCCTCCCCAGCCGGACTGCAGATGCGTTCCTGAACCTGGGGTGCGGTGGGTCGAGCTTGGGGTGTCTGGATGCGAGCAGATCGAGGGTGGACGAAATCGGGACTGGGCGATCGATCGGAGCCGCTCGGATCCGTGGCGACATCGGGGCTGCTCCCAAGGTTGATTGCATAGGTCGGGTAGTTCGGCAGAGGACGGTCGAAGAGATGGACCGGCAGGTTGGAGGTGATGCCACCGTCGGAGAACCAGCTTCGAACAATTGTTTCTCCAGACCCGGCTGCGGTGTCAGACCGTACAGAGGTGCGGAAGCCCGGGAACGAGGCTCAAGCGGGTCCGATGAGCGAGTTCGGGGAGTTCGGGCAGCAGGCGTAGGCGCCAACGCCGGCGTTGTCTGGCCAGGGTCAACCGCGTGCCCCAGTCGATGCTGACAACGCAGCGGAGTCCGGAGACTCCTCCGGGTCGAACGCCCAGATCCGGCTTCCGATGGCGTGTGCTCCGCCTCCTGGCTACAGGTTGGTGGTGATGGCGACAAACTGGGCTCCGGCACCTGCTACCTCGCCGTGGGTGACGGGCACCGAGGTGAGCTTTGCCTGGGACCCGTCGCCACGCCCGGCCAAGCGCTGCAGCCCGTCGTAGAGCCAGTCCGTGAGAGTGTGATGCCCTCGCACAGGCCGGCGTTCTTCGTGGAAGGGTTCGACAGAAACCGCCACGACTACTCCATGGCGACCGCCACGGACGAGGTCGAGGCGCTTCTGACGATGAGGACCCCGGACGCGTCGCCACCAACCCGCTGGTCGGCAATGGTCCCGATGCCAACGGATTCCGGTACTCGAGCAGGAGCTCGCAGGACCAGGCTGTGGCGTCGACCGACCGGACTCTTGCCATAAGGGTGCCCAAGCAATCGGTCATCCCAACTTCTTCGACCTTCAGGGGGTCGAAGATCGGACGTGTCCGCCGTCCACCGTGCATGGAGGGACCTGGTGTGATCGCAAAGCCCGGCAGCGGCGAGGAGGCCGAACCTTGCCGTCCCGTGGTCCCTCGGCGAGACACACGAACGGTCGCCGTGGGCGAAGACGTAGCAATCGCGAAACCGGTGGATTCGGCAAGTGGTAGGCCCCCCCCCCCCTGAGGATCACCCTCGGTTCTGGTCGAGCACGGCCGTGCTCTGACCGCCCCCCCCAACCTCCTGATCCGTAGTCAGATGCTCACGGGCTGGCGGCCGCCTCGGCTTCTCTCCTCGCCTTGCGGGCGCGTTTCGCGGCCCTGACGCCCTGGGAGATCGTGCGCCACATGTGATCCGGTCCGAGGATCTCGTGGACGCCCGAAGCTTCGAGCACATTCCGGGTCCCGTGGATGACCCTGACGAGATGCACGTCGATCCCGTGTCGATGCAGGTGCTTGATCAACTCCGCCAGCGCGTCGGCACTGGTGGTGTCGAGCTGGTTGGTGGCCTCCAGGTTGATGATGACGGCATCGGTACCGGGCTCGGCCTCGATCTCCGTCGTGATCAAATCAACTGCGGCGGCCGCGTTCACCCAGAACACCGGCTTGGTGAGCCGAAGCACGAGGATGCCGCTCACGGTGCGGTTCTTGGGATTGCGGTCGACCGACCCCCACGCCGCCTTCTCCTCGCGCACCTTGCCCAGCACATCGACTTCGATCCGGCTAGAGCGATAGATCAGGCCCAGGATCGATTGAGCGATGGCCGCCAGAAGCCCGTACAGGGTGCCCAGGGCCAGCACGCCGACGAGCGCCGCCATGGATCCCACAAAGTCGTTTCGGCGGATGCGTTTGTAGCGGCGGATCGAGTTGAGGTCCATGAGCGGCCACACCGCATGAACGACGACGGCCGCCAAGACCACCCGGGGCAAAGCACCCAACGATGGGGCGAAGAACAACACCACGAAGATGACCAAGCCCATGGTGGCCAGGCTGGTCAGCGGGCTGCGGCCTCCGCTGTTGTCGGCCGCAGCGGTCTTCGACAGGCTCCCGCCCACACCGATCCCGCCGGAAAATCCTGCGGCGACGTTGGCCGCCCCGGTGCCGATGAACTCACGGTTGGCATCGATGTGGTAGCCGTTCTGGGCAGCGAACAGTCGGGAAGCGCTCAAGGTTTCGGCCAGGCCCACCATGGCCAGGGCGGCACCGCTGGTGATCAGACCGCCCATCTCGGCAGGGACAGGTCGGGCACGGCGAGGCCCGGCAGGCCGCCCGGCACCTTGCCGATTTCGGCGATCCCCGCGGCCGGGAAGTCGACGAACCGGGCGATCACCAGCCCGCCGACGACCACGATCAGACCCCAGGGCACCACCTTGTTGATGCGAGGTCCCAGGAACAGCACAGCGAGGGCCACCCCGCCGACCGCTGCATTTCGGGGTTGGATTTCGTCCAGGTGTCCGGCGATGCCACTGATCCTGTCAATGAAGTTTCCAGAGCCGCGGGGCAACCCCAGCAACGTGGGGATCTCGCCCACCACGATCAGTATCGACAAACCGAACACGAAGCCCGTCACGATTGGTTTGGAAAGAAAATCGGCCACCCAACCGAGCCGGAGCAGCCCTGCGACGATCAGGATGAGCCCCGAGACGACCGCCAACGCCGTCACCAGCGCCAGCGCCTCCTCGGGGGATTTCGCCCCGTGCGACGCGACGATCGACCCGGTCAGCACCGAGACGGTGGAGACCGGCCCCACGATCAACTGGGGGGAGGATCCGACAAAGGCGTACACAAACAGCGCCAACGGCAGGGCGTAGAGGCCTGCCTGGACCGGCGCGCCGGCAAGCGCGGCATAACCGAGGGACTGCGGCACCATCAGGGCCGTCACGACGAGCGCCGCAATGAGGTCTCCGCGCAGGGTCGAACGGTTGAAACGACGCCGGAGAGCCGCGCCAAGGGTGCCTGAGGCCGCGAACGGTGGCCGGCGAGATTCCTTTGTAAGCGCGGTCACCAGATGAACCTACCGCCGCCGGGGGCCGAGCGGAGGCTCTTTGCGTCGGTTGGTCGAGCCGTCCGCGACGTCGAGCGGTCAAGACTGTCACCACCCTCTCGTACCATGGACGCCATGGCCTTCGATCTGCCCACCACCCTCAGCCCGTCCAAGGTCGCCACCTTCACCGACTGTGCATTGTCGTTCCGGTTCTCCGCCGTCGAGCGGCTGCCCGAGCCGCCGTCGATTCCGGCCGAGCGCGGCACCCTGGTGCACCGCGCTCTCGAGCTGCTTTTTGTTCTCCCCCCGGCGGAACGCACCCCTGAGGCCGCAGCCGCCTGCCTTGACCAGGCGGCGCTCGAGGCGTGGGACGATCCCGACGTGCAGGCGCTTGGCCTCGACGACGCCGGCCGGGCCGAGTTTCAGGCCGAGGCGGCCGAGATGACCCAGCGGCTGTTTCTGCTCGAGGATCCCAGCCAGGTGAACGCGGTCGGCCTCGAGCTGCGCATGGAGACCGAGCTGGCCGGTACCCGGCTGCGGGGCATCATCGACCGCCTCGAGCTGACCGTCGACGGCGAACTGGTCGTCACCGACTACAAGACCGGACGCCCACCGTCGGAGCGCTACGAACAGTCCAAACTGGGTGGCGTGCACTTCTACTCGCTGCTGTGCGAGCGGGTGCTGGGCCGCCGCCCCGCCCGGGTGCAACTGCTGTTTCTGGGCAAGAACCCCCAGGTGATCGTCGCCACGCCCAGCGACCAGTCCACCCGTGGGCTGGAGCGACGCGTCGGAGCGATCTGGTCGGCGGTCGAGCGGGCCTGCGAACACGAGGACTTCCGGCCCAAGCCGGGCCCGCTGTGCAACTGGTGTGCCTTCGCCAAGTACTGCCCCACCCAGGGCGGCGATCCAGCGCAGGCCGTCGTCGAGCTGGGCGTGAAGCCGCCCCGAGCCGCCTGAGGCAACACGCCCGGAACCGCTGCCCGGCCAGCCGTCTAGCTTGATGAGCTTCGCAGGCACCCAACGGGTATCGGGTGCCGAGCCGCCCGACCTTCCGGAGCCAACGTGAGCACCCTCCCAGCTGATCCCATTCCCGAGCCCGGCCAACCGGTTGGAGTTGCCCTCGAGCCCAAGTCCAAGGGGATCATCCCGGTTCCGGCCTGGATGGACCACCTCGATGGGACGATCGACTCGGCCTGGGACCGCCTCCGGGGCCATCACCCGGTCGACCGGGCGGTGTTCGGCCTGACCGAGTCGGCCAACCACAGCCTGGTGTGGGCGGTGCTCGGCGCGGCCCAATCGCTGCCCCGCCCCGATCGTTGGAAGCGGGTGGGGCGCTTTGCCGCCGCAATGGGCATCGAATCGGCCCTGGTGAACGGGCCGCTGAAAGCGCTGGTGCTCCGGCCTCGCCCGGTTCCCCGATTCAAGGAGTGGACGCTGCGCACCCCGCGAACCTCGTCGTTTCCCAGCGGCCACTCCAGCGCAGCATTCTGCGCTGCGGTGCTGCTGTCCGACGACAGCGACGTGCCCACGCCGGTGTGGTTTGGCCTGGCCGGGGCGGTGGCGCTCAGCCGGGTGCACGTCGGCATCCATTGGATGGTCGACACGATTGGCGGCGGGTTGATCGGATACGCACTCGGCAAGGCGGCGCTGCGCTTCGTGCCGCTCGACGACTCACGGCAACCACCCCGGACCGCCTGAGGAGTGCGCGGGGTGCCCGAGCGCTCCCCCACCACAGCGGCAGAACCAAACCAGGCGCTCAGCAATCGCCCAGCAACCTCACCTCGGCACCACGGCTGTCGGCCTGCCTACCCTGTGTGGATGGCCGACAGCGATCAATCGTCTCAGCAGGCCGCCGACACATCCGGCGACCGGACCCCGGCGTCCGGGGTCGAGCGCATGAACGACCTCGAGTACCTGATGTGGCTACTCGAGTCCGACCCGCTGCTGACCGCCCAGTTCGCCAACCTGACCAAGCTCGACTCGGTTCCCGACATCGAGCGGCTTCGGGCCCGCCTGGACCGGGCCGCCCAGATCGTGCCCCGGCTGCATCAACGGGTGGAGGAGGCACCGGCGCGCCTGGCGGCGCCGTCCTGGCGTCGCGACCCCGACTATCACATCGATCGCCATTTCCGGGTCACCGCGCTGCCCGAGCGCTACCGCCGACCGGGCGGGCTGGAACAGTTCGCCTCGGACCTGGACGGCGAGCCGCTGCCCCGCGACCGGCCGCTGTGGGAGTTCGTGCTGGTCACCGGGCTGGAGGACGGCCGAGCGGCGATGGTGCAGCGCATGGATCACACCGTGACCGACGGCGAAGGCGGACTGCGCATGTCGATGGCCTTCATCGACCTGGAACGCGATGCCCCCAACCCGCCGCCGGTCGAGCTGATCGAGCAGGCCGCAGGTGGCCTGCCCCTCGGCGAACTGTTCGAAACGATGGGCCACGCCACCCGCAAGACACTCGACCGCACCAGGACCAGCATTGCCGAGGTGTTGGATCACGTCCGCCACCCCACCCGGCTGGCCGAGACCGGCGCCGACGTGATCGACATCGCCTCCTCGCTGGCCCGCCAGGCCAGAAGCGTCGAGCGGCGTCTGAGCCCGCTGTGGACCGACCGCTCGACCGGCCGGGCGATGGCAACGATGGACTTCCCGCTCGACCGGGTGATCGAGGCGGCGCGCTCCGCCGGCGTGACGGTGAACGACCTGTTCTCCACCGCCGTCGTCGAGGCGGCGGTCCGCCTTCACGTCGACGCCGGTACCACGCCGACCGAGTTTCGGGTGGCCGTGCCGATCAGCACGCGAAGCGGCACCTCGGGCGGCAACCTGTTTGCGCCGACACTCACCATCCTCCCGGCCAGCCCCGACCTCACACCGGTGCAACGCCTGCAGGCCATCTCCGAGGTGATGACCAAGGCCAAGGGTGAGCGCTCGGTGGCTGCGATGGGCTCGCTGGCCTCGGGCGCCCGGCTGGTGCCCACCCCCCTGCTGACCCACGTTGGCAAATGGGTCACGTCCAACATCGACCTGGTCTTGTCCAACCTGCGCGCCGCGCCCTTCGACACGTTCATGGGCGGCGCTCTGGTCGAGGCCAACTACCCGCTGGGCCCGCTGACCGGGGCGGCGGTGAACGTCACCACCATGAGCTATCGCGGCGTGATGAACGTTGGGATCCACGCTGATACAGCGGCGGTCAAGCGACCCGATCAACTCGCCGAAGCGATCGCCGATGCCTTTGAGGTGCTGACGGCCTAGCCCGGTCGGCACCGACCCCGCGAAGCGCGCCCAACCCCGATCCATCGTGCGGCAGCTGCGGCCCGCCCAGCCGCTGTCCGATCAGTTGACCAGGGACTCGCTTTCGAGGTCCTGCAACAGCATGCGCACGTCGAGCAGCAGGTCGGCGACCTCGCCGGCCGGCATGAGGCGCCGCTCGTTGATCCCGCCCAGCCCGCGATCGACGAGGGCCTTCAACTCGGACAGGGTGCTTTCGGTGGTGGAGTCAATGGTCGTCTCGGTCACGTTGGTCAGTCTACGCGGGAATTCCAGAGCGACAAGCAGCCCCTCCACGCGGGGCTTGGGTACCGTGCGGCGATGACCGCTCACACCGTCACCGAGCCGACCGCCGCACCCGACGCTGTACGACGCCGAGCGCCGGGAATCACCTTCGCTTCGTTCCAGCCGCTCGGCATCGACGCCGGCCTCACGGCGGCGCGCTGGGCCGAGGAGCTGGGCTTCGCCAGCTTCTGGACCGCCGAGACCACCGGCCTGGAGGCCTTTGCCACCCTCTCCGCCGCCGGTTGCGCAGCCCCGACGCTGGCACTGGGCACCGGCGTGCTGGCGCTGCAGCTTCGCACCCCGCTGCTGGCCGTCCAGGGAGCGGCCACGCTGCAGGCGCTGTCACCCGAGCGGGAGATCAACCTGGGCGTGGGCATCTCCTCCACGGCGGTCGTCGGCCGCTGGCACGGCGCCCGCTACGGCGACCGGCCGCTGGCCCAGACCAGGGAATGGCTCGAGCTCGCCCGGCCGCTGCTCGGTGGCGACAAGGTGACCCACGATGGTGACCACTACGCCGTGGGCCCCACCCGGCTGGGCGTGCGCCTGGGCGAGCGGCGGCCCCGCCTGGTGCTGGCTGCACTGAACGAGAGGATGCTGCGCCTGGCCGGCGAACTCGCCGACGGGGTGCTGTTGAACTACCTGCCGGCCTCGGCGGTGCCCTGGTGCGTCGAGCAGGTGCGCCAGGGCGAGTTGGCCGCCGGGCGGCCGCCCGGTTCGGTGCGCGTGTCGGCCTACGTGCACGTCGGCGTGTGCGATCCGGGGGCCGCCCGAGCCAAGGCCCGTCGCGACCTGTTTGGCTACGCCGTCGTGCCCGCCTACGCCAAGGCGTTCGCGCGGGCCGGCTTCGCCGACGAGGTGGCCGCGCTCGGCGCCGCGTTCGAGGCCGGCGATCGCAGCGCCGCCGAGGCGGCGATGAGCGACGAGATGATCGACGCCATCAACATCTGCGGCGACGCCGAGACCGTCGCCTCGGCCGTCGATGCGTACGAGGACGCCGGCGTGGACGAGGCGGTGATCATGCCGCTGCCCTGGGGCGAGGACCGCCTGGGAACGATCCGGCTGACGATGGAGGCGGTGGCGCATCGCGACACGGGGCGGAGCGGCGACGCCCGGCGGGAGCGCCTCGAGCTGGCCGAGTCGGCGTTCCGCACCCACGGCCACCAACTGATCGACTGGGTGGCCGACTACTGGCGTCGCACCGACGACCTGCCGGTCGGCCCGTCCGTGGAGCCCGGGTGGGTGCGGGACCAGCTCGACGCCCACCCGCCCGAACACGGGGGCGACCTGGCCGGTGCCGTCGCCGACCTGGACCGGGTGATCGTCCCGGCGCTCACCCACTGGCAGGCGCCCGGCTTCTTCGGGTACTTCCCCGCCAACGCCAGCCCGCCGGCGGTGCTGGCCGAGCTGGTCTCGGCCGGGTTGGGCGTGCAGGGCATGTTGTGGGCCACCTCCCCGGCGGTCACCGAGCTGGAACAACACGTGTTGGACTGGCTGGTCGAAGCGTGCGGGCTGCCGGAGGACTTCCGGCACCGCCGCAGCGACGGCACCCCCGGGCCGGGCGGCGGGGTGATCCAGGATTCGGCCTCGTCGGGCACGCTGTGCGCCATCCTGGCCGCCCGCCACCGCCTGGGGGTGGGTGTTGCGACCGTGAGCACCGAGGGCGGAGCCACCGCCGACGCCGTGCCCGACAACCCATCGTCGGCCGACCCGGTGTCCATCGAATCGCTTGTCGTCTACGGCACGTCCGAAACCCACTCGTCGCTGGAGAAGGACGCCCGCGTCGCCGGCATTCCTGCGGCGCGGGTGCGGGCGGTGCCCACCGACGGCGTGCTGGCGATGGACCCCGAGGCGCTGGCCACCCTGATCGAGGAGGACCGGCGCGCCGGCCTGGTGCCGCTGCTGGTGTGCGCCACCTCGGGCACCACCTCGACCGGGGCATTCGACCCGGTCGAAGCGATTGCCGACGTCACCGAACCGCTCGGCATCTGGTTGCACCTCGACGCCGCCTGGGCCGGATCGGCCGGGGTGGCGCCCGAGCTTCGCTGGGTGAGCGACGGGGTGGAGCGCGTCGACAGCTACCTGTTCAACCCGCACAAGTGGCTGCTCACCAACTTCGACTGCTCCACCCTGTGGGTGCGCAACCGGGCGGCCCTGACCGAGGCGCTCAGCATCGTCCCCGAGTACCTGCGAACCGCCCAGTCCGAGGCGGGCGAGGTGGTCGACTTTCGAGATTGGCAGGTGCCGCTCGGCCGGCGCTTCCGGGCCCTCAAGCTGTTCTTCGTGATGCGCCACTACGGCCTGGAGGGGCTGCGAGACCACATCCGCACCGCCATCGCCGATGCCGCCTGGCTGGAGGAGGCCATCGTCGCCCACCCCACGCTGGAGCTGGTCGCACCGAGATCGCTGGCGCTGGTGTGTGTCGCCCATGTAGACGGTGACGAGGCCACCGGGCGGCTGCTCGAAGCGATCGCTGATGATCCCCGTTACCTGTGCACCCGCACCGTCGTCGCCGGCCGCGTGGCCGTGCGGGTGGCGGTGGGCAGCCCCGCACCACCCGAACGACGATCGAGGAGTTTTGGGCGTTTTTGGCGGCCGCAGCCGCGTAGGGTTCGGAGATGGAACTCGCCGAGCAAACGATCGTGATCACCGGCGGAGCGAGCGGCATCGGTGCCGCCCTGGCCCGCCGCTTCGCCGAGGAGGGCCCGGCCAACCTGGTGCTGGCCGACCGCAACCTCGACGGTGCGCGGGCCGTCGCCCAGGCGGTGGCCCCCGGGGTGTCGGGCCAGTGCGTGCCCCGGCAACTCGACGTCGGCCGGGACGGGGCCAACGAGGCGCTCGTCGCCGACGTCGAGAACAACGTCGGCCCGATCGATCTGTTCGTCGCCAACGCGGGCATCGCCACCGGCGCCTCCGAGCAGGCGGACGACGGCGTCTGGGGCTCGATCTGGGACATCAACACCATGGCCCACGTGCGGGCCGCCCGGGCCCTGGTGCCGCTCTGGCTGGAGCGGGGCGGCGGCTACCTGTTGACCACCGCCTCGGCCGCCGGCCTGCTGACCAACCTGGGCGACGCCCCCTACTCGGTCACCAAGGCCGCTGCGGTGGCGTTTGCCGAGTGGATCTCGATCACCTACGGCGACCGGGGCATCAAGGTGTCGTGCCTGTGCCCCCAAGGGGTTCGCACACCGCTCCTGTTTCCCCCGGGCGAGGACGGCGAGGACACGCCGCTGGCCGCCGACGTGGTGCGGTCGATGAACATCATCGAACCGGAGGAGGTCGCCGAGACGGTGCTCGCCGGGTTGGCCGACGAACGGTTCCTGATCCTGCCCCACGAGGAGGTGGGCCGCTACGCCGCCCACAAGGGCACCGACCGGGAGCGGTGGATGGCCGGCATGCGCAAGCTGCAGGCCTCACTGGAAGGCTAGGGCCCGGGGGGTGCCTGGATCGTCGCCGGGTTGCCCAGCTGGGTCAGCTCGAGCACCCGGGTGACATCGCTGGGCGACACGATGCCCGCCAAAGTGTCACCGTCGTACACCAGCGCCCGCTGGTCGGCCGATCCACTCAGCCGGGTGATGACCGGCCACAGGGGCTCGTCGACCTGACAGGTCACGAGTTCCACCGGCGGCGCTGCGATCTCCATCGCCGGTGTCGTGGCCCGGCGATCCGCCGGAACCGACTTGACGCGGGCAATGGTGACGAGGCCGGTGACGGCGCCCTCCCGATCGACCAGCGGAAAGGTGGAGCATCGATGATCGAACATCCACCCGTCGATCAACTGGCCAACGGTGACGGTTGCGGGAACCACGACCGGGTTCGGTGTCATGGCGGACCGCACGGTCACTCCATGCAGTTGATCGTCAAGCATGGACTGCGAGGCCTCCGCCTGAGCGGCCGACAACAGGAACCACCCCAGGAACACAAACCAAAGCCCACCGACGAACCCGCCGATGAGGAACTGCAGGAGCCCCAGCCCGATCAGCACGTAGGCAAAGAGCCTCCCGGCGTTCGCGGCACTGGCCGTGGCACGGCGCTTGTCCCCATGGCGACCCCACAGCCACGCGCGCAGCACCCGCCCTCCATCCAACGGGAAGGCCGGCACCAGGTTGAACACCGCCAGGCTGCCGTTGAACCAACCCAACCAGCCGAGCGCTGCACCCGCCAAGGCCGAGCCGCCCACGCCGTCGACCAGGCGGGTCAGCGCGAAGAACCCGACGGCGATCCCCATGCTGGTCGCCGGACCCGCCGCCGCAATCTTCAGTTCGGCTTGGGCCGACGGCGGGTCTCCGGTGAACTTCGATACCCCACCGAAGAGCCACAAAACGATGCCCTCGAGGTGCACGTCGTATCGGCGGGCGACCACCGAGTGGGCCAGCTCGTGGGCGAGCAGGCACATGAAGAAGGTGACCGCCGCCAGCACGCCGGAGATCCAGTACGAGGTGGTGCTGTAGCCGGGTGCGACCACCGGGAAGCGCTCATCGGCGAGGCTCCACGCGATCAGCCAGAGGATCACGATGACACTCCAGTTCGCCCCCACCTTCACGCCGAGGATGCGACCGAACGAGAAGCTTTGATGCATACCTGGTCCTTTCAAGTTGAGCGTCGATCCCTTCGGCGACCCAGCCGTTCAGCAACGCCTCCAGGTGATCGGGGCCACCGTCGTTTCCGTCCCAGGACACCGCCTCCACCCGGTACCCGGCGGGGGTCCGCTGGCCCGTTCCCGAACTCACAGCCCCAACCGGACCATCCGCAAGCCCGGCCCCGCAAACCGACCGAGGTTCTCATCCGCCATGGGCGTCAACCTAGCGATGCCTCTGCGTCGGCGTGAGGCCAAGGGTCCCCAACCAGACGGAGGCTACGCTGATTCGGCGGACGGTGGAGGACCGCACGTGACCGGGCGACGCGAGCCAACCAGACGTGACGGCCTGACCGAGGCGGAGGTCGCCGCGCAGCGGGTTCGGGTCGGGCCCAACGAGATGCCTCCTCCCGAGCGGGTTCCGGCGTGGCGCAAGCTCGTTGCCCAGTTCGTTCACTTCTTCGCCCTCATGCTGTGGGCTGCGGGCGTGTTGGCGATCCTGGGCGGACTGCCGGAGTTGGGCGGGGCGATCTTCGTGGTCATCGTGATCAACGGCGTCTTCGCATTCGTCCAGGAGCATCGGGCCGATCGAGCCGCCGAGCGTCTCCGGGACCTGCTGCCTCAGAGCGTCACGGTGATCCGTAACGGCGTCCCTACTACGATCCTCGCCACCGAGGTGGTGCCGGACGACCTGGTGGTGCTCGCCGAGGGTAACCGGGTCAGTGCGGATCTTGAGTGTGTCGAGAGCCACGGGCTTTCGGTGGACGTGTCGACGCTGACGGGCGAGAGCGTTCCGGACTCGGTGGCTGTGGGCGACACGCTGTACGCCGGTTCGTTCCTGGTCGAGGGTCAAGGCCTCGCAGTGGTCAGCGCCACGGGTTCCCGCACCCGTTTGGCCCAGATCGCTGTACTGACCGAGAGCACCGATCGCCCTGATACGCCGCTCACGCGGGAACTGCACCGGCTCGTTCGAACCGTTGCTGCGATTGCCGTTGGCGTCGGGGCGACGTTTTTCGGGCTGACAGCGCTCCTGGATACCCCCGCCTCCGATGGGTTCATCTTTGCGATCGGGATCACCGTGGCGCTGGTGCCCGAAGGGCTGCTGCCGACCGTCACGCTGTCGCTGGCCATCGGCGCCCAGCAAATGGCCGATCAACATGCGCTGGTCCGACGGTTGGAGTCGGTCGAGACGCTGGGGTCGACCACCTTCATCTGCACCGACAAGACCGGCACGATCACCCAGAACCGGATGAGCGTTGCTCAGGTCTGGACCAGCGAAGGCCTCGTCCGCATCGACGGCAGCGGCTACGAACCCGCTGCCACGGTTGAGGCCGACGGTCCCGCCGCCCGCCGCGTGGCCGCCGACGCGGCGATCACAGCGCTCGCCTGTTCCACCGGTCGGGCAGTCGAGAACAGCGGGGTCTGGGTCGCTCACGGCGATCCGATGGAGGCCGCCATCGATGCGCTCACCCGCCGCCTTGGCCTCGATGCGGGCATGCCCGAGGCAGCGATCACGAACAAGTTTCCCTTCGATCCGCACCGTCGGCGGGCCTCGGTCGTCACGGACACCGAGGTCTTGGTCAAGGGGGCCCCCGACTCCGTCTTCGAACGCTGCGACGCCCTCGATCCATCGGCCCCGGCGGCCTTGGCGGCGATGGCCGAGCGTGGCCTGCGGGTGCTGGCCGTCGCAGCAGCGGGTCCACGGCCGGAGCGGGTGCCGACCACTGCCGATGAAGCCGAGCACGGTCTCAAGTTGCTCGCGCTGCTGGGATTCCAGGACCCACCCCGCCCGGAGGCTCGCGGGGCCATCGATGCGTGCCGTGCGGCGGGAATCGGTGTTGCGATGATCACCGGTGACGACCCGCGTACCGCTCGGGCGATCGCTGAGCAGGTTGACCTGCGAACCAGCGACGCACCCGTGCTGTCGGGGACCGACCTTCCCGACGATGATCAGCTGCTCGGCGCACTCATCGATCGGGACGGCGTGGTCATCGCACGCGTCAGCCCTGAGCAGAAGCTGCGCATCGCCAAGGCACTTCGTGCCCGGGGGCACGTCGTGGCCATGACCGGCGACGGTGTCAACGACGGGCCCGCCCTGCGCGAGGCGGACATCGGCGTGGCCATGGGCCTCACCGGCAGCGACGTGGCGCGGGAGGCCGCCGATCTTGTGCTGCTCGACGACAACTTCGCCACCATCGTCGCCGCAGTCAGACAGGGCCGGGCGACCTTCGAGAACGCTCGTCGGTTTCTTACCTACCACCTCACCGACAACGTCGCCGAGCTGACGCCCTTCGCCATCTGGGCGCTCTCCGGCGGCCGGTTTCCGTTGGCGCTCGGGGTCCTGCAGGTGCTGGCACTCGACATTGGCACCGACACCCTGTCGGCCGCCGCCCTCGGCGCCGAGCCGGCGACCGAGGGCGTCATGGCCCAGCCACCAAGTTCGGGGCGATTACTCAACCGAACGACGGCAATCCGAGCCTTCACAGTGGCCGGGCCCACGGAGGCCGTCTTCGAGATGGGCGCATTCATCGTCGGGCTCATGGCCGCCGGCTGGCGCCCGGGCGACCCCTTCCCGACCGGGATTCAACTGGCAGCGGCATCCGGAGCGGCGTTTCTCACCGTCGTCGTCGCCCAGAGCGCCAATGCCTTTGCCTGTCGCAGCCTCACGCGCCCGGCATGGAGGCTCGGATGGTTCACCAATCGGTTCCTCCTCGCCGCCGTCGTCGTCGAGGTCTGCTTAGCGGGGCTGTTCATCGCTGTGCCCGCACTCGCCAACTTCGTTGGGCAACGCCTCCCACCCGCCGCCACCTGGCCCGTCATCCTGCTGTCCGCACCGGCGGTTCTCGTCGCCGACGCCATGTGGAAGCGTCGCGCCGTCCGTGGGCCAGTGCGAGAAGGAAGCGAGCTACCACCCGAGCACGAGAAGCAGAGCTGACGATCGGCGCTCGACCGACCGCACGTGGCGGTCGGTCCGCATCGCTGCGTTCAGCCGAGGTTGGCGCTCGCCCCCCAGACACAGCGGCCGTCGGGAAGAGCGATCTTGACGAACCCGTTGCTCGCCGAACCCTGGACCACCGACACCTGTCGGCCGTTGGCTCCCATCGCCACCACTGACGCACCGCTCGAGGGACCCGAGCGCAGCTTGTAGCTGTAGCCGGAGGGCGCCCCCGAGATCACCCGTGTCGAACGGGGCCCCGAGCAGTCGCCGTTGGCGCGCTCGTCGGTGCCCGTCGACTTCTTCTCGGTCGTGACAGGTCGCGTGGACGGCGGGGCAATCGGAATGGTGGTCGGCGCCGTCGGTGCCTCGGCGGGGAAGGTGTCCCTGGGGACCAGCATCACCTCGGCATCGGCGACGAGATCCAACTTGGAGAGGATCGCGCCGACCGGCTTGCGGGCGGCCTTGGCCTTCTTACGGCTGGCGAAGGGACCGAGCACCACCGCACCCGAAGCCCGGTCGGCGACGAAGGACGGATGGGACGGGTCGACGACGCCCACCCGCCCAAACTTGGTCAACCCCGCTCGACCCCCCAACTGGGTGGCGTCGGTGTCGCTGCCGTTGCGCTCGAGCAGCAACGCCCAAGCCAGCTTCATGCGGCTGCCGGCGTTGGCGTCGCAGGTCGTCGTGGGCCGCTCTGGCCGATCGATCATCTTTGCGGCGAGGTCGCGCACCAGCGCCGCCTCCTGGATGGCCATCGTGTCGCCCTGACCGTCGGTGAGGATCACCATGCCCGCCACCCGGCCCCGGCCGTCAACGAAGGGCGCACCCATGTGACCGGGTCCCGACCGGCCCGCCGCCGCCGCCTTCACCTTCGACATCGGCACCCAGCCTGCATCGACCGGCCCGATGACCTGCGCGGCCAACAGGTCGGATCCACCGTCGGAGGTAGCCGGAGAGCCGACGACGGCACCCCAGGCATCGGCGGTCGGGCGCGCCTCGTCCCAACTCAGCGACCGGTCGAGCGCTGCGTCGACCTCGATGACGGCCACGCCGGGCGACGTTGAGGTGCCGACCACCTTGCCCCGCACCCAATCGCCACTTCCCAGGTGCAGCCACGGCGCGGGGTCGACCCCGCTGGCCGGGTCACTACCGTCCTCGGCCACCGCAGAGGCCACGGTGACGAGATGATGCTCGTCGACGGCGAACGCTGTCGACGCTTCGATACCGCCGTCACAGCGGCGGGCGACGACGGTGGCCACGGCCGGTTCGGTGATCGAGACCATCCGATCGGTATCGAAGGGAACCGCCGAGTCGCCGCTCATCTGCGGCAAGGTGGCAGCGGGGGCCCTCAGGCCGTCGGTGGACACGCCGGTCACCGGCTGCGGGGCGGTCGTTGACGAGGATGACGAGGATGGCGAGCCCCTCGACGGCACCGTGGTGGTCGGCGACACCTCGCGCATGGACGGCTTGGGGCTCGCGGAGGATTCGGGAGCGCCGCTGCACCCGGCCAGCACGACGATCAGCCCGACGGCCGCGACCGTCGCCCGGCGGCCGAACACTTCGATCCCGGCGGCGGGAGTTGGAGCGCGCATGCTGAGAAGACCTCCCGGTCAACCGCCCGCTGCCCTCCAGTGTGCCGCGCGCCGCGGTCAATCCGGTGGACGGTCGGGCGGCGGGCCCACGCAACCGGCGATCAGCCGCTGTTGGTACACGGCGCACCGCTCGGCGTGACTCCCGACGCGAGCGATCGAAGCTGCCATAGCGTGAGCGAACCAGGACGGAGACACTCGACATGACCCAGACGGCGCAACCCCAGACCACCGAGCCCGACCCACCCCACGGGGAGGCGGACCAGGGCAACGACGAGCTATCGATGAGCGATGGGGCGCTGGCGGACTGGAGCCGGTGCGAGGTGCCCCACCTGCTCGGCCAGTACCGACCGGTCCATGATGAGATCGACGCCGACCGCCTCGAGGTGATCGGCGAGTTGCCGCCCGCCCTGGTGGGCACCTACGTGCGCAACGGACCCAACCCCCTGCTCGCTCCCAGTGGTGCCTACCACCTCTTCGATGGCGACGCGATGCTGCACGGCGTTCGCCTCGACGGCTCCGGCGCCGCTTACCGCAACCGTTGGGTGCGCTCCAAGGGCATGCTCGCCGAAGCGGAGGCCGGCCGGCCGCTGTTCAGCGGGCTGGCGGGCTTCGAGCTGCCACCGGCCGACGTGGTCGCCAACGTGGGCATGATGAAGAACACCGCCAACACCCACGTGATCAGCCACGCCGGGCGGATGCTGGCCCTGATGGAGGCCTCGCCGCCCACCGAGATCGACCCCGACTCGTTCGCCACGCTCGGCGAGTTCAGCTTCGGCGGAGCGCTCAGCGGCCCGATGACCGCCCATCCCAAGGTGGACCCGGCGACCGGCAACCTCTGCTTCTTCGGCTACTCCCCCGTGCCGCCCTACCTGCGCTACCACGTCGCCTCACCCGACGGCACGCTGCTGAGCACCACCGAGATCGAGCTGCCCCGACCGGTGATGATGCACGACTTCGTCATCACCGAACGTCACGCCGTGTTCTTCGACCTTCCGGCGGTGTTCGACCTGACCGCCCTGATGGAGGGCCGACCCTTCACCCGCTGGGAACCGGAGCTCGGCGCCCGCGTCGGGGTGATGAACCTCGACGGCACCGGCGACGTCGCCTGGATGGAGATCGACCCCTGCTACGTCTTCCACTTCCTCAACGCCTCCGAGGGGGCCGACGGCGTGATCGACGTGGTCGGCTGTCGGTCCTCGGCGCTGCCGGTGAGCTTCGGAGATCAGGCCCCGGCCGACGTGTCCCCAACGCTGCATCGCTGGAGGATCGATCCGGCCGCCGGTCGGGTGAGCGACGAACAACTCGACGACCGCCCCGGCGACTTCCCCCGCATCAACGACGCGCTGACCGGGCGGGCCAACCGCTACGGCTACGTGGGCCTGGTGCGCGACGTGGTCGGGGGCGACGCCACGTTCGCCGGCGTCGCCGCCTGGGACCTCGAGCGCTCTGAGTCGACCGCCTGGTGGTGCGGCCCCTATGAGGCGTGCGGCGAGGCGGCGTTTGCCCCCGACCCCGCCGGGACGTCCGAGAACGACGGCTGGCTGACCACCTTCACCACCGACCTGGCCCGCGACCTCAGCTACCTGGACATCGTCGACGCACGCGACGTCGCCGCCGGACCGGTCGCCCGGGTGAAGCTGCCCCGCCGGGTGCCCTTCGGGTTCCACGGCAACTGGTTCGCCGAGGGCTGATCACGCTGGTTGCGGCGATCAGCCGGCGGCGGCCAACGCCCGGGCTGCAGCCCGCTCGTCATAGCCGAAGGGCAACAGCGCCACCACCGGAGTGGTCACGCCGGCATCGACGTAGGCGTCGAGATGCTCCCGGCACGTGCCCGCCGAGCCCCAGATGATCAGCTCGTCGACCACCGAATCGGGGATGGCCTCCAGGGCGGCCTTGCGATCGCCCTCGCCCCACAGCCGCCACATCTCACCGAGCTGCTCGCCACGACCCAGCCACTCGTGAAATGCCCGATACACCGGCACGTTGAGGTAGGCGGCGATCGCATGACGCCCGAGCGCCATCACCGTGTCCCGGTCCTCGGTGACCGCCACGAACAGGCGGGCGACCACCTCCACATTTTGGGGGTCCGGCCGCCCGGCACCCTCGGCGGCATCGTGGACGATCTTGGTCACCGTCGGCACATCGCTCGCGGCCAGCCAGTTGAGGATCACGCCGTCGGCCTCGCGCCCGGCCAAAGCCAACATGCCCTCCCGCAGCGCGGCGATGTGGATCGGCACCGGCTCGCTGGGCACCACGCCCAGGCGGAACCCCTTGATGCTGGTGCCGTTAACCTCGGCGCTCACCTTGTCGCCGGTCAGCGACGCCCGCAGGAAGCGCACCATGTCGCGCACCTGGTAGTACGGCCGATCGAAGTCGATGCCGTTCCAGCGCTCGACGATGACGTCCGACGACGTGCCCAGGCCGAGGGTGAAGCGGCCGGGTGCCGCCTGAGCGAGGGCGCCAACCGACTGGGCCAGCAGCGCCGGGCCCCGGGTGAAGGCGGGGACGATGGCGGTGCCGAGGCGCATCGACGGCGTCCACACCGAGGCGAGTGCCAGCGGCGTGAAGGCGTCTGCGCCCATCGCTTCGGCCGACCACAGGTCGGTGTATCCGGCATCCTCCAGCTCGACGAACCGGTCCCGCTGTTCCCCCAGCGGTACGTTGTCGAACGGAACGGTCATCCCCAGGCGAGTCATGTGCTCACCATAGGACCCGGGAACGGCCGTTTTCTCCGCTACGACCCTGGAACTGCCGGGCTACTCGGACGTCCCGGTCGGGGCACGATCCGACGCAGCCTCGATCTCACGCGTCATCCAGGGCGGCAGCCTGCCCGGGGTGGGCTCGGACACCTCCCGCACGATGGCTGACTGGCTGGCGATGCCCATCAGCGTGCCGTCGCTCGACCACTGGTAGACGTCGCCGTGACCGAAACCGTGATGCACGGCCTGGATGCGCACGTCCAACAACACCCAGTCGGTCGGGACCACCTGGATCACCCGCAGGGTGTTGTCGAGGCTGTTCGAGCGCGTCCACGACCCGAACGCCTGGCTGATCCCCCACGGCACGTAGTCGCCGAGCACCGCCAGGCTGGCCGCCGACGGATCGACGTCGCGCAGGCGCACCCACATGGCGGCCCGGCCGTCCTCGGCGGGCTCGCCGTTGAGCTGGTCCCACTGTTGGCCGACCGCCAGGCGGCTCTCGATGCGCGACATGATCGACGATCCACCGCCGCCGGTGGACTCCCGGATCTCACAGTCGTCGGGGGCGGGGACGTCGGGCATCTCGGTCCACTGGCCCGTCCGGTCGAGCTCCCGCTCACCCAAAGCGGCGTTGACGGTGAGGATCTCCCGATCACCTACCCGCCCGACAACGCGGGCCTGGGCGGTATTTCGACCGGCGGCGGGGATCGTGACGTCGAGGTCGACGATCTCGCCGATCATCGCGTAGCTGAGGTACTGGGCGGTCGCCCAGACCACCGGCCGCTCGGTCGTCCGTTCGAGCGCCAGAATCGATGCCCCCAGGCCGGCCCCACCAAAGAGAAACTTGCCCAGGGTGGCCAGGCCGGGCGCCACCGGCAGGTACCAGCGATGGGGGTTGTGCGTGGCCTCGAGGCCCAGAAACTCTCCGACGTCCACGGGACGGGATCGTACCGGGCCCGCCGGTGCGGTCGGGCGCAAACGGACCTCGCCGTCGGCCGAGGTGTTCTACGTTTGCGCCATGACCGACGCACCGTGGACCGGGGATGCCAGCTCGCTCGTCGAAGCCTTCCGATCGGGGGAGCGTTCCCCCGCCGAGGAGATGGAGGCGACGATCGAAGCGGCGGAGGGCACGGCACTCAACTGCTTCAGCCACCTCGACGCCGAACAGGCGCTCGCCAAGGCGTCGCTGGCCGATGTGTCCAAGCCTTTCGGTGGGGTGCCGCTGGGGGTCAAGGAGCTCGATCATTACGCCGGCTGGCCCGCTACCCAGGCCAGCCTGTTGTACGCCGACGAGATGGCCACCGACACGTCGATCAACGTGGCCCGCACCGAGGAGCGCGGCGGGGCGGTGCCCTTCGGGCTGACCACCGCCAGCGAGTTTGGCGGCCTCAACGTATCCAACACCCGGCTGAACGGCATCACCGGCAACGCTTGGAACGCCGACGCCACGCCAGGGGGCAGCTCTGGCGGATCGGCAACGGCTGTGGCGGCGGGCATCTGTGCGCTGGCGACCGGTGGCGACGGCGGCGGTTCGATCCGCATCCCCGCCGCCTTCTGCGGCCTGCCCGGCCTGAAGACGACCGCCGGTCGCATCCCGAGGGGACCCAACGCCTCGGTGCACCCGATGACCGTCGTCAACGGCGTGCTGGCCCGCTCGGTGCGCGATCTGGCCCGCCACCTGGACGTCGCCTCCGGCTACGACCCCGCCGACCCCTACTCGCTGCCCCGCCGCGATGGCTGGGAAGCCAACCTGGGCAGCTATGGAGAGGCGATGCGGGGCCGCAGGGCCGTGATCGCGCCCGACCTGGGCGTGGCGACGGTCAACCCCGAGGTGGCCCGCCGGGTGCGCGAGGCCGGCGAGGCGTTGGCCGCCGACGCCGGCCTGGAGCTCGTCGACGTTCCGGTGGAGCTGCCCGGCCTGGGCCTGGAATGGGCGATGGGCAACCTGTGCCACCTGCGCCACGAGCTGGGCGACGACTGGCGGGACAAGCTCGCTGAGCTGACCGCCGCCACCGCGTTTGGCCTGGAGATGGCCGACTCGGCGATGGACCTGGACACGATGGGTGCAGCCGAGGCAGCCCGCACCCGGGCCAACGCCACGCTGGCAGCACTCTTCGACCAGGTGGACTTCATCATCTCGGCCACCAACCCCGATACCGCCTTCCCTGCCCGCCTCGAGGTGAACACCCGGGTGGCGGGCGAGAAGGTCGACCTGGGCAACAACGGCGCCCTCACCATCCCGTACAACATCGTGGGCAACCCGGCGGTGACGATCCCGATCGAACAGCTCGACGGCCTGCCGGTCGGCATGCAGGTGGCCACCCGACACCACGCCGAGGAGCTGTTGTTGGACCTGGCCGCCACCGCCGAGTCCCAGTGCCCATGGCCGCTGGTGGCGCCCGGCGCCCCCGTATAGGGCCAACCGGGTGAACCAGCGGGGCGGGCAAACCTGGGCCCCGGGGAGCGGTCCCCATGCCTGGTTGTCACAGGCCGTCGTCAAGATGGCGACATGGGTACACAGCTTTCGCTCCTCGATCTGATCGCCGACGGCTCCGAGCTCGCGCCGCAGGTCGACGCGCCCCAGGCCGGCGCATCGCCGGTGACCGCATCGCCGGTGACCGCACCGCCGGCCACCGGCGGCGACCCACGGGTGGCCGCCGCTCGCGCCTCGTTGGGCCAAGCGGTTGAGCGCCGACGCAGGCCCGAGGCCGGCACCGCCTGGAGCGCCGTGCGCCTCGACGCCGACACCTGCGAGCTGGGCCGCCGTCGGGTGGCCCGGGCTCGCGAGGTCATCGCTGCGGCCCGCCAACGCGCCGAGGCCGAGGCGCAGGCCGAGGCCGCCGCTCGACAGCGGGCCGCACTGGCCGGGGCGATCAGCGCCGGGCGCCCCACCGGGCTCGACGAGGCGCTCTCGCTCCCGGCACGGCGCATCCGCCGGTCCCGCTCGGCCGCCTAGCAACGTCCGGCCCGACGGTGAAGCGGCTCGCCCTGGTCCTCGCTCTCGTTGCGACCATCACCACCGTTGCCACCGTCCGCGCCGGCGGGGGCTCCCAGCCCCGCTTCTCCGGCCCCGGCGTCGCCCAGGTGCGCACCGTGGCCGACGGCGACACGATCGACGTCAGCCTCAACGGACACACCGAACGGGTACGCCTGCTCGGCATCGACACCCCAGAGACGGTCGACCCGCGCCGCCCGGTCGGCTGTTTCGGCCCGGAGGCCAGCCACGAAACCAAGACGATGCTGCCGAGCGGCACCTGGGTTCGGCTGGAACGCGATGCTGAGCTGCGCGACCGCTATGGACGGCTCCTCGCGTACGTCACCCGGCTGCCCGACGAGGTGTCGGTCAACGAGCACCTGTTGGCCAACGGGTTTGCCGACACGTTACGGATCGGTCCCAACAAGGCCTACGTGGGCGACTACGCCGCCGCCCGCAACCGGGCGCGGGCCGAACGCATCGGTGCATGGGGTGCCTGTCCCCATCCATTTGCGTGACCGCGTGCCCGCAGCGGCCCCGAGGCGCCGGGTCAGCCCCGGTGGACGCCGTTGCGACGGCCCATCGCCCGGCGCAGGTCGGCCCAGCCGATCGGTTTGGCGCCGGCCCGCTGCATGAGCACCGAGATGTCGGCGTCCATCACCACGTCCAGGTCGCCCACCCGGTCGGCCCAGTCGTCGCCGAGGGCCCGCAGCTCGGGCGTGTCCAGCGCCGGTCGAAGCCGCAGCTCGGTCACCCCGGGTTCCAGGGCCGCCAGGGCTCCCTCGATCGTGCGCCGGGCCGACCCGCCGCGCACCGCCACCACGTGATCGGGGGTGAGCACACCCGCCTGGGCGGCCAGGCTACTGAGGGGCACCCCCAGGTTGCGCTGGTCCTTCGCCGACGGCAGGCGCACGGGCAGGCGGTACTCCTCGGCCAGTTCCAGGTACACGCCAAAGAACTCGCTGCGTCGCTCCATCGCCCCGAGGTGCGACGACAGATACGAGATGTCGAAGCCCCACAGGATGGCCCGTTCGATCTGGGCGTGGGCCTCCCGGTACACCTCGTCGAGGTCGGCGTGGTCCCACAGGTCCTCGAGGGTCCGGGGAAACCCGCCGTCGCCGTCGAGCAGCGACGGGGCGCTGGTCAACGGGCCCCAGCGGTACAGGTCGGACTCGGCGATCAACGTGAGCAGCAGGCCAACCTGCTCGCCCCGGTAGCGCGCCGCAGCGTGCCGGGCCCACGGGGCGGGCACCATCAGGCCCGCCGACGTCGCCAACCCTCGGCGCAGCGCCGAGTACACCCCGGCGTTGGCGGCATGGCTACGGCCCAGCCCATCGACGGTGAAGATCACCAACCGGTCGTCGGCCGACCGTCCCATCGCCTCACAGAGTTCGCTCACCACCCGGCAGCGTACCGGCCAGACCCCTGGGTGTTCCCCACGGCGATCCTGCGTTCATCTCGACAGGCTCATCCGCAGCGGCCCGGTGGCCGGAGCGGTGCCGGCGGTGGATTGCTCGTCGCCGCCGGTCAACCCCGCAATCCGGCGAACAGGTCGCCCTCAAATCCGTTCGGCCCGTCCTGACCGTTCGCAGATCCAACGGTGGATCGTTCGAGCACGAACGTGTCGTAGGGCTCGACCCGGTCGGAGATCTCATCGGGAACCCCGAACCAGAACCCCACATTGGGGTCGATCTGGGTGGCGTGGGCCAACAGTGCGCCCTCGCGCACCCAGTAGTAGCCCGACACGTCGATCAGCGTGGTCACCCGATGGTCCTGGTCGAAGTCCGACCAGCGCTTGCGCCAGCCCTCGTCGAAGGGTGACTCCAGGCCGGCCTCCCCCATCGCCAGGTGCAGCGCCTCCATGCGCTTGCGGTACCACACCGAGGAATACACCTTGTCGACCTCGTGTGGGCCGCCCAGCTCGGGGCGATAGCCGGCGTCGGCGGCGGCCTCGATGGCGGGCAGGGAGATGTCATACACCCGGAGGTGGTCGGGATGGGCGTATGAGCGCTGGTCGTCGCCGTAGGTGATCACCACCTGGGGCCGTTCGCGTCGCAGGATGGCCACCAGCCGCCCGACCGCCTCGTCAAAGGGGGCGTTGGCGAAGTTGCCGGGGTGTGCGTTGGCCTCCGTTCCTTCCATGCCCGAATCGCTGTAGCCGAGCAACTCCACCCGGTCGAACCCGATGATCTGGGCCGATCGGCCCAGCTCGACCATGCGAATCGCCGGCAGGTTCTCGGCGATCCCCGGCCGGTCCATCGCCGGGTTCAAGATGTCGCCGGCCTCGCCGCCGGTGCAGCACACCAGGGTGGCGGCGATGCCGTCGTCGACGTACTTGCGCACCGCCCCCGCCCCCTTCGACGCCTCGTCGTCGGGGTGGGCATGAATGCTCAGCAGACGAAGCGGCTGCCCCCGCCGGTCGACCGGGGCATCGCTACGCCCGGCGGACGATCGCTTGGAATCGGCCTCGCCGGGAACGGAGGTTGAACTGGTCGGATCGCTGCTCACCGTCGGGAGGCTACCGACCGTCTCTCGCCCAGAACACCAGGGGGGCGGGTTGGTACCGCCCGGACCGGCGATCTAAACCATGGCCCATGTCCAACCCCTCCCCGGCCCCCTCCTCCCCCCGCGTCAGCTCCGGCACTCGCCGTTTGTTCCCCCTGGCGGCGCTGGTGATCGCCGGCGCGTCGCTGGCGGTCGGTTGCTCCTCGGACGACACGACCCCCGAGGCCAAGGCGTCGAGCACCGAGGTCACCGCCGAGTCCGGCGGGACCGAGGCGAGCGTCGGCGACCTCAAGATCTCCAATGCCCGCATCGGCGAACCCGCCGGACCGAACACCGGGATGTTTCTTTCGATCACCAACGACGGCGACACCGCCGACCGGCTGGTGGCGGTTACCACCGGGATCTCTCCCGAGGTGCAGCTGCACGAGACGGTCACCGATGGTGACCGAACCTCGATGCAGGAACTCCCCTCAGGGATCGACGTGCCCGCCGGCACGACGACCGTCCTCGAGCCGGGCGGGCTGCACGCCATGTTCATGAAGGTCGAGCCGTTGACGGCCGACGAGCAGGTTCCGGTGACGCTGAGCTTCGACAAGGCCGGCGACGTCGAGGTCGAGGTGCCCGTCATCCCCCTCACCGAGCTGGGCGGCTCCATGGGCCACAGCGACATGGACTCCGACGGCGCCGACCACGGCGGCATGGACCACGGCTGAGTCGGCCCTCCCCGAGCCACCAAGCGCCGTCCGGCACACTTGGACGTGTGACGCCTTTCCCTGTCCAGGTGACTGGGACGGCCTCCTCTGCCCGCCTAGCGTGGCGCCATGAACCGCCCGAGATCGCACCCGCTTGCGTCCCACGCATCCGCCGGGCGGCAACGGGTCGTCGTGATCCTGGCGATCGCCGGGCTGCTTCTGGCGGCCGGCTGCGGCTCCGGCGACGAGGTGGCCGCCGGGAACGAACCCGACAGCAAGTACTCCGGGGTCGTGCTCGGCGAGCCGACCAACCGTCCGCAGTTCACCCTGACCGACCTCGACGGCAACCCGTTCGACTTCTACGAGCAGACCGACGGCAAGCTGACCTTCCTGTTCTTCGGCTACACCAACTGCCCGGATGTGTGCCCGGTCCACATGGCCCAGCTGTCGGAAATCCTCGCCCGGCCCGGCATGCCCAGCGCCAAAGTGGTCTTCGTCACCGCCGACCCCACCCGCGACACCCCGAAGGTGATGGAGAAGTTCCTCGGCAACTTCGACCCCGAGTTCATCGGGCTGACCGGCACCGAGGAAGAGATTCGAGCGGCCGAGAAGGCCGCCGGGATTCCCCCAGCCCAGTTCGACACCGAGGACGGCAAACCCGACCCCGACGGTGACTACACCGTGTCTCACGCCGGCCAGGTGTTGGCCTTCGCCCCGGACAACCGGGGCTACACCGTGTACCCGTTCGGCACCCGCACCAGCCAGTACTCCGACGACATCCCCCTTCTGGCGGCGATCAAACCCGTCACCGGGTCGAACCCCGATGGCGGCTCGGCCTCAACCGGCGAGGCCGGTGCCACCTCGACCACCGAGCCGACGACGCAGTGGGGCGGCGCCACCTTGGGCGACCTGACGATCAGCGACGCCCGGGCCCCGGAGCCAACCGGCCCCAACGGCGCGCTGTACTTCACGGTCACCAACGAGGGCGCAGCCGACCGGCTGCTCGGGGCGACGACCCAATCGTCGCCGGACGTGCAGCTTCACGAAACGGTTGAGGATGGCGGCGCCACCTCGATGAAGGAGCTCCCCGACGGCGTGGAGGTGCCCGCCGAGGGCACGGTCCGCCTCGAGCCGGGCGGCACCCATGCGATGTTGATGGACGTCAAGAGGGTGGAGAGCGGCAGCATGATGCCGGTCACCCTCACCTTCGAGAAGGCCGGCGAGCTCAACGTGCTGGTGCCGGTGGTCCCGGTGACCGAGGCGACGCGATGATCGCTCAGCCGACCTGGCGGTCGCCGAGGCGCAGGCCGATTGGTGGCGCGCGATGAGTTGGTGGTGTGCGGCGAGCACCAAGCCATGGACGTGGGCGCCCACCATCTACATCGGTGTCTGGCTGACGATGGTGGCGATTCTCGCCTGGTACTTCGTGGTTGCCCACCGGGCCGCTGCCGCCGGCCGCTACACGACCGCCCGCCGCCAGAAGGTGCTCTTCGTCGCCGGCGTGCTCGTGCTGTGGGCGGCGAGCGACTGGCCGCTGGGCGCTCTGGGCGCCGGCTACCTGGCCTCGGCGCACATGACCCAGTTCGTCCTCTACAGCGTGGTCGCCACACCGCTGATCATGCTGGGCCTCCCCGAGCCGATGTTTGCTGCGATGCTCGCCAAGCTCCGGCTCACCTCGGTCTTCCGGATTCTCGCCTTACCGCTCGTCGCCGCCCTGGTCTTCAACATCACGATGGTGGCCACCCACGCCCCGCCCACCACCGACCTGTTGCGATCCAGCCAGATCGGATCGTTCGTCATGGACATCCTCTGGATCGTCGCCGCCGTCGTGCTGTGGCTGCCCGTGATCAGCCCGGTGAGGTCGCTGCGCATGCGCTCCTACCCCGGGATGATGGGGTACCTGTTCCTCGCTGTCGGCATCGTGGTGATCGTGCCGTCGGCGGCGCTGCTCATCTCGGCCGAACCGATCTACCGCACCTACGAGCTGGCACCGCGGGTAATCACCAAGTGGTCGGCGGTCGAGGACCAGCAGTTTGCCGGCGTCATCATGAAGCTGGGCGCCACCCCGATCGTGTGGGCCACCATCCTGGCCCTGTTCATCCGCTGGACCAACGAGTCCGGGCTGTCGAACAAGTTCGGCCCCAAGTACCGGGGTCGCCTGGTGCACGACGACGGCAGCGTCGAGCCGGAATGGGTCGACGGGCCTTCGTACACCAGCGCCGGTGCACCGCTCGGGGAGCCGGCACTGAGCGGCGCCCGCCCCGGAGACGCCCGACCGGACCGTTCCCCCCTCAACCCGGCCCCGGCCGGGCAACAGCAGTCCGAGCCGAGCTCCGAACCGTTGCCGCCCGAGCGGCTCAACTGAGCAGTCACTTCAACTGAGCGGCCGCCTCAACTGGGTGGCCACCGCTGCGACGCTGAGCCCTGCCCGGCCGGCGTCGCACCCAGCGGCACGAGCCGGTAGCCCACGTCGGCGTCCTCATCGTGACGCATACGCCAACCGGCCAGCTCGGCCAGGCGGCCACGCCCCTCGTCGGGTCCGGTGGCGATCAGCTCGTCGCCGGCAAACAGGCGGACGAAGCCGCGGGGACGGTACAAATAACGGCCGCCCCGCCGGATGGCGAGCACGGAGAACCCCGGTTCGATGTCCAACTGCAACTCGAGCAGCGTGGCCCCGTCGGTGGCCGAGCCGACGGCGATCGGCATGCGCACGACCACCTCGTCGGCGTCGCCGAGCGCGATGGCCACCACCGGATGAAAGTCGATCTCCTCGCGGACGAGCCAGGTCATCTGGTTGGCCTGCTGACCCAGGTCGTCGGACGCCTGGGACAACGCCAGCAGCCCCCGCAGCAGCGAGGGGTCGACACGGTTGGCCCCGGCGCGCAACACCCACAGCTGCAGGTGATCCTTCATCTCCTCCAGGCGCTCGGACAGGTGCAACACCTCGAACGCCAACCCGGCGTCGCGTAGCGCCAACGCCGAGTACGCCAGGCCGACCGCGGCTTCCGAGATGTTCTTCATCTCGACCAGTACGTCGACCGCCCGGTCGAGCTCGCTCAGCGCTCCGGACGCAGCCGGCTCAGGTGGGTCCCAGGTCGGCGCCGACGCCAGCTCATGCAACCGCACCAGGCCGGCGGGCGAGCCGCGCAGAAACAGCACGTCGCCGGGCAACAGGATCTGGTCGCCGCCGATGTCGGTGATCCAGGATCGGTCCCGGCGGATCGCCATCACCCGCATGCCGGTGGCCACCGGCAACTCGAGCGCCGCCAGCGGGCGCCGGGCCATGTGGGAGTTGTCGCGCACCCACACGCGGTGCGACACCTCCTCGGCGTTGGACAGGTCGGCGATCAGCTCGGGGGGGATACCCAGCCGGTGGGTGACGATGCGGGTGATGTCGATCGCAGCGTTGGCGATGCCCTCGATCGCCGAGATCACCTGGAGCACCGAGGCCATCGATTCGGCCTCGGTCGGGCGACGACAGGCGAGGATGCACACCTCACGCATCGACTGCACGAGCTCGTTCATGTGCTGCTCGAGGTGGGCCACCTCGTCGGCCATGCCGGGATCGTTGAAAAACACCGCGGCGTAGGCGAGGTCGATCATCAGCTCGGAGTTGTCCTTGGCCTCGGCCAGCATGGCGCGGAGGCTTCGCGGGCGATCGTCCATAGGCGTCGTGTCAGACTAGTGCTGAGCGGCCGGTGCCGGTTGGGCCCGACCCAGTTCCTTGGCGACGAGGTACTCGTCGACACGCCTGGTCGCCGACCGGCCGACCAGACCGAACGCCACCCCCACCGCAGCACCGGCGACGACATCGGACAGGTGATGGACGCCGAGGATCACCCGACTGGTGGTGACGGTGACCGCCACACCCAACAGCGGGGCCCACTCGCCACCTCGGCCGAGGAAGGTGGCGGCGGCAAACGACGACGCCGCGTGACCGGACGGGAAGCTGGTGGTGCGGAAGTCCCGACCCGAGCGCGCCTGTGCCACCGGGCGTGGCCGACGCACCAGACCCTTGAGCCCGACGTTGACCGCCGCAGACTCCAGTCCGAGGGTGGCGGCCAGGCCGCCTGCCGTCACCCACGCGCTGCCGGGCTCGATGCGCTGGTCGATCGCCAGCCGCAACGCTCCCCAGCCAAACCAGATCGCGGCCCCCTCGCCGGCCCACGATGCGTACGTGGCGGCGAGATCGACCGCCGGCCGCAACCGCCATGGCGCCACCGTGCGCTCACCGAAGCGGTCCACCGAATCGAGCATGTTCGTCACGACCCTCATCCACCCAGCTTGACCGCTGCACCGCCGTTGCCGGCAACCATCGGCCAATGCCAGCTGAGCTGCGGGCGCGCTAGGGACCGCTGACAGACTGGGCCGATGGCGGTGTCGACCAGGAACACGAAGCGCTACCTGTGGATCGGATCGGTCCGCGAGGTGCTGAGCAACAGCCTGTGGTTCGTGCCGTTGTTGCTCATCGTCGGCTACGGCATTCTCGCTCAAGCGATCGTCGCGTTCGACGGGGCCCTTGAGAACTGGGTGCCCTATTCGTTCACCGGCGGGGCGACGAGCGCACAGGACCTGCTGTCGACGATCGCTGCGGCGATCCTGTCGATGAGCACGCTGGTGCTGTCGGTCACCATCGTTGCCTTGCAGCTGGCGTCCCAGCAGTTCTCGCCCCGGGTGATGCGCACGTTCTTCCGCGATCGGGGCACCAAGGTGGCGATCGGCATGCTGTTGGGGACCTTCGTCTACAGCATCCTGGTGCTTCGAGCGGTCGTTCCCCGCTCCGACTCGCTCGACCAGTTTGTGCCCAGCGTGGCCATCTCTGTGGGCTTTGCACTCACCCTGGTGTCGCTCGGCGTGTTCATCTTCTACGTCAACCACGTCGCTCATGCCATCCGCGTGGTTCACATCATCGAGTCGGTGGCGATCGAGACCCGGGCGACCATCGGTCACCTGATCGGTGCCGGCACCGTGCCCGACCCGGCCACCCTGCCGGGCGGTCCACCCGACGTCGTTCTCGGCAACCCGCAGCGCCCTGGCATGGTCACCGGCATCGACAACGCCGGGCTGGTGGCGTTGGCCCGCCAGCACCGCTGCTGCATCGGCGTCGTTCCCTACGTCGGCGATTTCGTGCCCTTTGGTGCCCCGTTGGCCCGGGTTTGGTTCGATCCCGGCCATGAGGACGCCCCGAGTGCCGAGCAGGTCCGGGACCACATCGCCCTCAGCCGCGAGCGCACGATGGGCCAGGACGTCGCCTTCGGGTTTCGTCAGCTGGTCGACATCGCCGAGAAGGCGCTGTCGCCCGGCATCAACGATCCGACCACGGCGGTGCAGGCGCTCGACCAGATTCACGACCTGCTGCGGCGCTTGGCGGTGGCCGAGTACCCGACCGGGTATTACGTCGACGAGCCGGGGGCGCTGCGCGCCATGCGGCCGACGCATCGCTGGGAGGACTACCTCGACCTGGGCCTCACCGAGATCCGCCAGTACGGCGCCGGATCGGTCCAGGTCCAGCGCCGCCTCAGCGCCGTGCTGGCCGATCTCTCGCTCGCCACCGCCGATGCACCGCTCCGGGCGGTGCCTGTCGACGAGCACCGCAAGCTGCTCGACCGTTCGATCATCGCCGGTCTCGCCGATCCCCACGACCGGGCGCTTGCGCTCATCCCCGACGAGCAGGGCCTGGGCGGAGGACCACACTGAGCGCCGCTCGGCACGTCTTCGCGACGCAACTCGTCGTGTCCCGGGTCACACTGCTAGCGTTCGCTGCTGACACGCACGGAGGGACCGCAGCACATGAAAAAACGCATGGACAGGGCATGGCGCTGGCTGGCCGTCAACATGGGCAAGCACGCCCGCTACGTGTCGATCGTCGGGCTGGTGATCACGATCATCATGGGCTTCGGGTTGACCAACCTGGACTTCGCCACCGATCAGGACGCCTACCTGAACAAGAACGAGCAGGTCTACAAGGACAACGTCGAGTACCAGGACCTCTTCGGGGGCCAGGCGATGCTGGGCGCGATCCGCATCGAGGAGGGCACCACGCTGGAGGAGTTCCTCTCCCCCAAGAACCTCAAGATCTTCCAGGAGATCGAGAAGACGCTCGTCGCCAACGACAGCATCGAAGCCGTCGCCACGCCGTACAACACGATGGTGTTGTCGGACACGCTGATCCAGAAGGCAGCGCCAACCGAGGCACAGGTGAAGCAGCTGGCCGACGGCGAGATCACGGCGGCCAACCTTCCCACCCAGGCACTCCCTACTACGTCGATCGCAGGTGTATCGCTCGACACGGCGACTGCGGCAGCGAAGGCCGACGGCGACACGGACGAGGCTGAAGCGCGCGACAAGGACTTCGGGGAAACTGCTACCCGATTGCTCGCCATCCCCGAGGCCGACCGCACCCTCGACAACATCGAGTGGCGAAAGTTCCTGCTCTACGACAACACCGGCGCGGTCCGCGAGTCGCTGCTGCCCTTCTTCCCCAACCCCCAGACCACCCAGATCGTCACCCGTCTCAAGGGCAACATGTCGATCGAGCTCGAGGGCGACGCAGCCGTCTTCACCACCAACACGATCGACAAGGCGGCCGAGAACCTCGACCCCGCCGCCGAGGTCACCGTCATCGGCGCGCCGATCCTGCTGAAGGACATCAACGACTACCTCCGCGGCGGCATCCTCAAGCTGGGCGCCATCGCCGTCGTGGCGATGATCCTCATCCTGCTGCTCCTCTTCGACGTCCGCTGGCGCCTGTTGCCGCTAGGGGTGATCCTCATCGGCGTCACCTGGGCCTTCGGCCTGGCCGGTTACCTGGGCATCCCGCTGTCGCTGGTGACCATCTCGGGCCTCCCGGTCATGTTGGGCATCGGCATCGACTACGCCATCCAGATGCACAGCCGCATCGAGGAGGAGGTGCTCCTCGACCGGGAGGACCATCCGATTCAGGAGGCGGCGGTCAACCTGGGCCCGGCCCTGTTGGTCGTCACCTTCGACGCCATCTTCGCCTTCCTGGCCCTGCGCTTTGCCAAGGTGCCGATGATCCGCGACTTCGGCCTGTTGCTCGCCATCGGCATCGCCGTGATCTGCGTGGTGTCGATCATCGCCCCGTTGGCTGCCCTCGGCATCCGCGAGTACAAGTCGCCCACCAGCTCGGACAAGGACTACTCCGAGGGATGGCTGGGACGTTTCGTCGTCAAGATCGGCAGCCTGCCCTCCAAGCTGGCCGTCCCGTTTGCGATCGGCGCCTTGCTGATCTTCGTCGGTGGGCTCTTGGTGGAGTCGAGCCTGCAGATCCAGGGCGACCCGATCGACTGGGTCAACCAGAGTTCGCCGACGATCAAGAAGATCGACACGATCAAAGAGCAGACCAAGAGTTCCACCGAGCTGGGCATCTACGTCGCCTCCGACAACGTGTTCGATCAGGAGACGGTCGATTTCGTGCACAACTTCGCCTACCAGCAACGGCGTGAGCGCACCTTCGACGTCGATGGCAAGGAGAAGCCGGCGCTGCTGACCGCCTCGAGCATCGTCACCACGATGAGCGGCATCATCAACGTGCCCGGGGCCACCCCCAAGGGTGACATCCCACGGGGTCCCACAGCCGAAGCGGTTCAGGCCGCTTGGCAGGTGGCCCCGCCAAGCCTGCAGAAGTTCACCGCCACACCGCCCGAAGCATCGGACGGCACCTCCAAGAACATGAACCTGATCTTTCGGGTGGGGTACTCGTCGCTCAACGACGGCGAGGCCGTGGTCAAAGACGTGCGGGCCGACGTCCGGAGCGACTCACCCGAGGGCATCAAGGCGGTCCCCTCCGGGCTGGCCGTTGTCGGCGTCGGCCTGCTGGAGAACATCCAGTCCAACCGGATCCTGTTGACCTACATGTCCATCGCCTTCGTCGGCATCTTCCTCGCCGTGCGTCTGCGAAGCGTCGTGCGGTCGGTTCTGTCGCTGGTGCCGGTGATGATCGCCACCGGCATGGCCTCGCTGGTCGCCTTCGCCCTCGGGCTGGAGCTGTCGCCGATGACCGCCGTCGGCGGCCCGCTGATCGTGGCGATCTGTACCGAGTTCACATCGCTGATGCTGTTGCGCTTCGTCGAGGAACGAAAGCGGCACATGGCGCCACAGGAGGCGGCCGACACCGCCGCAGCTCGCACCGGGCGCGCCTTCATCGTCTCCGGGCTCACCGGGGTGGCGGGCGTGGCGGTGATCGCCACGTCGCCGTTGCCACTGCTGCGTGACTTCGGTGCCATCGTCGCACTCAACGTCGTCATCGCATTGGCCGCGGCACTCGTCATCCTGCCACCCATGCTGGTCTGGGCCGACCAGGAGGGCCGCGAGTGGGTCAGCCGCCATCTGGTCAGCGAGGAGGACCTGGCGGTCAGCCGAGGCGGCGGTGGCCGGCATCGCGTCAAGGACACCGGCTCGGTCGATGGTCCCAAGGCGGGCGACGGCGCCACCGACGCTCCCGCCCGAACGTAGGCCCGACAGGCGCCATCCGGTCCCCCATGGAGCTTGAGAGCGTCACCCCGGCGTCGTCCGAGGTGACGTTCTCGCTTTTAGGCGTCGAGTTCGGCCACCAGCTTCTTGGGCGCCACGGTTCGGTAGGCCTCGACGAGCACCCCGGCCACCTCGTCCCAATCGGGGTCGCGGTCGAGGCGCATGCCCAGCCAGCCGCGGTGCCCCACATAGGCGGGAACGTAGAACCGGTCGGGCTGGGTCTCCACCAGTTCGGCCTGGACACCCCGGGGTGCCGGGCACCAGATGCCCAGTTCGCCGTCGCCGTGATGGTCGTCATGAAACATCGCCAGCGTCTTCTTCTGGCGGATGAAGAACGACGGTGCACTGTGGCTGAGACGCTCGCTCACCTCCGGGAGACCGAGGCAGATGTTCCGCACCCCCGCCAGCGCCCGTTCCACCTGCTGCTCGTTGAATCCGTCGTCGCTCATAAGGATCAGTGTCGCGTGATCAACTGGCGCCGTGAAGAAGCCGCCACCCCCCAGTGCCCCTCCACCCGGCGAAAACCCTCGAACCGGGGAGCCGAAACGACTATCACACGGTTGTCCCCACTCCCCGGTTGCGGGCTTTCGGTCCGACCGCCTTGCCGCTCCCGACGACGGGCGGTGGCGACGGCTCGCCCTTGGCGGGATCCTTGGCCCCGCAGCGTTCATCGGAGCCTGGGTCGTCGGCAGCGCCGTGGCGGTCGACTACTCGCCGATCACCGACGCCATCAGCCGCCTGGCCGCCGTCGGCGCCGACACCCGTGTGCTGATGAGCGCCGGGTTTCTCGGGTTTTCGACCGCGTCGATCCCCGCCGCCGGCGCCGTGCGACGGGCGATCCCCGGCAGCGCCTGGGTCGGTGTGGTGGGCACCGGCCTGGCCACCGCCGCCGTCGCCGCCCTCCCGCTCGACCGCAACCCGGTGATCGACGCCGCCCACGCGCTGGCCGCCGGCGCCGGCTACGCCCTGTTCGTCTATGCCGCCGCCGCAGCGGCCAAGCCCCTGTGGGAAGCGGGTCGACGTTCGCTGGCCACCATCTCGATGTGCGTGGCCGTGCTCGCCTCGGCCGCCTTGGTGGCAACGCCGTTCGTCGAGGCCAGCGGCCTCCTGCAGCGCATCGGCCTCACCAGCCTCGATGTGTGGCTGGCGACCATATCGGCGCTGGTGCTGAGCGGGCGGCTGGCCATCGATCCCATCGGTTGATCGGGAAGTCCCGGGACAAACGTCCCGACCGTTCGGGACAGCGGGCCGATGTCCCCGGGACAGCTCGCCGGTCACGATGCTCCTGACATCATTAAAAGGAGGCTTCGATGAACCAGCCCACTTCCACCACGCCCCGACGGCGTCTCCGGCGAGGTTCGGCGATCGCGGCCAGCTTCGCAACGGTCCTCGCATTGGCCGGGTGTTCCTCCAGCTCAAAGTCCGACGAGTCCAAGGACACGACCGCCACAACGGCGGCCAGCGCTGACTCTGGGGGCGCCCCGATCGACAACGCACTGACGATTACGACGCCCGACATGGAATATGACGTGTCCGGGTCGCTGCGCCCCGGCGTCGGGGCAATCACCATGGACAACACCGACGACGTCACTCACATGTTGGCTTTTGCGCAGGTGAAAGACGGCGTCACCACCGACCAGGTCACGGCGGCGCTCGACAAGAGTGAAGAGGAGGCCGGCAAGCTGTTCGTCGACTCCGGCCCCGAAGGTCCGGCCCCGCTCGGCACCCCGGCGCTCGTCGGCCCCGGACAACGCTCGACCGTCACTGCACTCGACCTCAAGCCCGGCACCTACGCCATGATTTGTTTCCTCACCGACGACCAAGGGGAGCCGCACTGGAAGATGGGCATGGTCAAGGAGGTCGAGATCAGCGGCGACACGGCGACCGAGAAGCCTGAGAGCGATGGGACGATCACCCTGAACGACGACGCCATCACCATGCCGGACGACTTCAACGGCAGCGGCACCTTCCTGGTGACCAACACCGGCAAGAATCCCCACGCATTCTCCGTGGCCAAGCTGGACGCGGGCACCAGCCTCGCCACCTTCGCCGGCGCCGTCGGCCAGACGGAGCAGGCGGGCAAGTCGATCGACGTCGATGGTGGCGTGTTGGCCGGCGGGGTCGACGCACTCCTCCCCGGGCAGTCCGCCTACCTCACGCTCGATCTCGAGCCTGGGCATTACGGCTACATCTCACCCGAGGACATGAACAGTCCCGAACTGCCCCCGCAGCACGGTGAGTTCGACGTCGGCTGATCCGGGCTGCCCCGGAACGACGGCCGGGCCGATCCAGGAGATCGGCCTGAGCCGTCCGCGTCGAGCGAAACTCGGCGCGATGCGTCATGCTGAAGTCGTGGGTCCCGACAGCCGGCACCTGGCGTTGCATCGTGAGTGGCTTGGTGCCGGCGCGGTGGTCACGATTGCCTTGGCCGTCAGCGCACTGGTGCTCCTGCGCATCGCCAACCAGGGTCGGCCGGTGGACACCTGGTGGTTAGGAAGCGCGATCATCGCCGTCGGGCTTGGCGCCGTCGGGCTGATCCTCACCGCCAAGGTGCCATCCAACATCATCGGGTGGCTGTTCCTGGCCGGTGGACTGAGCGAGGCGGTAATGGGCCTCGGACGGGAATGGGCGGTCTACGTCGAACTCGGCGGACATCACCTGCCCGGCGCATCGTTGGCCGGGTGGCTGGGTACCTGGCCGTTGGTTCCGGCGATGGTGACGTTCCCGCTGATCCTGTTGTTCTTCCCTGACGGCGCCCTGCCCAGCCCGAGGTGGCGGCCGGTACTGTGGTTGACGCTCATAAGCGCTGGCGGCGGGATCATCCAGGCGGCGACCAGCTACGGGCCCTACACCACCGACATGCCCGGGCTCACCAACCCGATCGGCATCCACTGGGCCGGTCTGGACGTGCTGGGAAGGGCTTCCCAGGCCGGCTACGCAGCCGCCGTCCTGCTGGCCATCGCGTCGCTGGCCGCTCGCCGACGAGGCGCCGATCCCGTGACGAGGCAGCAACTCAAGTGGGTCTCAGCAGCGGGGGTTCTGCTCGCCGTCGAGTTGCTCCTCGAGGTCATCCCCGGGCACGGCCCGCTCGGCTTCACCACCTGGACCGGGCCGCTGACCGTGGTGCTGTTCCTCGGGTCGATCGTGATCGCCGTCCTCCGCTACCGGCTGTGGGACCTGGACCTGCTGATCAGGTGGTCGGTGGTCTACGGCACGCTGACCCTCGTCGTGGCGCTCGCCTACCTGGCTGTGGTCGTCGCCACCGGGGCCATAACCAACCGCCAGGTGTCCTTGGGCCCATCGTTGCTGGCCGCATCGCTCGCCGTGGCGGTCGTGGCGTTGCTTCGAGATCGAGTCCATCATTGGGTGGAGCGGGCCCTGTACGGCGACCGTCAGGACCCGTACCGAGCGCTGACCACCCTGGGTGAGCGGCTGGACGCACCCGGCTCCAGCGATGATGTGCTCACCGAAGTGGTCGACGCGATCGCCCAGTCGTTGCGCCTGAGCTACGTCGCCGTGATCGTGCCGATCGAGGGGTTGGTCGCCGACATCGGCACCCCCGGTGCCCACGTTTACCGGATCCCGCTGGTGTTTCGAACCCACGAGGTGGGTCAGCTGGCCGTCAGTCCGCGAGCCGGTTCTCGCCTCAGCGCATCGCAACGGGGGGTGCTGGCCGACCTGGCCCGTCCGGTGGCCGCCGTGCTTCAGGCGGTGGCGGCCGGACGGGCGCTCGAATCGTCGCGCCTGGACTTGATGACGGCGCGCGAGGCGGAGCGTCGGCGCGTTCGTCGGGATCTCCACGATGGGTTGGGTCCGGCGCTGGCAGCAACACGCATGAAGCTCGACGGTGCGCTGTTGCTGATCGACCGGAATCCGGAGCGGGCCAAGGCGATACTGACCAAGCTGGCTGACGAGGTGGCCGGCACCGTCGACGACGTCAGGCGTCTGGTCGACGATCTTCAGCCGTCCGTGCTGGCTGAGATCGGGCTGGTGGCCGCAGTGACCGAACAGGCACGCGCTTTCACCGGCCCGGTGGAGTCGGGCGGTGCGCTCACAGTCGAGGTGCAGGCTCCCGCCCACCTCCACGGACTCGCCCCCGGTGTCGAGCTCGCCGCCTACCGAATCGCGTGCGAGGCCTTGGCAAACGTGGCCCGTCACGCCCATGCCAGCCGCTGTCGGGTCACGCTGGGCGGCGGCGATGACCTGCGGTTGCGGGTGGACGACAACGGGGTCGGCATCGGCTCCGATGCTCGCGTCGGGCTGGGCACGATTTCGATGGAGGAGCGGGCGGCCGAGCTGGGAGGCACCTGTCGCATCGGCGCCTCGCCGCTGGGAGGAACTCAGGTGGCGGTGAGCATTCCGAGCCGCCCCGTCCCAGCGCATGGGTCCAACCCGACACCGCCACCTCAGGCGACAACATCAACTCCCTCGAGCGCTCCCCAGCCTCGACTCGACGAAGCCACGAACCGATGAGCGAACAACCGATGAGCCCCGAACCTGTGACCGCTGAACCGCTGGACCGAGATGTGATTCGGGTGCTGATCGCCGATGATCACCCGATGTTCCGAGATGGCCTCCGCGTGGTGTTGTCCACCGAGCCCACCCTGGAGGTGGTGGGCGAGGCCGCAGATGGACCAGAGGTGGTTGAGCTCGCCGAGAAGCTTCAGCCCGATGTCATCGTGATGGACCTCAACCTTCCGTCGCTGAACGGTATCGAGGCCACCCGTCAGGTGGTCGCAGCCAACCCGCACATCGCCGTGCTGGTGCTCACCATGTTCGATGACGACGACAGCGTCTTCTCCGCCCTGCGCGCCGGAGCGCGGGGCTACCTCCTCAAGGGCGCCGGCCACGAGGACGTCGTGGCAGCCATCCGGGCGGTCGTCGCCGGCGCAGCCATCTTCGGTCCAGCGATCGCGCGCAGGATTCAGCGCTATTTCACCGTCCCCCAACGGGTCGCTCCGTTTCCACAGCTGACCGACCGCGAGCGTGAGGTGCTGGAACTCGTCGCCCGGGGCCAAAGCAACCCGGACATCGCCCAGACCCTCTACATCTCCGAGAAGACGGTCCGCAACCACGTGTCGAACCTGTTCACCAAGCTTCAGGTGGCCGATCGGGCCCACGCGATCGTGCGCGCCCGGTCGGCAGGGCTCGGCGGGGCCTGAACTCTCGAGCCGGTACCGAAGCCCTCGAACCGGCCCGAAAACTCGAAGTGGGGAGTGCAAACGACCGCCTGGCGGTCGTTTGCACTCCCCACTTCGGACGTTTTCGTCCGCGTTGCTCCGGGCTGGTTGCCCCGGGCTGGTCGTAGGCTGGGTACCGCTAGCCGCCCAGACCCCCGAGGAAGCCTCCGCCGCCGCCGCCGCTGCCTCCGGCCGCCGCCGGACCACCGAGTGCACCCTCGGACGGCTGGACGAGCACGAACCCTTGGCCGGCGAAGGCCATCTGGAACGTCTCCCCGGTGCCGCCCCGCAGCATCGATTTCATGCCGCCGGTGTCGGTCTTGATGTTCATCTGCACCCCGGCACTCCACAGCACGACCGCCTGAGCATCACCGAAGGTGGCCTGCTGGGTGACGTCGAGCATCACCGGCGGGCCGTCGGTGGTGACCGCGACGTATCCGGTGCCCCGCAGCACCACGTTGTAGAGCCCACCGGCCTGCATGCCTGCCATGCCGCTGCCGACCCGCTGGATGTCCCACTCGATCGAGTCCGAGAAGGCCAACACGTTGCGTCCGTTGACCGACACCATGTCGTTCTCGAGGTACATGATGATGATGTCGGTGGCCTGGTCGGCGATGAACACCTCACCCGAGCCCGTGACCTTCATCACGTTGACGCCCTCGCCGGTGACCGCCTTCTTGAGCATCTTCGTCATGCCGCCGGAGCCGGTGTTCTCGAAGCGGGCGTCGCCCTGGTAGGCGACCATCGAGCCCATGCGGGCGTTGACCGGGCCGTAGGCCAGGTTGATCTTGAGCAGCTTCTTGTTCTGGTGGACGAACTGGTCGGTCGCCTCCGCCTCGGAGAATGTGGTCAGTTCGTTGCAGTGGATAGGCATAGGTGTTCCCCCTCGTCGCGGTGCCTCTAGACCGTACCGAACGCACCGCCCATGTCCACGCGTTTCTGCGCCGCTTCCTTCGATTCCCGTTGCCGCCGGGGGCCCCGGCGCCGTCGGCACACGTAAGACGGCATACGTCCGACCGTCGAGCGCTACTCCGACGCGACGAGAGATTCGGGCCGGCGGGTCAGCTTCGCCACCTCGTCGGCCCGGGCCATCGTGGTGTCGACCATCGACTCCAACCCCTCGCGAGCGGCGCTGTCACGATCGACGATCACCTCTCGGCCGTCGGTTAACAGGTGGGTGGCGTTCTCCTGCGATGCGGCGACGACCCCGGCAGCCTTGACCAGATGGTGACGGAACATGCCGACGTCGAAGGCACCGTCGCGCACCCGGGCGTTCTCCATCGCCTTGGCGTTGGGAACCTTCACCGAGTGCACCACCCCCACCAGGCTCAGCGCCCGCAGCACGTAGTAGCTGACGTCGTACTCCCACCAGTAGAAGCCCTGCCGGGCCGAGGCCGGGTAGTGATGGTGGTTGTTGTGCCAGCCCTCGCCCATCGTCAGGGCGGCGATGATCGCCGAGTTGCGGCTGGTGTCGTTGGTGACGAAGCGACGACGCCCCATGACGTGGGCCAGCGAGTTGACCAGAAACGTGGCGTGCCACAACAGGACGGTCGAGACGAAGAAGCCGAGCACCAGGCCCGACCAGCCGCCGACGAGGACGCAGAACACGGCCAGGGTGAGCGGACCGATCCAGTCCTTCTCGTTGATGAAGCGGATCTCCGGGTATTTGGCAAAGTCGGAGATCACCTCGGTCGGCGTCGGCGAGGACTTCTCCGAGAGAATCCAGCCCATGTGGCTCCACCAGAAGCCCTTGATCGGCGAGTGCAGGTCACGGTCGGTGTCGGAGAAGCGGTGGTGCAGCCGATGGTTGCCCGCCCACCACAGCGGGCCCTTCTGCATCGCCATCGAGCCACCGAAGGCCAAGATGAACTGAAACACCCTCCCGGTTTTGTAACTGCGGTGGGCGAAATAGCGGTGGTAGCCGGCGGTGATGAAGAACATGCGCACCGTGTAGGTGCCGATCGCCAGGACGACGGCGGTGGTGCTGATGCCAGTGAAGATCAGGGCCAGCGGCGTCAGGTGGACGAGAAAGAACGGGATGGACGATCTCACCTGGACGCGCTCGTCAGGAAGTCGGCCATGGGTGGCGATGGTCACGGGGGCCTCGGCAGGTTGGGGCGGGTTCGCCGGAGCACTACGGCGGGACAGCGCAGGAGCGGGGGATTGCTGAACAGAGCGGTGGTTGCTGAACAGGTGAGGATACCACCAGCATCAGGCGATTTGCGTTGGACAGCCGTCACATAACGGCGGAACACCAATGTTCCCATGCCGTCTTCGATCAGCGCCGTCACCACTTCATGGATGGTGGTGCCGTTTGGGTGCACGATCGTTCGCCGAAACCCGGGCCGTCCGAAGCTTGCGCCGTTCATCGAAAGTCACGAGACCTCAGCCCGCCGCGGCTGCCGCTGCCGCCGCGCCGCTGAGGCCCTCGGCCTGCGTCCGCTCCGACGGGCACCGGCAGGGGGTCGAAGCGTTCGGCGGCCACCGCCACCACGTCGTCAACCGTGCGCTCCAGACGGCCGGTCACCACCAGGGCAGGTGCGTCGCGGGCCAGGCGCCGGTACCGCACCCAGCAGCCCGGCGAGCACACGACGTTGACCAGCCCGGTTTCGTCCTCCAGGTTCAAAAAGATCGTCCCGCCGGCGGTCTGGGGCCGCTGGCGATGGGTGACGATGCCACCGACCGACACCTTGGTGCCGTCCGGCGACGACAACAGCGCCTGAGCGGTCGAGATGCCGAGAGCGTCGAGGCGGTGGCGGACAAACCGGGTGGGGTGCCCATCGGCCGACACGCCGGTGGCCCACAGGTCGGCCTGTGCCTCCTCCCACTCGGCCATGCCCGGCAACCGAGGCGCCTCGGCGCCGGTGACGATGCCCTCCAACCGGTCGGGCGAGCCCTGGGCGGCCGCCCCCACCGACCACAGCGCCGCCCGCCGCCCCAACGGTTGTCCGCTGCGATGGGGATCGGCGAAGCCCCCGAGCGCTCCCGCGGTGGCCAGCGCTTCGAGCTGTTGGCGGCTCAGCCCCGCCCGGCGGGCCAGGTCCTCCACCGAGGCGTAGGGCCGTTCGGCGACCACTTGAGCGGCGGCATCCTCACCCAGGTGGCGCACGCTGGCCAGCCCCAACCGCACCCGGGGCTGGGGCCGATCGCGGTTCCAGCGGTAGCGACGATCGGGCGGCGGCGCCCCACCCCCGTCGACCAAACCGGTCCCGGCGGCGCCGTCGATGTCGGGACCGATGTCGGGACCGATGTCGATGTCAATGTCGATGTCAGGGACATGGGGGATCAACCGGCTGCCGGAGGTGCCCCCTGGCCACCACAGCGTGCTCATGACCCCCGAGGTGGCCACGTCGGGGGCATCGACCTCCACCCGGTGGCGCCGGGCGTCCTGCACCAGCGAGTGGGGCGACCAGAAGCCCATCGGCTGGGCATCGAGCAGCCCGGCCAGAAACGCCGCCGGTTCGTGGTACTTCAACCAGGCGGAGGCGTACACCAGGTAGGCAAAGCTCACCGAGTGGCTCTCGGGGAAGCCGTAGTTGGAGAAGGCGGCCAGCTTCGACCACAGCTCCTCACGGGTGGCTTCGTCCAGCCCGTTGGCGGCGGTGCCCTCATCGAAGCGGCGGGCCAGGACGGCCATGGCCTTGGCCGACCGCTTGGACGCCATCGCCTGGCGCAACTGGTCGGCCTCGGTCGGGGTGAAGCCGGCCACGTCGATCGCCAGCTGCATCAGCTGCTCCTGAAACAGCGGCACGCCCAGGGTCTTCTTCAGTGCCGGCTCGCACAGCGGGTGCAGGTAGGTCACCGGCTCCTCCCCCCGGCGGCGTCGCAGGTAGGGGTGCACCGAGCCGCCCTGGATCGGGCCGGGCCGGATCAGCGCCACCTCGACGACCAGGTCGAAGAAGCAGCGGGGCTGCAGCCGGGGCAGGGTGGCCATCTGGGCCCGGGACTCCACCTGGAACACCCCGACCGAGTCGCCCTGGCACAACATGTCATAGACGTCGTCGTCCTGGGGCAGGGCCGCCAGGTCGATCGTCTCGCCCCGGGTGGCCGTGATGTGGTCGACCGTGGCGTGCAGGGCGGTCAGCATGCCCAGCCCCAGAAGGTCGAACTTCACCAGCCCGGCCGCCGCGCAGTCGTCCTTGTCCCACTGCAGCACCGAGCGGTTCTCCATGCGGCCCCACTCGGTGGGGCACACCTCGACCACCGGCCGGTCGCACATCACCATGCCGCCCGAGTGGATGCCCAGGTGCCGGGGCGCGCCCTGCAGCTGCCCGGCCAGGTCGATGACCGCGTCCGGGGCGCTGATGCCCTCGGGACGACCCTCCCCCGGCTTGGGCAACGGCCCCCACCGGCCCAGCTCCTTGGCCCAGGCGTCCTGTTGGCCCACCGAGTAGCCCAGCGCCTTGGCCGCGTCGCGCAGCGCCGAGCGGCCACGGTAGGTGATCACGTTGGCCACCTGGGCGGCGTGGCTGCGGCCGTGGCGCTCGTAGACGTACTGGATCACCTCCTCCCGGCGACCCGACTCGATGTCGAGGTCGATGTCGGGCGGCCCGTCGCGCTCGGGCGACAGGAAGCGCTCGAACAGCAGCCCCAGGCGCACGGCGTCGGCCTTGGTGACCCCGAGGGCGAAGCAGGCCGCCGAGTTGGCCGCCGAGCCCCGGCCCTGGCAGTAGATGTCGTTGCGGCGACAGAACGCGACGATGTCCCACACGACGAGGAAGTAGCCGGGAAACCCCAGCTGCTCGATCACCCCCAGCTCGTGGTCGATCTGGGCCCAGGCCCCCGGCGCGGTCTCGGCCCGGCGTGTGCCGTAGCGCACGACGGCACCGTCCTCGACCAGGCTTCGCAGGTAGGCCATCTCGCTGACCGGGGTGCCGTCGGGGCCGGGCGGGCACGGGTACGGCGGCAGCGACGGTGCGACCAACGACAAGTCGAACGCGCACTCCCGGCCCAGCGCCGACGCGGCCTGCACCACCCCGGGATAGCGGGCGAAGCGGGCGAGCTGCTCGGCCCCCGAGCGCAGGTGGGCGCCACCGTTGGCGGGCAGAAAGCCGTCGCTGTGATCCAGGCTGGAGCGGGCGCGGATCGCCGCCATCGCCCCGGCCAGGCGGCGGGCGGCCGGGGTGGCGTAGTGGACGTTGTTGGTCGCCAACGGCCGCACCCCCGCCGAGGCGGCCAGGCGCACCAGGGCATCGTTGCGGGCCGAGTCAAGCGGGTCGCCGTGATCCCACAGCTCGGCGAACACCGAGTCGGACCCGAACGCCGCTGTGAGCGCCCGCAGCTCCCGGGCGGCCGCCCGCGGCCCGTCGGCGACCAGCGCCGCCGGCACGGTGCCCTTACGGCACCCGGTGAGGGCGGCCCAGTGCCCGCGGGCCCGTCCGGCCGCCTCGGCCAACTCGGCAAAGCTCAGCCGTGGCCGGCCCTTCTCCCCCGCCATCTGGGCGGTCGACAGCAGCGTGCCCAGCCGGGCGTATCCCTCGGGGTCGCGTGCCAGGATCACCAGGTGGCGGGCCGCCGGGTCGTGGCTGGTGCCCTCACCGGCGCGCGGTTCGGCCGCCCCGATCGACACCTCGGCGCCGAACACGGTGGGCAGCCCGGCCTCCCGGGCCGCCTCGGCGAAGCGCACCACGCCGTAGAAGCCGTTGTGGTCGGTCAGCGCCAGCGCGTCCAACTCGAGCGCCACCGCCTCGTCGACCAGCTCCTCCGGCGAGGATGCCCCGTCGAGAAAGCTGAAGTGCGAGTGGGCGTGCAGCTCGGCATATGCGGTACCGGGGCGGCGCCTGCCAGCGCCCCCCGGACGCGGGCGACCCCGGACTCCCCCACGTTGACGAGGCTCGTGATCGTCGCCTCGCGTCGCTGGTTTGTCCGGGTCGACACCGGGTGGGGAGGGACCCCGTTGCGTGGCGCGGCCGGGCGATCCAGAGACCGCCGAAAGCTGGGCTTCCAGCTCCGACCACGACTTCGCCGGGTTTCTCCATCCCACGGAGCCACCTTATCGAACGCCTGTTCGTTTTCAAGCGGCGAAGGTCGCCACCGGCCGTCACGCCCCAAGCTGCATCAGACCGCTGCGCCCGCGGGCCGCCGCCGATCAGGGCGCTACGAAGACGATGAGGGACTGCAGCTCCTCCTGGGTGCCGATGGCGATGATCACCTCGCCCTTGGAGATCACCTCGTCGGGCGAGGGGTTGGTCTCGAAGCTGCCGTCGCGGCGACGCAACGCCAGCACCAACGCGCCGGTTTCGTCGCGCAGGTGGGTGTCGCGCAGCGTCTTGCCGACGAGCGGCGACCCCTCAACCACCGCCACCTCCTCCAAGCGAAATTCGAGCGACTTTTCGTGCATGACGACGTCGACGAACTCGGCCACGTGGGGGTGTAGCACGAAGGCCGCCATGCGCACGCCGCCGATGCTCTGCGGGTTGACCACCCGATCAGCGCCGGCCCGCATCAGCTTCTCGCCGCTGTCCCGGCTGCGGGCGCGGCTCACGATGAACAGGTCGGGGTTGAGCGACCGGGCGCTGAGGGTGATGAAGGAATTTTCGGCGTCGCCATCGACCGCCGCCACCAACGCCGCAGCGCGGTCGATGCCGGCCTTGCGCAGCACCTCGTCGGTCGTGGCGTCGCCGATCACCACGCGATGCTCGACACCGTTCACCTTGTCGGGGTCGATCTCGACGATCACCAGTTCCTGTTTGGTCTCGGCGATCTCCTCGGCGATGGCATGGCCGACAAGGCCCCAACCGCACACGATCACGTGGCCGCTCACCGAAGCGATCGACTGGTTCATACGTCGTCTCCCTAGCAACTCGTTGACTCGGCCTTCGATGACACCCTCGACGATCACGCTGAAGGCGTACAGCGCTGAGGAGACCCCCACCAGGATCAGCACGACGGTAAAGGCGACACCCAGCCGCGACAGCGGCTCCACCTCGCCGAAGCCCACCGTCGACACCGTCATGACCGTCATATACACCGCGTCGAGCGGGCTGAAGCCCAGGAACAGGTAGCCGACGATGCCGAACGCCAACACGCCGAACAGGGCGATCATCGCTCCCGCCAGACGCCGCCCTTGCCCCATCGCCCGACACACTACGGGCGGATCCGCTCCGGTACGCGAAGTGTGCCGCTCTCGCGTCGTGAGGAGCGCGAGAGCGGCACACTTCGCGGTGCTCCCACTTGGTCAGCATGCGTTTGCGCCGTTCGCACCCGGCACCTCTCGGCCGGGCCGACAGCCTCTACGCTGTTGGGGTGGCCGACCGATCGTTGCTCTGGGACGGCCCGCTGAGGCGTTGGCACCCCACACAGGTGGTCGTCGTCGGGTTCATCGCCGTCATCCTCACCGGCGCAGCCTTGTTGCACCTGCCGATAGCCACAGACGGGGTCGAACACAGCTTCCTCGATCGGCTCTTTACCGCAACCTCGGCGGGCACCGTTACCGGCCTTCAGGTGGTCGACACCGCCACCGGCTGGACCCATTTCGGGCAGGCCGTGATCATGGTGCTCGCCCAGATCGGCGGGTTCGGGCTGATGGCGTTCTCGTCGGTGGTCGCCGTCGCACTGGCCGGCAAGCTGGAACTGCGCCACCGCCTGGCCACCCAGGCCGAGGTGAACCTCGCCGGCGGAGCCGACTTCAAGGCGGTGATCCTCGGGGTGTTCCGCTGGTCGATGGGCATCGAGGCGACGGTGGCGGTGGCGCTGTTCGGCGGCTTCGTCATCATCCACGGCGAGCCGCTGGGACGGGCGGCATGGCTGGGGCTGTTCCATGCGGTCACCTCGTTCAACAACGCCGGGTTCGCCCTGTTCAGTGACAACCTGGCCGGCTTCGTCGACGATCCGTGGACCTCCGGGGTGATCGCCACGTCGATCGTGCTCGGCGGCATCGGCTTCCCGGTGTTGATGGAGCTGCGTCGCCTCTACCGCCGCCCCCGACGCTGGTCGCTGCACACCAAGATCACCCTCGTCGCCACAGCGCTGCTCATCGCCGGCGGAGCGCTGGCCGTGCTCGTCATCGAGTGGTCCAACCCGAACACCCTCGGGCCGATGGGCATCGCCGACAAGGCGATCGCCGGTCTCTTCCAGGGCATTACCCCCCGCACCGCCGGATTCAACACGATCGACTACGGCGCCATGCGCGAGTCGTCGATCGTGGTCACCATCGTGTTGATGTTCATCGGCGGGGGCAGTGCCTCCACCGCAAGCGGCATCAAGGTGACCACCTTCGCCGTCCTGGCGTGGGTGATCTGGGCCGAGCTGCGCGGTGACCGTGAGGTCGACTCGTTCCGTCGGCGCATCCCCGCGTTCGCCCAGCGCCAGGCGATCACCGTGGCGCTCAGCGGGGTGGCGCTCGTCACCGTCTCTACGATGGCGCTGGTGACCTTCGACCGCATTCCCCTCGGCGACGGCCTGTTCGAGGCCACCAGCGCGTTCGGCACCGTCGGGTTGACCACCGGGATCACCCCCACCCTGAGCGCTGGCTCCCGGGTGGTGCTGATCGTCATGATGTTCGTCGGGCGCGTCGGGCCCGCCACCCTGGGCGCCGCCCTGGTGTTGCGGGAACACACCCGCCGCTACCGCTATCCCGAGGAGCGACCCCTCATTGGCTGAGACCGTCCCGTCCCATCCCACGTCCCCCGCCTTCGCCGGCCCATCCAGAAGCGCCGAGCGCCTGCGCCGCAGCGACACGGTGCTGGTCATCGGCCTGGGCCGGTTTGGATCGGCACTCGCCACCTCGCTCGAGGACATGGGCCACGACGTGCTCGGCGTCGACCTCGACCCCGGGTTGGTCGCCGACCATGCCAGCGAGCTCAGCCAGGTGATGGAGGCGGACACCACCCGGCTGGACACGCTGCGCCAGATCGGCGCCGAGGACGTTGGCGCAGCCGTCGTGGCGATCGGCACCGACATCGAGGCCTCGATCCTGACCACCGCCGCTCTCGTCGACCTCGGGGTCACGCCGATCTGGGCCAAGGCGCTCACCGAACCGCACGCCCGCATCCTCGAGCGGATCGGCGCCAGCGAGGTGGTGTTCCCCGAGCGCGACATGGGCGTGCGGGTGGCACACCAGGTGACCGGGCGCATGATCGACTGGTTCCAGCTCGACGACGGCTTTGCGCTGGTCGAGACGAGGGCGCCGGCGTCCATGATCGGCAAGACGTTGCAGGAGAGCCAGGCCCGGCGCCTCTTCGGCGTCACCGTCGTCAGCATCAAGCCGGTGGGTTCCGCCTTCACCTACGCCACCGCCGACACGGTGATCGGCAGGGGCGACGTGCTGCTGGTCGCCGCCGACACGAAGGCGGCCGAGGAGTTCACCAAGCAACGGTGACCATCGTCTGACATGCTCGCTCCCAGAGACGACCGGCCCGACGAGGAGGCACACATGGCGACCGACGACACCGAGAACGGTCCGCAGCTTGACCCTTTGCCCGAGGACTGGGACCGGGCGCTGGCCATCGTGGCCCACCCCGACGACATGGAATACGGCGCCGCCGCGGCCGTCGCCCGCTGGACCGCAGCGGGCAAGACGGTCGCCTACGTGCTCGTCACCAAGGGCGAGGCCGGCATCTCCACGATGGCACCCGAGGAGTGCGCTCCGCTTCGGATGGAGGAGCAGCGCCGCAGCTGCGCCGCCGTCGGCGTGACCGACCTGTCGTTCCTCGACCATCCCGATGGCCTGGTCGAGGCCAACCTGGAGCTGCGGGCCGACCTTGCCGAAGCGATCCGGGCCCATCGGCCCGAGGTGATCCTGTCGATCAACTTCCGGGAGAGCTTTGGGCTACCCGGCTGGAACCACGCCGACCACCGCCACGTCGGGGTGGCCGTGCTCGACGCGGTGCGCGACGCCGCCAACCCGTGGCTGTTCGGCGATCGGGGCCGGCCATGGGAGGGTGTGCGCTTCGCTGCATTCGGCGGCTCACCCCAGGCCACCCACTGGGTCGACACCACCGCCACCCATGCCGCCGGCATGGCCTCGCTGGCCGAACATCGCGCCTACCTCGAGCACGTCGACGAGGCCCCCGGCGCTACCGAGGACTGGCTGACCCAGCGGGCCGTCGATCAGGGCGCCCTCTTCGGCGTCGGCCACGCCACCGTGTTCGAATTGGTGCCCCTCTAGGCTGGGCCGTCAATGACCACCACCTTGGGCCAGATCAACCTGTTCGTCGCCGACATGACCGCCACGGTGGCGTTCTACCGACTTCTCGAGCTCGATGTGGCCGACCCGTACGACTGGCCGGAGGGCTCCGGCGCGCAACACGTCGACGTGCACTTCGGGGGCGACTTCTACATCGCCTTCGACAACCACGCAATGGCCCGGATCTGGAACCCGCAGTTCGACCCGGACCGCGGCGGCGGCAACGCCGTCATCGGCCTCATGGTCGCCGGGCGGGCCGACGTCGACCGCCTGTACGACAGGGCCCGGGCGGCCGGGTACGAGGTTGGGGTGGCGCCCTACGACGCGTTCTTCGGGTCCCGCTACGCCATCGTCTTCGACCCGGACGGCAACCAGGTGGGCATCAAGTCGCCCATCGAGGCCGACCGGAAATACGTCCCAGAGCTCTGAGGGTCGCCTGCGGTGATGCCGCGGCCGACGCCCGCGTGGCACATTGGGGGCCATGGGACTTCTCAGTTGGATCATCTTCGGCCTGATCGCCGGTGCCATCGCCAGGCTGCTCGTGCCCTCGGGGAGGGGCGGACGCGACCTGGGTTGCATCGGCACGGTGTTGCTGGGCGTGATCGGCTCGCTGATCGGCGGAACGGTGGCCAGCCTCATCGACGGCGAAGGCATCGACTTTGCCGCCAGCGGGCTGATCGGCTCGGTGCTGGGTGCGTGCGGACTGCTCGTCCTCGTCCGGGTGCTCAGCCGATGAGCCTCGACATCGGGTCGGGCGCCCCTCCCGCACCGCTCTACGAGCGGGTCGGAGGTCACGACTTCTTCGAGCGGCTGGTCGACGAGTTTTACGACCGGGTCGAGGCGGACGCAGAGCTGCTGTCGCACTACCCCGACGTCGACGACCTTCAGGGCGCCCGCGACCGGCTGCGCATGTTTCTCGAGCAGTTCTGGGGCGGGCCCACCACCTACGCCGAGCAGCGCGGCCACCCCCGCCTGCGCATGCGCCATGCGCCGTACCGGATCGACGTCACGGCCCGCAACCAGTGGCTGGCCGCAATGGCCGGCGCCATCGACGTGCTCGAGGTGGCCGAGCCCGAGCGCGGCGAGCTGATCGCCTACTTCGCGTCGGCCGCCGACCACCTGGTCAACGCCCGCTAAGCCGTTGCTGGAGGGCACCCGGGCGCCACTGCGAACGATGGTTTGAGCCACGACCTCCGTCGGTACGATCTCGACATGCCCCACCCAGCCCCCGAGCACGCCGCCGGCCGGTCCAGCTCGCCCGTCGCCCCGACCCCGAGCGATGCATCAGCCCTCAGCGATGCCTCCACGTCGCACGATGACGCAGGCCCAAGCGACACCGATGCTGCGATGATCGACACGATCATCCCGTCGACGCCCAGGTCGGCCGCACGCGCCGTCACCGCCGACGAGTTGGCGGCCGCCGATGCGGTGGCCCTTGAGACGCCCTACCTGTTCGGCCGACGGCAGCCGGACACCACCCGGGCCGAGCGGGGCCGCCGCGCGGTGACGATGAGCGCGGTGGTCGCCCACCGCTTCGGGCCGGTCATGACCCACAGCATGCGCCACCGGCGTCTCAGCACCGACGACTGGGTGCCGGCGCTCCGCAGGACGTTCGAGGATCTGGGCACAACGTTCCTCAAGTTCGGCCAGCTGGTCGGCTCGGCGCCCGGCATTTTCGGCGACGACGTGGCCGACGAGTTCCGCAGCTGCCTCGACACCGGACCGCCGGTGCCCTTCGACGAGGTGAAGCGCCTCATCGAGGACGAACTGGGTCGCTCCTTGGAGGACGCCTACGCCCACTTCGACCCCAACCCGATCGGCCGGGCCTCGATCGCCGTCGTTCACCGGGCAACCACTCACGACGGGGCCGAGGTGGCGGTCAAGGTGCTGCGGCCCGACGTTGAGCGGCGGGTCGCCGTCGACCTCGACCTGTTGCAGCCGCTGCTCGCCAAGGTGGTCGAGGCCACCGGCGAACAGGCCGCCGTGTCGATGCTCCAGCAGTTCGACGGGTTTCGTCAGCAGCTGGGCGAGGAGCTCGACCTGCGCAACGAGGCCCGGGCCATGGTCCACTTCTACCGCCTGCTCGGCCTGGTCGACCTGCCCAAGGTGACCGTGCCCGAGGTGTACCCGGAGCTGTCCAACCGGGGCGTGCTCACGATGGAGTTCATCGAGGGCGTGCCGGTGGACGACCTGGCGACGATCGACGGCTACGGCGCCGACGCGCCGATCGTCGTCCAGCAGGTGGTGCAGGCCTTCCTTTTGACCGCCCTTCGCTGGGGCACCTTTCACGGCGATGTGCACGCCGGCAACCTGTTGTTCCGCCCCGACGGCCGCATCGGGGTGATCGACTGGGGCATCGTCGGCCGGCTGGACGCCGACACCCACCTGTTGTTCAGGAGGATGATCGAGGCTGCGCTGGGCGACGACACCGCCTGGGCCGACATCGCGGCGATCTTCATGCGCCACTACGGCGAAGCGATCGAGGCCGCCCTCAACCTGGACGACGACGGGCTGATCGCGTTCATCAAGATGATGATCCAGCCGGTGCTGACCGCCCCGTTCGGTCAGGTCAGCCTGGCCGACATGATGCTGGCGCCCCAGCGGGCGGTTGCGGCCGCATCGGGGATCGATGCCGACGACACGTCGCCATTGACCAGGCTTCGACGCCTCAACGAACAGCGCAAGGCTCGCAAGCTGGTCGTCACCCAGGGTGCGGTGGCGACCGACTTCGACCGGGCGACCTTCCTGTTGTCCAAGCAGCTGATGTATTTCGAGCGCTACGGCAAGATGTACATGAGCGACGTGTCCCTGTTTGAGGATCGTGAGTTCTTTACCGCTGCCCTCGCCGCCGACCCCGCCGTCCGTGGCCACGGCCAACCGGTCGAGTAGGCGAGGGCGCTCCGGCTCCCCCCCGCCCCCCGGCCCCCCCCCGTGGTCCGCGGCACCCCCCCCACCACCTAGCTGTCTCCCGCGGCCCCCCCCCGCCCCCCCCCCCCCCCCCCACACCGAGCTCCGCCTGCCCCGCGCCTTGGTCCCGGCCTGCCGTCAATCTCCTCAGGCGAGACGGTCGCGCTCGGCCAGCGCAGCGGTCACGAGCAGCCGCACCCCGATCTCGATCGAGCGCTCGTCGACGTCGAAGCCGCTCGAGTGGATGTCGGGGCGGGGCACCCCGCTGGCCGGATCGAACGTGCCCAAACGGGCATAGGACGCCGGCACCTGCCGGGCATACCAGGCGAACGAGTCGCCGCCCCTGCTGTGCTCGGCCCGGACGGTGCACGCCTCTCCAACAACCGCATGGGCGGCAAGCTCGAGCGAGTCGGTCGGCCCGAGCGCGTTGATCGACGGCGGAACGCCGGTGCGGTAGGCGACCTCGAAGGTTGCCCCGGTGGGCTCGACCACGTCGCGTATCGCCTGTTCGACCAACCCGGCCGCCTTCTCCCAGCAATCGACGTCGGGGGTACGCACGGTTGCCGTCGCGGTCGCCTGAGTCGGGATGACGTTCGGCGCATCGCCACCATGGGTCGACCCGAACACGACCGACAGCTCGGCGGGTGCCGCCAGCTTGGCCACCCGCTCGGGCACCTCGGTGAGCACCCGGCCGAGCACGGCGAGCAGGTTGACGGTCAATTCGGGCCTGGCGGTGTGACCGCCTGGCCCCGAGATGGTGATGCGGGCCATGTCGGCCGCCGAGGTGATGGCGCCGGCTCGCAGGGCCACCTGGCCGATGTCGATCTTCGGGTCGCAGTGAACGCCGAGCATCGAGCCCACACCTCGCAGCGCTCCGGAGTCGATCACCTCCAGCGCCCCGCCGGGCAAGGCCTCCTCGGCCGGTTCGAAGACGAACCGGAAGCGACCGGGCTCGCCCTGGTCTACCGCTTGGGCCAGCGCCAGCGCCGCCCCGAGCACGACCGTGGTGTGGACGTCGTGACCGCAGGCATGGGCGATGCCCGGCCGGGTCGAGCGGTAGGCCACATCCTTGTCGTCCTCCATCGCCAGCGCGTCGAGGTCGGCACGCAGGGCGACGATCGGCTGGTCGCCCTCGCCGGCGACGAAAGGCGATGGGGCGCCGGTACCCAGGTCGCAGGCCAGGCCGGTGCTGTCGGGCAACGGGGCGGGCCTCAACCCGGCCACCGCCAGGCGATCGATCACCGCTGCGGTGGTCTCCAGCTCGGCCCACGACACCTCCGGATGGGCGTGCAGCCGGCGCCGGAAGGCGATCAGCTCGTCGCGATGGGCATCGAGAAAGTGCTCGAGCCAGGGATACACCGGTCCCATCAGGGGCTCGCCCGGCAAAGCTGGGGCCACACCGGCCTCAGACGAGCGGGGCATCGGTCGACAGTTCCTTCTGGAGGGCGGTGGTCACATCGACCAGGCTGCCCCCTGCGGCGACGATCCGTCGCTGTCGTTCGGCCGAGTTGCCGGTGCGCACCAGGTCGCGCAGCGTCAACAGCTCATCGGCGCATCCCAGCCGGGCCGCCGTGTCGCCGAGCAGGTCGACCAGCTCGTCGACCAGGTCCCTGGCGGGTCGGCGGTTGCCGCGGTCGTCAACGATCAGCTCGGTATCGAGGCCGTAGCGGGCGGCCAGCCATTTGTTCTGGCGCACGACCCACTCGCGCACGCCCGGCAGCGGCTCGCCGCGATCGATCTGGCCGTCCATCCACGCCACCAGGCACTGGGCAAGGGCGGCCACGCCGGTGATCTCGGTCATCGTCGGCATGCCGTCGCACATGCGCAGCTCCACCGTGCCGAAATCGGGGTGGGGGCGGATGTCCCACCACACCTCGCGCACCGACTCGATCGCCTCGGCCCGGATCAGCGCATCGAGAAACTCCTCGAATTCGCTCCACGAGTGCAGCTGCGGCGGCAGCCCGGCGGTGGGCAACCCCTCAAAGATTTTGGTTCGGGCCGACGCCAGGCCGGTGTCCTGACCGTCCCAGTAGGGCGAGGACGCCGACAGCGCAAGAAACAGCGGCAAAAACGTGGTCAGCGAGTTGACCGTGGCGATGCACTTCTCCCCCGAGCGGACCCCGACGTGGAAGTGGATGCCGTTGATCGCCAGGCGCCTCACCGGCCACTGCATGTCGTCAACCAGCTGGTGGTAGCGCTCCGACGGGCTGATCTGCAGCTCGCGGTACGAGCTGAACGGATGGGTGCCCGAGCACAACAGCCCCACCCCACGCTGAAAGGCCGCGCCGCGCAGCTCGTCGATGCCGGCCTCGAGATCGCTGCGGGCCCCGGCAACCGTGTCGCACACGCCGGTGATCACCTCGACGGTCGACTCGAACAGCTCGTGCTTCAGCGCCGGATGCTCGGCGCCGTCAGCGCTGATGTCGGCCAGCGTGTCGGTGGCCGCCGACGTCAGGGCGCGGGTCTCCCGATCGACCAGGCTCAGCTCCACCTCCACCCCGAGCGAGGCGGTTGGCGACGATCGGAACTCGATCGTCATCGGATGATCCGAGCTGCACGCGCGGTGTTCATCGACCCATCGTAGGGGCACCGACCACCGGTCGAGGTGAAGGGCGGCTCATCGTCGTTCCGACCGGCTGCGCACAGCCGTCGCTCGCTGCGCCCGGTGGCCCCCCGCAGTCGATGCCGTTCGAAGCGACGGGTAGCGTACGCGCGTGGTGAGCGATCGGGAGGCCGTGCAACCGGGTGAGGGGACCGATCCACAATCGGGCCCCGCCATCGCTGACCACGAAGCCGCCCAATACCGCATCGGGGTGATCGGCGGCGTCGGCGCCTACACGATGTGGGGTCTGTTCCCGCTGTTCTTCCACCTGCTGGAGCCCACCTCCCCGCTGGAGATCATCGGTCACCGCGTCATCTGGACGGCGGTGTTGATGGTCGGCGTGCTGTCGCTCGGCGCCGGCTGGACGTGGGCTCGCCCGTTGCTGGCCGATCGCCGCCGGACGTGGTCGGTGGTCGCAGCCGGGTTTCTGCTGTCGGCCAACTGGCTGATCTACGTGTGGGCGGTGACCAACGACCGGGTGATCGACGCCTCGCTGGGCTACTTCATCAACCCGCTGGTCACCGTGTTGCTGGGGGTGGTGATCCTGGGCGAACACCTGCGCCGCCTTCAGTGGGCCGCGGTGGCGGCGGGCGCGGTCTCGGTGCTCGTGCTCGTGCTGGGGTACGGGGCGGTGCCGTGGGTCAGCCTGGGGCTGGCCGCCAGCTTCGGCACCTACGGACTGCTCAAGAAGCAGGTGGGCCTCGGACCGGTCGAGGCGCTGACCGCCGAGACCTTCGCCGTGGCGCCCGTGGCGCTGGTCGGCATGGGCTGGGCACTGCTGGCCGGCGAGCTGGACTTCCCCGGCGCCCCGGTGTCGATGAAGCTGTTGCTGCTCGCCGCCGGTGCGGTGACCGCCGCCCCGCTGCTGGCCTTCGGCGTGGCGACGATGCGGATCCCGCTGTCGGTCATCGGGCTGTTGCAGTACCTCACCCCGGTGATCCAGTTCATCCTCGGCGTGTTCGTGTTTCACGAGGATGTGCCCCCGGCGCGGCTGGTGGGCTTCGTCTGCGTCTGGGTGGCGCTCGCGCTGCTCAGCGCCGACGGGCTCCGCCAGGGGCGCCGTCAGGCGGGCGTCCGCAAGGCCGCCCGCCAGGCCGTTGCCCGTGCCGACGCAAGCGGCGCGGTCGCGGCCCTCCCGCTGGTCGCCGACGCCGGTAGCGTGGGCGGGGATGACACCACCACCTGAGAGCACTGCGACCGACACCACCGACGCTGCTACCACCGGCGATCCGGCCGCCGCCGATCCCAAGGCCGCCGACCTCACCGCAGCGAACGTTGCCTGGCAGCTCGATGGCCTGCTCGACGGGTCGTCGACCGATGAGCTGATGGATCGGGCAGCGACCCTGGCCGACGAGATCGCCGAAGCCCGCGGCACGATCGATACGCTGGATGCCGCAGGGATGGCGGCGCTCATGGGCACGATCGGCGAGCTGCACGACCTGCTGGGCCGGGCCGGCTCCTACGTCGGCCTGCGCCTGGCCGAGAACTCCCTCGACCCCGAGCGCGGCGCAGCGATGGCCAAGCTGTCCGAGGCCGCCACCGAACTGTCGACCAAGCTGGTGTTCTTCGACCTGGAGTGGGCGGCGGTGCCCGACGAGCGCGCTGAGGCGCTGCTCGCCGACCCGGCCCTCGACTTCTGCGCCCACCACCTGCGCACCTTGCGCCGCTACCGGAACCACCTGCTGAGCGAGGCCGAGGAGCAGGTGCTGACCGAGACGTCGGTGTCCGGCGCACCCGCCTGGGTGCGGCTCTTCGACGAGCAGACCTCGGCGATCGAGGTGGCCATGCCCGAGTCGGCCCCCGGCGGGGATCGCGCGGCGTCGCTCGAGGAGGGGTTGTCGCTGCTGCAGCACCCCGACCGCCGGGTGCGCGCAGATGCGGCCGGGTCGGTCTCGACCGCCCTGCAGCCCGGCCTTCGCACCCGGGCCTACATCTACAACACCCTGCTGCTCGACAAGTCGGTGCAGGACCGCCTGCGCTCGTACCCGAGCTGGTTGTCGAGCCGCAACCTGGCCAACGAGGCCTCCGACGAGTCGGTGCACGCGTTGATCGATGCGGTCGTCGCCCGCTACGACCTGCCCCAGCGCTGGTACCGGTTGAAGGCGCAGGTGCTCGGCGTCGAGCGGCTGGCCGACTACGACCGTTCGGCCAGCGTGGCCGACGCCGACCGACAGGTGGGCTGGGCGGAGGCCTCGTCGCTGGTCGTCGACGCGTACGACAGCTTCTCGCCCGAGCTGGCCGACATCGTGCGCGAGTTCATCGACGGCAACTGGATCGACGCCCCGGTACGCCCCGGCAAACGCCCGGGCGCCTTTTGCGCCTACACGGTGCCGGGCCATCATCCCTACCTGCTGCTGAACTGGACCGGCTCGGACCGCGACGTGCTGACGCTTGCCCACGAGCTCGGACATGGAATCCATGCCTATCTGGCCCGCCCGCAGGGCATCTTCGGCCAGGACACGCCGCTGACGATGGCCGAAACCGCCTCGGTGTTCGGCGAAGCGGTCACCAACCAGGCCCTGCTCGCCCAGCTGGACGACCCCGGCGAACGCTTCGCCCTGCTCGCCTCCACGCTGGAGGACTCGATCGCCACCGTGTTTCGCCAGGTGGCGATGAGCCGCTTCGAGTCGGCCTGCCACGCCCATCGTCGTGACGTCGGCGAGCTGTCCGTCAAGGATTTCGGCGACCACTGGGCGGCCTCCCAAACCGAGATGCTCGGCGACTCGATCGAGCTCACCGACGGCTATCGCGACTGGTGGAGCTACGTGCCCCACTTCATCGCCACCCCGGGCTACGTCTACGCCTACGCGTTCGGTCAGCTGCTGGCGCTCTCGGTGTATGCCCGATACCAGAGCGAGGGCGAGGGCTTCGTGCCCAGCTACCTCAACATGTTGGCCGCCGGCGGGTCGACGAGCCCTGAGGCGTTGGCGGCGATGGTCGACTGCGACCTGACCGACCCAGGGTTCTGGGATGCCGGCCTCGACATCGTCGCCGGTCAGCTCGATGCCGCCGAGGCCGCAGCGCGGGCGGCGGGCCGCCTGTCCTAGCCGGACACCCGATTGCGACCGGGTCGCCCGAGGGCTAGCGCCAGCCCTTGGGCGGGCTGACCACCACCCCGGTTCGGCCCTCGGCGTTGCGGAGTCGGGGGTACGGGTTGATCGCCGCAGCTGCGGGTCCGGTGGGATGCAGCTCGAAGTGCAGGTGCGGATACGCCTCGTGGGCGTTGCCGGTGCTGCCCACCGTGCCCACCTGCTTGCCCGCCCAGACCCGCGTGCCCGCCTTGATGCCGGACGCATAAGCGTTCAGGTGGCAATACAGGTAGTAGTTGCCGTCGTCGCCGGCGAGCCCCAATGAATAGCCGCAGCTGGCGGAGGATTTAACGCTGGTGATCCGGCCCGACTCGACGGCGACCACCCGCTGACCCCGCTTGGCCATGACGTCGATGCCCTGGTGACGCCGCGTGCCGCCGCCTCGCGAAGCGCCGAAGTCGTTCCCGTATTGAACCGGTCCCACCACCGGAAAGCGATCGAGCTGACCGGCGCCGACGCTGCTCCCGCCCGGAGAGCTTGGGGCGACCACGCAACCCGTTGCGCCAAGTGCCGCCATCGCGACGAATCCAGCGGCGATCGACCGCAGTCGGGGGGAGAGCTTCATGGGGGTCGACGAACGACGGCTATGGACACCCGTCCACACACGGAACCGATCGTTACCTCATCGTCATAATTTTCATTATAAAGACACTCGACCGCAACACAACTGCTGAAGCGTCACAGCTCCCCGGAACAGGTGCCTCAGCCTCAGTGATCGTCGGTGGCGACGACCGGCAGGGTGACCACAAAGCGGGCCCCACCGAGCTCACTGTCGTCCAGCTCCAGCGTGCCGCCATGGCGGGCAACGATCCGGCTCGCCAGCGGCAGGCCCAACCCCGCCCCACCATGGTCGCGGCTTCGGGCCTCCTCCATGCGGCCGAACCGCTCGAAGACGAGGTCGCGTTGGTCCGGGGGAACGCCGGGTCCGTCGTCCTCGACGACCATGCGGGCCCGTTCGCCGTCGCTCGACACCGACACCCGAACCACCTCCGATGCATGGCGGCCGGCGTTCTCCACCAGGTTGCGCACCACGCTGGCCAGCTGGCCGGCGTCGCCATGCACCCGCGCGGCGCTCAGCCCGGAGAGGTCCAACCGACGACCCTTCAGGTGATCGAGTTGCTCGAGCACGAGCTCGTCGAGATCGACCTCGGTGTCCGGCACCGGCCCGAAGGCCCCCTCCTCCAGGCGGGCGAGGGTAAACAGGTCGCTCACCAGCCGATCGAGCCGCTCACCCTGGGCCAGGACGGTGGCACCGACCGAGTTCCAGTCGGCGGTGGCGGGGTAGGCCAGCGCAGTTTCGACCTGGGCCCGGATGGCCGCCACCGGGCTGCGCAGTTCGTGGCCGGCGTCGGACACGAACTGTCGCTCGCGCCGCGAGCTGGCCTCCAACCGATCCAGCATCGCATTCATCGTCCGAGCCAGGTGCGCTACCTCGTCGTCGGTGGGCGGCACGGGTACCCGCTCGTCGAGGGTGCGCGACGTGATCTCCGCCACCCGCCGACGCAGCGCCGCCACCGGTTCCAGGCTGCGGCCGGTCATCACCCACGACCCCATCCCCACAGCGAGGACAAACGTCGGCACGACAACCCACAGCGCCGTGCGCACCACCGCCACGCTTCGGTTGACGTCGCTCAGGCTGGTCGCCACCTGAACGGTGAGCTTGCCCCGCTCGACGATCACCTTGTCGGACGACACGAGGTACTCGTCCGAGTCGACATCACCGGGAAGCAGCCTGCCCAGGATGGGGTAGTCCACCGGTGGCTCGTCGCCGTCGGTCGCCACCAGCCCTGCCGGGGTCGCGGGCTCGTAGGCGACCGCCGCCAGGGTGTCGCTGGGAACGGCGCCCAGCTCGAGACGGGTCACCGTCGGAAGTGGACCGAAGTCGTTGGCCTGCTCGATCTTGTCGATCATGGCGTTCGGGTTCTTCTTGATCGGGGTGTAGGTCGCCTCGAGCGCGGCGCTGTTTCGCACCTCGACCTGGTTGACCAACGCCTGCCGCAGCCAGGCCATCGTCAGCCACGACAGCGTCAGCAGCGCCACCGCCGAGGCGACGGTGACCGCAAAGGTCAGCCGTCCCCGCACCGACAGCCGCGACCACCAGGCCACCGCTAGGCCCCGGCGGTATCGCTGTCGGCGTCGGGCTTGGTGCCCCGATCGGCCGGAGCCTCGCCGAGCACATAGCCCGAGCCCCGGACCGTGCGCAGGTCTTCCCGGCCGAAGGGGCGGTCGATCTTGCGTCGGAGGTACCCGACGTACACCTCGACCACGTTGGGGTCGCCGGCGAAATCCTGGCCCCACACCTGCTCGAGTAGTTCCCGCTTGGAGACCGTTTCGCCGGCACGACGCATCAGCACCTCCAACAACCCGTACTCGCGGGGCGAGAGCGCGATATCGGTCCCGTCGCGCCGCACCTTGCGGCCGACCGGGTCCAGCTCAAGCCCACCGACCATCACCGGGGCCAAGGCACCCTCGGAGACCCGGCGGGTCAGGGCCCGCAGGCGAGCGATCAGCACGACGTAGCTGAACGGCTTGCGAAGGAAGTCGTCCGCCCCGGTATCGAGTGCCTCCGCCTCGTCGTACTCCCCCTCCTTGGCCGTCAGCATGAGGATCGGCGTCCACACGCCCGCCTCCCGAAGCGACCGGCACACCTGGAAGCCGTTCATACCCGGGAGAAGAATGTCCAACACGATGGCGTCATAGGTCGCCGAGCGGGCCCGCTCGTAGCCGTCCTTGCCGTCGTGAGTGACGTCGACGTCGAAGCCCTCCTCCCTCAATCCCCGGGCAACCGCTGCCGCCAGCTCGACTTCGTCCTCGACCACCAGTATTCGCACCACACCATTGTGACGTGCGGGGGCCTCGAAGTTGCTAGTTGGATCTCAGTCGTAGGTTGCCTCGATGCCCCAGCCCCCGGCTTCGAGGGCGTAGAGGCGGGCCACGCCGTCGGCGGTCACCGCCTGGATGCGCGCCCGACGACGGCCCTCGGTGGCATCCCACCACCGCTCGTCGACGGGCCATGGCCCCGCCCAGGCCGTGATCGCCACCCGCGCCCCACCCACATCGACCGCCTGGGGCGGCGCGCTCAGCCCACCCCGGCCGCTCACCCCGACCAGCCGACCCTCGGCGTCGATCAGCTGGGTCGGCAGCGGCGGATCGTGGATCACCGCCGGCGCGGGCGCCGGCAGCCGGCCCGGCCATGGATGAGCCCGCCCGGCGGTAGCCGCCGAGGGACCCGTCGCACCGCCACCGACGGGTGAGCGCGCTCCGCCACCGCCTCCGCCAGAGCGGACTCCGCCACCGGCGGGTGCGTTCCCACCGTCGAGGCGGGTGTCGTAGGGAACGAGCACCACGCCCTCCCCTGGCGCCCGGCCCCCCGCCGCCTCCAACACGAGCACGGCGTCGGCGCCGAGCAACCCCTCGACCCGGGCGAGTGCACGCCGCGCCCGCTCGGCGGCGGAGTCGCGCCCACCCCAAAACCCCAGCTGCCGACCCGTGGCCGCCACCACGCGGTCGGGCACCAGCTCGAGGCGCACCACGCCGCCTTGGAGGCGTTCGGCCAGCGGCACCCGGTGGGCCGGGCTCCCGCCGGCCCCGCGCCCCGACAGCCACCCCTCAAGCTGCCAGCGCAACCGTTGGGCCACCCCGGTGGCGCTGAGCACCCCCTCGTGGCGCCAGCAGCGCTCGATGCGTTCGCCATGCTCGGTCTCGGCGATCACCACCACCGACTCACAGGCCAGACCCCGGCGGGTGAGCGCACTGTGGAACTCCTCGGCCAGCCCCCGAACGACGAACGCCGCCGCGTCCACCCGGTCGGCGGGCGGATCGAGCTCGCGGATCGCACGGAGATCCGCCGGCGGGGCCACCGCTTCGGTCGGCACATCGTCGTCGCCCCAGGCCAGTCGCCAGGCATCGAGGCCGGCGGCCCCGAAGCGCCCCGCCACGTCGGCCGGGTCGAGGGCGGCGAAGGCCCCCAGGGTGCGCAGGCCCAGGCGCTCGAGCAGGTCGACCAACTCCTCCCGGCGAGCGTCATCCGCCCGCAGTTGAGCGACCGGCAGATCGGCCAGAAACGCCGGGGTGGCGCCGGCACGGACGATCAGCGGACCATCGACGGCACGACGGGCCGCCGTACGGGCGGCGAACGCCCCCTCGGCCACGCCCACCCTGATCTCCGGGCCGTCATCGAACGCGCCGTTCCCAGCCGCAGCCGCTGCGCTTCCCTCAGGATCGGCAGGCTCCCCCACGGTCGCCGTCAGGGCGAGGTCGAGCACCCGGGCGACCAGCGCCTCGTCGCCGCCGAGGTGCCGCGCCGGCGGACCGGCGGGAAACGACGCCCGGCCCGGGCGGTGCAGCTCCACCCGGGGGGTCACCGCATCAAGCGCCCGAACCACCGGCTCGAAGGCCCGGGCCTCGCGGGCCGGATCGCGGTCCAGCAATCGCACCTCGGGGCACCGGGTCTGGGCTTCTCGACGACGGAGCCCGACCGCCACCCCGTCGCGACGCGCCGCCCGGTTGGCCGCCACCACCCGGTTGCCCGACAGCACCACCGCCGGCTGGTCGTGCGGCACGCCCCAGGCCACCACCGGCCAGTCGGGGCACCACAGGGCGAGCACCCGCTCCGGCCCGGTCCTCACCGGTCACCCATCGGCCGGCGGTCTCGGTTCATGCCAACATGCGCCCACGCCGGACCGCCACGCACCCCGCACACACCCGCGCAGACCCACCACGCACCCCGCGCCTGCGTTCGTCCGATACGGCACACGCCGCCCGGGGTCGCACGCCATCGGCCACGTCACATGCCACCCGTACCGGTGGGACGCAACGGCACCACCTCGGCGGATCGGCCCGGTCGATCGGCATCGAACTCGCCCGCCTCGACGCGGCGGACCCGTCCCTGGTCGTCGGGCAGCCACAGCACCCCCCGTCCACCCGCCGACGCCCGCCGACGCCCGCCGACGGCCACCTCGATCAGCCGTCCGTCGAGGTGGCCCCATCCCTGGCCCAGCCCGCCCCAGCGAAGCGCCCGTGCCTGCAATGACAGCTCGGCGTCTGCCCATCGGTCGTCCAGCGAGGCGTTGGGTCGCCGCGCTCGACCGGCGCCCGGGCGTGCGAAGCCGGGCTGTACCCGGACCAGGACGCTGCCCCGTTCCCGGGCCCTGGCCCGCAACCGCCGGACGGCCGTGGGCGACAACCCCACCTCGGGGCCGACGAGCACCACATCGGCGGCGTCGACCACGGCCGCCATCACCTCGGTGACCATCACCCCGGTGGCAGGCGATCGGTCACCCACCCGCACCACAACCGACCGCTCGGCGACCACCCCCAGCGCCAAGGCCATCTCCCAGTTGAACTCGTCCATACCCACCGCCACCACCCACGACCCCGCCTTGCTGGCCTCGACCGCCAACAGGGCGGCCAGCGACACGGCACCGCAGGGCCCGCCGACCGAAACGGTCGACCCGCGCGCCACCCCGCCGCCGGGCAGCAGTTCGGCCAAAGCGGCCACCACCGGCAGCTTCTGTTGGGACGCCAAGCTGACCGGAGCCAAGCTGGCCGACAGCTGACGCACCCGGGCGCGCCGCTCGGTCGGGTCGTCGATCCGGGTTGCCAACGCCGGGAGCGACAGGTTGTGAGGTGATACGGCTGCGGACATCACCCCAGCATCGAACACTCGTTCGATGCTGTCAATGTCCGCAGTCAACCCGCACCACGCCGAGCAACGCTGCACCAGACTGCCGCTGTGGACGAACCCCCGCTGATCGACCTCTCGCCGCTGCTCGACGACCAGGCGCTCCCAATCGACGACCGGACAGCCGGACACCGCTCGCCCGTCCGGCAAGGCGCCCCGACCACCTCCCAGCTCCGGGTCGCCGAGGCGCTGGACGTGGCCTGTCGCACCCAGGGGTTCTTTCGTGTCACCGGTCACGGCATCGACCCGGCCCTGTTCGCCGATCTGGACCGACTGGCCCGCCGGTTCTTCGCCCAGAGCGACCAAACCAAGGCCGAGATCGCCATGGCCATGGCAGGGCCCGCTTGGAGGGGCTGGTTTCCCGTCGGTGCCGAGCTGACCTCGGGACGGCCCGACCATAAGGAGGGGATCTACTTCGGCACCGAACTACCCAACGACGATCCCCGGGTGCGGGCGGGCACCCCGCTGCATGGCCCCAACCTGTTCCCCGACGAGCCGGCCGGGCTGGGCACCGCCGTATTGGCTTACCTCGACGCCGCCACCCGGGTGGGCCACGCCATCATGTCCGGCCTGGCCATCGCCTTGGGGTTGCCGCGCGGCTGGTTCGCCGATGATTTGACCGCCGACCCCACCGTGCTGTTTCGGATCTTTCACTACCCACCCGAGGTGGAGGCACCCGAGGGCGGCCCACACCTCACCACCCCGCGTGCGCCCGCCTGGGGCGTGGCCGAACATACCGATTACGGCCTACTGACCCTGCTCGCCCAGGACGATCGGGGCGGCCTGGAGGTTCGGGTGGACGGCCGCTGGCTGCCGGTTCCCGCCGAACCCAGCGTCCTGGTGTGCAACCTGGGCGACATGCTCGAAGCGCTCACCGCCGGGCGTTACCGCTCTACCCCCCACCGGGTGCGCAACACAAGCGGCGCAGGGCGGCTGTCGTTCCCACTGTTCTTCGACCCCGGCTGGGACGCCCGGGTGCGGCCGCTGCCCCTCGACAGCTTGACGGCACCGTCAGACCCCAGCGACCCGCACCGTCCGACGGTCAGTTCCGACTCGGTCGCAACCCCCTCGATACAGCAACGGTGGGACCGGACCGACCCCGCGGCCTGGACCGGCACCTACGGCGAGTACCTCACCGCCAAGGTGTCCCGGGTGTTTCCCGAACTGTTCGCGTCGCTCGAGGGTTGAGCGGAGCGGGCGAGACCCGCGTCGGACCGCTCAGGACCCGGCGAGGATCAAGAGTGCACCGACGATGGCGGCTGCGACGGCGGCGGCATGCTTGGGCGTCACCGACTCACCGAGAAACACCGAACCACCGAGGACGCCGAAGGCCGTCGACGTCTCGCGCAGCCCAGACACCAGGCCGAGCGGGCTGGTGCGGGACGCGATCAGCACCAGCAGATACGCCGTGACCCCCGCGCAGCCGGCCATGCCCAGGCGCCACGGCTGGGCCCGCATCGTGTCGACCATCGACCGGCGACCCCTCACCCGCAGCACCACCACGCTCAACAGCGCCGTCTGCAGCACGAACAGTGCGGCGATGTAGCGCAGTGCATCGTCGCCGGCACGAACCCCGGCGCCGTCGCTCAGGGTGTAGGAGGCGATGAACAGGCCGGTGAACACGGCCCAGCGATACCCGGCCAGGCTGCCCCGCCGCATCATCGACATCAGCCCCCCGGACACGAGCGCCACGCCGACGATGCCCAGCGGCGAGATGGCGTCACCCAGCAGGGTCACCCCGCCGATGGTGACCAGCAGTGGGGCGGTGCCCCGGGCCACCGGGTAGGCGACCGCCAGGTCGGTGAGCTCGTAGGCCCGCGACAGCGCCAGGACGTAGCCGACGTGGATGCCCACCGACAGCGCCAGCCACCCGAGCGCCTCGGCCGGCGGCGGACCCAGCACGACCAACACGGGCAGGCTGACCAGGCCGCCGACTCCCATGATGGCCCAGGCGGCCAGCAACCGGTCATCGCTGTCCTTCATCGCAAGGTTCCAGGCGGCGTGCAACATGGCGGCAACCAGCACCATGACGAATGTGGCGACGCTCACGAGCGCCAACCCGTGCGGCGCTCGAACATCAGGCGGCGGTTGCCGCCGACCAGGGCGTTGATCGGTCGCTGACGCCTGGGCACGGTCGACAGGCTTGCCCTCTTCGGTACGGGGTCGCAACACCGGCGAGCGACGACGCCCAGTTTGCCAGTGGTGTCCAGCCGGTGTCGGTGCCCCAGATTGTGGTGCCCACGGCTGCTGGCGGTACCACCCTGGTGGGCGTGCCCACCCCCAGGCTCCGGCGTTTACCCCGCTGGTCGATGCCGGTCCTCGGCGCTGCGATCGCAGCCCTGGCGATCGCCTTCGTCGTGCGATCGCTCGGGCAAGACTGGGACCGGATCTCCGAGGCGTTCTCCGACATGGCGATCGTGCCCGCTGTGCTTGCGCTGGTCATCGCCGTCGCAGCGATGAGTGCGATCGGCGCCTTGTGGGGCGTTGTGCTGACCGAACGGGGTGCGCCCACACCGCCAAGCACCGCCCTGCGCTGGTACTTCGTCGGCGAGCTGGGCAAGTACATCCCGGGCGGAATCTGGCCGGTCCTGGGCCGCAGCGAGTTGGCCCGCCGCTCCGGCGCGCAGGCGAGCGCGGCCTATGCCTCGACGATCGTCTCCCTGCTCTATCTGTACGGCGCCGCCGTGCTGACGGTGGCGGGCGTAGCCCCGTGGCTGGACAACCTGCCGCTATGGAGCCGCGTCATCCTCATCGCCGGCGGGGTGGCGGTCATCGGCGCCCTCCACCCCACGATCGGTGCCTGGGTGTTCGCCCGTCTGGCGGCCATTTCCGGGCGGCCACTCGACATCCCGTCGCCGCCCTGGGGCCGAGCGGTCGTTACCGTGATCGCCTACGTACCCGCATGGCTCCTGATCGGGACGGTCAGTTGGGCACTCGGGGTGGGGTTGGGCTTCGACGTCGCGCCGGTCGCCCTTGTCGGCGCCACCGTCGCCGCATGGCTGGCCGGGTTTCTCGCCATCCCGGTTCCCGGGGGAGCCGGCGTTCGCGAGGCGGTGTTCGTGTTGTTGTGCGGGCTCCCCCGGGCCGAGGCGGCGGCGATCGCAGTTGCGGCGCGCGTCGTCTTCGTCGGGGTGGACGTGGCCGGCTTCGCCGTCTCGGCCCCGTTGCTGCGGTGGCTGCGGGCCTCCACCGGCGAGTAGTCCCAGCGGGGACCCGCCAGAGCGACCCCATCAACGATCGCGTCACGTGAAGGTTCGGCAACCGCCATCAGCCACGGCGTCACCCGCCGGCCTGTCGCTGAGGCGCTCCCTCAACGAGGCTCGGAAACCGCCATCAGCCACGGCGTCACCCGCCGAACGGTGACCGACCCGAAATGCGGCTCAAGCGCCAACCGCAGCCGACGCGGCGTGAATCGCTGGAGGTGCTCCACGTCGTTGCCCCAGCGGGCCACGTTCTTGCCTCGCGCCAAGTTCCCGAATCGAAAGAACGGCTCGTGGGGCACGGTGACGATGCAGCGGCCCTTGGTGATCCGGGCCAACTCCTCGACTGCCGGCTGAACGGTCGGCAGGTGCTCGAGCACCTCCTGGCAGACGACGGTATCGATCGACGCATCAGGAAAGGGCAACAGCCCGATGTCCCCGACCGCCGCCCCCAGGCCGGGCACTGCTGCGACCGCCAGAGCCAGTTTGGCGAAACGAAACTCGACTCCGATCGGCGTCACCCCCTCGGGGATCACCCGGGCCAGGGCCAGGCCTTCGCCGGTACCGATATCGGCCAGCCGGCCCGGGTCGGGCCCGATCGCCTGGCCCACTTGCACCAACAGGCAGCCGATCAGCCACCGAACGAGCGGGTTGGAGGTGGTGTACTTCTGCTCATCCTGGCCGGCTGCTTCGAGGTCCACTCCGGCCGCCAAGCCGATGCTTCGTGGTGCGATGCCGCGACCTTAACCGAGCGGTCTCGGCCAATCCGGCGGCACCCGCACCCCGCACCCGCACCCGCACCCGCACCCGCACCCTGGCGAACTCTGCCGCTATCGCGCGCTCTACGACGCGTTAGCGGCAGAGTTCGGCCCGATGACTCACCAACCGGGTCGGGATCCCCGGAGACGGCACGACCGGCGCCTGCTTATGGTCCAACGATGGCGGACGAGTCCGAGGTGACGAGATTGGCCGGCGAGCAGCATGGGCTGGTCACCCGGGATCAGCTGCGTGGCCTGGGTTTCAGCCCGGGCATGCTGCGGTACCGGCTCATGACCGGCCGGTGGACGCCGTTGGGTCGCAACGTCGTCGCGATCGGACCGCCGCCGCAGGACCTGGTCGGCCGGTCGAGGGTGGCGAGCCTGGCGGTGCCCCAGGCTGCCCTCAGCCATAGGACGGCAGCGCTCCTTCACGATCTGCCCGGGATGTGGTCAGCGAGATCGGAACATCGGCGGCTTCTCACCTTGCCGATTGACATCTCGACAACCGGGGGTTCCAGCGGACCCCTGGCGGGCGAAATCGTTGTTCACCGCCGAGCAACCAAGCCGCGCTCGCTCTACCTGCACGGTATGCGCGTGACCACGGTGACCCAGACGCTGGTCGACTTGGCCGCGGTGCTCGACGGTGCGCAACTCGACCGGGTGGTCGACATGACACTGGCCCAGAACGGAAGTTCGCTTGAGGCCCTGGAACAACTCCTGGCGGGCATGCCCTCCCGGGGCGCCACCGGCCGAGCAGCATTGGGGCGCATCATGGCCGCCCGGCATCGACCGGGTGGATCTGCGAGCGCACTGGAACGGCTCTTCTGGGAGGGCATCAAGTCGTCCGGGATGGTGCTGCCCGAACGCCAGGTGCCGATGCCGTGGGGTGCCACGGTCGATCTTCTCTGGGTGGCGGAGCGGCTGATCGGCGAACTCGACAGCCGCTCGTGGCACGAACGACAGCGTGACCGGGAGAACGATGCCCGCCGGGACGCCGCCGCGCTCAGCCATGGGTACGCCACTTTTCGGATGACCTGGGAGATGGTGGCCGACGAGCTTGACGTCACGCTGCGCAAGCTCGCCCAAGCCATCGTGCAGCGGAGCGCATGAGCTTCCTACAACGGGCGGCGTCGGCGGTGAGCCGGTGTCGGCGATTGCGTCCGTCTGCCGGAGCATCCGGGTCGATCTCTCGACTACCCGTCGCCGGTCGGTGTCATCGGAGCATCAACGGGCAGGTCGACGGCAAACACGGTCATCTCGCGGCCGACGACCAGCTCACAACGTCCGCCCAGCTCGGCGACGGCGGCCTCGACCGCCGCCAACCCGTAGCCGCCCCGTCCCAGGCCCGGCTCCGGATCTGTCTCGGCGAGGGTGTCGGTGCGATTGGTCAACCTCAGCTGTGCGCTCCCCCGGTTGACGGTGACCTCGACGGTGGGGTGCCGATCGCTGGAGTGGGCCAGCACGTTGCCGAGGCCCTGGTTGAGCGCCAGCAATAGGGCCTGGCCGGAGGCCTCACCGAGCGTGTTCGCCGCCGGAGCCAAGTCATCCTCCGAGCGGACATCCAGCCTGGCCTCCAGCCCGAACACCCGGTAGCCGTGCACGCACTCAGCCAGCATCTCGGTCAGGTCGCTGGCGAACTCCACCGTCCCTTGGGCGAGGGCCTGCTCCAGCTTCGTGCGGGCGTCGCCCAGGACCGCCAAAGCAGCGTCATGATCGAGGTCGGGATGCTGCTGGAGGTGCAGCAACGACTGGGCCACGTAGTCGTGGCTGGCGCGCGCCGCCCATTCGGCACCCCGTGCCCTTCCCCGTCGGGCAGCCGACTCGACCTGATGGCGTCGGGCGAGATCGTTCTGGCGCTGCGCCTCCCATATGCCGGAGAGAAACAGGTGGAGGGACTGAGGAAGCCCCCAGGAGTACCCGAGGATGAGGGCGGCGTAGGCCGGCCGCTCGGTTCGGGCCAGGTTGCGCCACTCGTACCAGCCGCCGACAGCCGTGCTGATCAGCTGCCCCCACGCCAGATCCCTGGAGGACGCCGCCAAGGCCGACGATTGCAGCTGCACCTGATCGCGCACCGAGGTGTCGAACCCGGGCGTGGCCGCGCCGCGGTGCAACTCGGCGGAGATCACGCCGCCCAGCAGGCCGCTCAGCAGCGTGCGGCCGCGGGTCGCCGCTGTACCGACCCCGGTAAGCATCGGCCCCCGGTCGAGGATCCCCCAACCGGCCAAAGTAAACAACAGGCCGGTGGACGCGGCCGCCCGCGCCGGAGAGATGAGCCCTCGACGAACGCCCTCCACGCTGGCCAGGACGCACCACGCAAAGCTGGAGGTGTAGGCCACACCGGCGACGCGCCGCATCCGGATCCTCAACTCCCGGCGGGCCGCCCGATCATCCCAGGACGGCACGGGCCCTGCCCGTAGCTCCCGCGTGAGCTGCAGGTGTCGGGATCGTTCCTCCAGCCGCCGGCACCGTTCCAACACCAGCGATCGGGGCTCGGCCACCAACACCGCTTCCAGCGCTTCGAGTTCGTCGATCGCCGGACCGAGGGCCTCCCGCATCGAGGCGGCGGCAGCCTCGGATCCGGCGGCATCACGCCGTTCGGCGGCGACCCGATCGAACATGGCGTTGGCGTGTGCCCCCGAGTCGCCGAGCAGTCGGGCGGTGACCGTCAGGAACCCGATCGAGAGGTGGATGCCCACCGCGAAGGCGCGAAACGCTGGATCCCGAACCGCTCTCCAGACCAAGGGGAACTGGGACACCGACGCAGTGAGTGGAGCGTGGCGCCCCCCGGCGAGGGCGACGGCGGGCGCCACCCACACGCCGCCGCCGTAGAACCAGTTGATCTCACTGCCCTCTCGATCGGAAGGGAGGTGGGGCAGGCTCAGCTGCGCGAGCGCCGTCAGGACCGGCGACAGCCGACGGACCCGCCACAGCGCCGCCTCCCGACCGGAGCGCAGTGCCAGATCGTCGTGCAGCCATTGCACCACCACCAGACCAACCGCCAGGTGGGCTCGGGGCCGGCGCCGGTAACGTCGGTCGAGCAGCACCGAAGCAGCGCAGGTCAGCGCCAGCGTGCCCCGGGCCAGCGCAATCCCCGTTCGCATCTTGTCGTACACGACAGGAAGCGAATCCCGCAGGTTGAGCTGGTCGGCGGGGGCCACCCCCCCCGGCCCCCCCCCCCCCCCCCCCCCGCCCCCCCCCCCCCCGGCGGCCCCCCCGCCGCCCCGCCGTCGGAAGGCGTAGGACAACGACCGCCGCTCCAACGCGTTAGCTCGCGGAACGTTTCTCGGAGAGCACCTTGGACGATCCACCCGGTTCCATCGTGACGCCATAGAGCACGTCGGCCGCCTCCATCGTGCGCTTCTGGTGGCTGACGATGATCAGCTGGGCCGCATCGCGGAACTCGGCGATCAGGTCGAGGAACCGCAACAGGTTGACGTCGTCGAGTGCGGCCTCGACCTCGTCCATCACGTAGAAGGGCGAAGGCCGGCTGCGGAACACGGCGAACAGGTAGGCCAGCGCGGTCAGCGAGCGCTCGCCGCCCGACAACAGCGACAGCTTGCGCACGTTCTTGCCGGACGGGCGGGCCTTCAGCTCGATGCCGGTGTTCAGCAGGTCGTGGGGATCGGTGAGCGACAGCGATCCCTCGCCGCCGGGGAACAGGGTGGAGAACAGCGCCTCGAAGTGCCCGGCCACGTCTGCATAGGCGGCGGCGAACACCGACACGATCTCGTCGTCGACCGCCTTGATGATCTTGGACAGCTCCCGGCGCGACGAGCGCACGTCTTCCAACTGGGCGCCGAGAAACTCGTGGCGCTCGGACAGCTCGGCGAACTCGGCCACCGCCAGCGGGTTGATCGGGCCCATCAGCCGCAGCTCGCGCTCGAGCACCCGCAGCTGCTCGGCGCCGCTGATCCCCTCGGGCAGCTCGGGCGCGGGGGCGGCCTCGGCCACCTCCGGCTCCACGTCCAGTTCGGTTCGGGCCTGTTCGGTCAGCGTCTCGAGGCGCAGGCGCAGCTCCGCATCGGCCACCTCGGCCTGGTGGCGGCGTTCGCCCAGCTCGTTCAGCGAGCGTTCGGTGGAGCTTCGCTCGGAGCGCAAGCGCTCGAGCTCGCCGGTCACCGCCCGGGCCTGCTCGCTCTGTTGGCGCCGGGCCTCGCGCACGCCGACCAGGTCGGTCTCGACGACCGCCAGCCGCTTGGCGACGAACACGGCCAGGCGTTCGGTCGCCTCGGCCCGTGCGTCCAGCTCGACGCGACGCTCGGCGGCGGCCTCCGCCTCGGCGCGGTTGCGCTCCAGTCGGTCGCGCACCGACACTCGACGGTCGGTCAGCATGCGGCGACGCTCCTCCACCCCCGCCGCCCGCACTTCCAGCTCGCGGCGCAGCGCAGCGGTGGCGCCGGCCCGTTCGTCCAGCCGGGCCCGGGCCTCGCCCATCGCCCGCTCGCGTTCGGCCAGGTGGGCCTCCTCGGCCTCCAGCGCAGGCAGCGCCCGTTCCAGCTCGAGTCGCCGGGCGGCGTCGGCCTGCGAGCGTTCGGCGAGCTCGGCCGCCTCCGCGTCGAGGCGTACCAGTTCGGCGTCGGCCTCGCTTGCGGCTGCGGTGGCCCGCTCGGCCTCGCGCTCGGCCGACGTGCGGGCAGCCTTGGCCCGGTCGCGGGCCCGCTCGGCGTCGCGCAGCACAGCGTCGGCCTCCGACGCCGAGGTCCTGGCGGCGACCAGCGCCGCCTTGGCCTGCTCGTCGACCGCCTGGGTCCGCTCGGCGTGCCCTTCGGCCTCTTCGAGCGCAGCACCGGTCGCTTCGGTGGTCGAGGTGCCGATCCGCCAGCCGGAGACGCCGAAGCGGTCGCCGTCGCGGGTGACGACCACCCGGCCGGGGTGCGCGAGTGCCACGTCGGCGGCGACGCGCCAACCGCCGTCGACGCACACGGCCCCGCCGAGCAGGGCGTCCAACAGAGCGTCCACGCCTCGACCTGCGGCTTGGGAGCCGGCCCGCACGTGGGAGCGCACCGACGACGTGGTGGCGATCACCGAATCATGGTCGCCACCGGGCGCCGCACCGAGGGCGAGCACCGCACCGGCGCCACCGTCCGCGCTGAGGGCGTCGAGCGCTCGGCGGGCCGCTGCGGGGTCGGCCATCACCACCGACGAGAGCGAGTCGCCGGCGGCGGCCTCGAAGGCGGCCTCCCATCCGGCGTCCACCTCGATGACGTCGAGCAGCGTGCCGATGTAGCCCTCCACCTGGGCGATGCGCTCGGCCCCGGCCCGGCTGCGGGCGGCATCGAGAGCCTGAGCCAGAGCCTTGGAACGGGCCGTCCACCCGGCGCGCTCGTTGGCGGCGTCGCGGGCGGCCTCGTCGGCCTTGGCCAGCGCGCTGCGAGCGGCGTCCCGATCGGCCTCGGCGGCGACAACCGCGGCGTCGTGGTCGGCCTCGCCCAGCGCCAGCTGGGCCTCGGCGGTGGCGATCTCCTCGGCGAGGCGCAATCGTCGTTGGGTCAACTGCTCGCGCCGGCTGGTCAGCCGCTGCGCATCGCGCTCCTGGGCGTCGATGGCGCGGCCCAACGCGGCCAACTCACCGCGCACTCCGGCGGCGTCGCCGCTCGGCTTGGGCACCCCATCACCCCAGGTGGCCTCGAAGTCGGCTCGGGCGACCGACAGCGCCTGCTCAGCGCGGCGCCACTCGTCGTCGGCATCCTCCAACGCGTGGGTGGCGGTATCGACGCCGGCGATGTCCAGGTCGAGCTGGGCGCCCTCGGCCTCGAGCGCAGCGATCACGCCCTCGTCGATGAACGACTCGCGCTCACGTTCCAGGTTGCGGCGACGCTCGGCCAGCAATGCGCCCTGGCCGCGCGCCCGCTCGCGCAGCGCCTCGTAGCGGGTCAACCAGCCGGAGTGGTCGGCCTCGCCCGAGGCGGCCAGTTCGGCTTCGGCGGCGACCACCCGGGCGTCGAGGTCGGCCAGGGCGGCCCGCAACCGCTGATCCTCGGTGCGCATGGCAGCACCGTCGGCGGCCCGCTCGGCCAGCTGGCGGCGCAACCCGGCCAGGCGCTTGCCCAGCAGGTGGATGCGCAGCGCCGACAGCTCGGCGGTGAGGTCGCCGTGACGCCGGGCCGCTTCGGCCTGACGCTCCAGCGGTCGCAGCTGACGGCGAACCTCGCGCAGCAGGTCGCTCACCCGGGTGAGGTTGGCCTCGGTCGAGGCCAACCGGCGCTCGGCCCGTTCCTTGCGGCGACGGTGCTTGAGGATCCCGGCCGCCTCCTCGATGATCGCCCGGCGATCCTCGGCCTTGGCGTTGAGCACCGCATCGATCTGGCCCTGGCTGATGATGACGTGTTGTTGGCGGCCCACGCCGCTGTCCGACAGCAGATCCTGGATGTCGAGCAGGCGACAGGTGGCGCCGTTGATCGAGTATTCGCTGTCGCCGGAGCGAAACAGCACCCGCTTGATCGTCACCTCGGCGAACTCGATCGGCAACATGCCCGCCGAGTTGTCGATCGTGAGCGACACCTCGGCCCGGCCCAGCGCCGAGCGGTTGTCCGCACCGGCGAAGATCACATCGTCCATCTTGGCCGAGCGCACCGCCGACGGCGCTTGGGCACCGAGCACCCAGCCGATGGCATCGACCACGTTGGACTTGCCCGAACCGTTGGGTCCGACCACGACGGTGACGCCGGGCTCCATCACCAGGGTGGTCGAGTCAGCGAAGGACTTGAACCCTTTCAGTTGCAGGCTCTTGAGGAACACCGGTGCTTAGACCTGGGTCTGCTCGCAATAGAACGTCCAGCCGTGGCCGTAGCGGCGCTTCACCACCGGTCCGCGGGCCCTCGGGCTCATCAGGCCGTCCTTGCGGTACACCGCCAGGTACTCGCCGTAGCCGCCGGTCTTGCCGGACAGGTCCTCGAACGGCGGATCGTCGACGGCGGTGCCGCCGTACTTGATCGCATCGTGCATCGTCTCGACGACCGCCCGGTACAGGCGGCGGACCTCCTGGGCCGACAGCGACGCCGGGTTCCGGTCGAAGCGCAGGCCGGAGGTGAACAGGATCTCGTCGGAGTAGATCGGTCCGATCCCGACGAGGAACGTCTGGTCCATCAGGATCGACTTCAGCTTGCCGCTGCGGCGCAGCAGCGCATCGCCGAACGACACCCACGACACCGGGGTCGCCACGACGTCCATGCCCAGCGCGGTGGCGTCGGGCAGGGTGGTGAGGTCCTCCTGGGCCAGCAACCGCACCTCGCAGGTCTTCTCCGGATCGTTGAGCCGGATCGGTTTGCCCTGCGTGAACGAGATCACCAGATCGGACTCGGGCTCGGGCCGGGGCGGCGACGAGTCGGTCTTGCGGGACTTCGACTTGGCCTTCTCCGGAATGTCCTTGCGCAGCCACGAGCCGGCGCCAAGGCGGATCGTCATCGCCTGACCGCCGGCCAAGCGGAAGACGAGGTAGGGCCCGAGCCGTTCGACGTTGGACACCTTGATGCCTTCGGTGCCTTCGGTCAGCTCCTTCTCGGTGGTCTCCACCAGCAGCTTGGGCCGGTGGACGGCGATCGAGGCGATCTTCTTGCCGCCCGCCTCACGCTCGAGATCTCGCCGGATCACTTCGTACTCGGGTAATTCCATGGGCTCTCCGTTCATCGCTGTTGCCCTGGGAGGATGCTCGTGCCCCGTCAGCGGGGGCTGCTTGCCCTGGGATGGAAGGTGTTGATCTGTCGGCTGGCGTTCTGGGTGCTGATACTCGCGGTACTGGGCGTCTCGCGCCACCGCAACCACTACTCCGGTGTCTCCAGGGCCCCGAGTGCGAGGCCGGCCGCTGCCTGTTCTGACTGTCGTTTCGAGTGCCCCGTGCCGGGCCCGAAGCGCCTGTCGCTGACCTCGACCGTAGTACTGAACTGCTTGCGGTGGTCGGGGCCGGAGGATTCGGTGTGGTAGCGAGGCTCGCCGAGACCTCGCGCCGCCGCCAACTCCTGCAGGTGGGATTTGGGATCGGCCAGCCCCAGGCGTTGGTCGAAGACCGGCTCCAGGAGGCCTGTCACCACCCGGCGTGCCGCCTCGAACCCACCGTCGAGGTACACCGCTCCGATCAGGGCTTCGGTGGCATCGGCGAGGATCGAGGCCTTGTCCCGTCCCCCGCTGGTGTCCTCGCCCCGCCCGAGCCGCAGCGCCGATCCCACGTCGATCCGTCGGGCCGCTTCGGCCAGCGTCGTCTCGTCGACCAGCTCGGCCCGGGCACGGGCCAGGCGACCCTCGGCCTGTTCGCTGCGGCGCCGATACAGCGCATCGGTGATGACCAACCCGAGCACCGAGTCGCCGAGAAACTCCAGGCGTTCGTTCGACTCGGCCAGCTGCTCCTCGGCGAACGCCGAGCGGTGCACCAGAGCCAGACGAAGCAGCTGAACGTTGGCAAAGTCGTGGCCCAGCCGCTGGGCCAAGGCTCGGGCTGCGCCCTTTTGATCACGATTCGGTCGACGGCTGCCCACGGTGCGGGATCGCTGCGCGATGGCGGCGCTCAGGATCCCATCCGAGCCATGACGTAGTCGACGGCATCGCGCACGGTGAGCAGGTCGACCAGGTCCTCGTCGTCGAAGAGCACCGCGCAGGAACGCTCGGCCAGCTCGTCCTCGAGCACCTCGACCAACTCGACGAGGGCGAGGCTGTCGGTGTGAAGGTCCTCGGCGAAGCGGTCATCCTCGCCGATCGCGTCGACATCGGACTCCATGATGTCGGCCAGCTGCTCCTTGACGAGTTGCAGCACTGCGTCACGGTCGAGCGACTGGCGTTCCATGTGTGTCTCGGCGGGCACCGCTGCCTCCATCTGGTCGACAGGCTGGTCGGTGACGAGCCCGTGGTGACGAGTACCTGTGAACGGCCCGCCGGGTAAACGGGCCCTTCATCGGAGGGGCGACCTTACTACCGTTGGCCGTCACCGGTTTCGACCGGGCCCAGACCGGGCTGGCCTGGCTCCCGAGTCGGAGGCACTGCGGCTCCACTCCTGCCAGCCCCGGCGACAAATCGGGCGGCCCCCTCGAGGGTCTCGCCGCTGTGCAGCGTCGCCAACCCCAGCCGGGTCTCGTTGGCCAGCGCATCGTCGAGGCCGAGGCCCCACTGCTCGTAGCTGGAACGCCGATCGTTGCGCAGGCACTGCTGCGGAAACTCGGCGATCGACGCCGCCAGCTCGAGCGCGGCGTCGAGCGCCGATCCCGGCGCGCACGTGCGGTTGGCCAGGCCCCACTCCCCCGCCTCCACCCCGGAGATCCCCCGGCCGGTGAGGATCATGTCCGACGCCCGGCTCTGGCCGATCAGACGAGGCAACCGCACCGTGCCGCCATCGACCAGGGGCACCCCGAAGCGGCGGCAGTACACGCCGAAGGTGGCGTCGGTGGCCGCCACCCGCAGGTCACACCACAGCGCCAGTTCGAGCCCGCCGGCGACGGCGAAGCCCTCGACTGCGGCGATCACGGGCTTGTCGAGCAGCAGCCGCGTGCAGCCGAGCGGCGCCGGTGCGTCGGGGTCGTCGGACACCCGGTTGCCGTCGCCCGTGCCGATCGCATGCAGGTCGGCCCCGGCGCAGAAGTTGCCGCCGGCACCGGTCAACACGGCCACGTCGAGGCCTCCGTCAGCATCGAAGGCGACAAACGCCCGGTGCAATTCGTCGGCGGTCGTGCGGTCGACGGCGTTGCGGCGCTTCGGGCGGTCGATGGTGACCACCAGGGTCCGGCCGGTGGTCTCTGTGGCTATGCCCATGGCGTCCACAGTGTCACGGTTCTCTGGGTCACGGTTCTCTGGGTCACGGTTCTCTGAGTCACGGTTCTCTGGGTCACGGCGCCGCGGCGCCGCCTTCCGATCTACCATCGGCCTGGCACCCGCCGGCTCGTGACGCAGCATGGACGGTGGGAGTGGGGCGCTGAGCATCGGGGAGTTCACGTGGTCAACAGCAACCGTCGGTTCTTTTTGGCCGGGTCGGCCGGACTGGCCGGGGCGCTGGCCATGACGTCGTGCACCACCGAGAGCAACAGCGCCTCCGGCGATCCGCTGCCCGATGTGTGCAACGACGGCGCAGGCTGTGCATCCATGCCGACACCGGGAGCGGCACCCGGCGACGACGGGCTGATCGACGAGGCGGTCTACCAGCGGCGCGTCGACGAGTACCTGGCCTTCGCCACCACCGAGTTCGACGCCGGCAACGCCACCGGGGTCGCGGGCCACCTCATCCGGGCTCGACGCGATCCCGACTACCGCTGGAACGTCGAGGCGGTCACCGTCGACTCGCTTGCGGACACCTGGACCAAGATCGACGGATGGGAGGACACCCGCGACTTCGACCTCATGTATCTGCTGTGGCTCCTCCGGCTCGGCACCGACGGCGGGGACTCGTCCAAGGCTCCACCCTCCAACACTGCATCAGCGAATGCTGCATCGTTCAACGCCGGGATGACCACGCTCGCCCCGGACGTCATCGAGGCGATCGAGCAGCGGCTGGTCGACAACCGCTATCGCTATGACGACCCCAACCCGAACAGCCGGGTGGACAACCTCTGGTACTGGTCGGAAAACCACATCATCATCGGGCTGGTCATCGAGTACCTGGCCGGCCGGCACCTGTCGGAGGAGACCTTCACGATCACCGGCCTGGCCGGCGCCGAGCACTCCGAGCGCGCCAAGCCTGGGATTCTCAAGTGGATCGACGAACGGGCCCGGTTCGGCTTCTTCGAGTGGCACTCCAACGTGTACATGCTGAAGAACATCACCCCGCTGGTCACGCTGATCGAGCTGGGCGGGGACGAGGAGCTCGCCGTTGCAGCCGCCATGGCATTGGACCTGTGCCTCGTCGACCTGGCCGCCCACACCCACGCCGGCAGCTACACCGCACCGCGGGGTCGCACCTATAAGAAGGACAAGATGACCTCGCGGGACGAGGCCACGTTCGGCGTGTCCAAGTTCCTCTTCGACGACACCGACTTCGGCTTTCAGAATCACACCGACACCGGCACCACCTACCTGTGCGCCGCCACCTCCTACCGTCCGCCCCGGGCCGTCGTCGACATGGCGGTCGCCGAGGCACCCGGGGTCGTGCGCGAGCGGCACGGCATCTTCGTCGACGACGCCGCCCCGGTGACCACAAACCCCGAGGCGCCCTTCGGCTACGACTTCGACGATGCGGCCAACCTGTCGTGCTGGTGGAGCCTGGGAGCTGTGGGCACCTGGCAGGTGGCCGGCATCGGCGTGGCCCAAGCCGAGCGTTACAACCTGTTCGAGGTGCCCCTGCACGAACAGGTGAAGGCGCTGGTCGACCTCAACGGTGGCGACATCGATCGGATACGTCCCTGGCTCCAACAGAACCACAACATCGTCAACTTCGGTTTCCTGTCCGAGGCCAACACCTATGCGTGGCGAGGCGACGACGTGTCGCTCGCCTCGGTGCAGGACCACCGCTTCGGGGCGATGAGGGACCAGGCTCACAGCTGGCAGGCCGCCATCGATGCCGACGCGCTTGTCTTCACCAACCATCCGGTAACCGACCGGGACGAGAGCACCGACTGGGACGACGATGGCCGGCCCGGCTACTGGACCGGCGAGGCGTCGATGCCCCGATCGGCCCAATACGAGCGAGCGGCGATCCACATCTACCAACCGGCGTGGGACGAGGGCACCGACGAGCTGTTGTGGACCGTGTTCGGCTACCAGCCCCTCACCCACGCGTTCGTACCCCAGGACCGCTTCGACGAGGTGACTGGAAAGGAGTCGATCCTGGCTTCCCAGCCGACGGTCGACCGAAGCGGCGACGGCTTCATCGTCGGCTACGACTCAACGTCTGCCGGGCCTCTCGGGTTCGGCTCGACCGCACCCTTCACCGTCGGAGGCACTGAGGTGTCGCTGGCCGACTACCCGCCCACGAGTCGGCGTTCGGCACGGTCGACCACCTGGACACCACGCACGAGTTTGCCACCGACTCGGCCACGTTGGGCCTCAACTTCGACGCGCGGACGCGCACCGTCGGCCTCAAGTAGGTCGTCAGCGCGGCGCCGACCACCGGCGCAGCCCGGGTTACGCCAAGAACGCCGCCATTGCACCCACAATGGCGGCGAGCGCGCCTACCAACGATACGACGATCACCACTATCCGGTTCTGAAACTGCCGGAGCCCGGCCTCGAAGCTGACCCGAAGCTCGGCGATCGCGTTCTCCATCGACGCCATGTCACCGCTGTGCCCCTGTTGCATCGACGCCATGTCACTGCGGAGGTTCTTCTCCATCGACGCCATATCGCCACGGATACCCATCTCCATCGACGCCATGTCGCCACGAATCCGTTGCTCCGCAGCGGCCCATTCGAGGCGCAGCTTGAGGGTCAGGGTCTCGCTCTGAGCATCGAGATCGCTTTTGGTGGCGACATCCGCCCAGCCGACCGGTGGAAGTAGCTCCATCATGGTGGCAGCGTGCTCCCTTCCCAGGACCGAGTTGGCTCGTTCCTGCAAAGCGTAGCGGTCCTCATTGGTGATCGTCATCGGGCGTCTCCCGTCGTCAGCCGAACCTCACGAAGAGGCCTCCGGAGCCTCCGACCGGGCAACGCGATCGATATCAACACGACAAAGCGTTGCAACGCGGTCAACGGTACCGACGCCCTGTGACAGCCAGGATGTAGATGCGCGGCCCGACCGACTGCCCGCAAGTACTCACAAGCGCAAACTAGATCTGGGTGCTCACCGGGCCAGCCAGCTCGGTGGCCGGGCCGAACAACCTCGGCCGAGCATCACACTCCCGCCGCTGATGCAGGCGGGCCGGGCCGAACAGGTTCAGCTGACTTCAATCGCCTGACGACCGTGGTACCAACCACAGTTGGAGCACACCGTGTGGGGCCGCTTTGGGGTGTTGCAGCGATCGCACAGCGAGCGAGGGGCCGATTCGAGACGCCAGTTGGACGCCCGACGGGTACGGCTCTTCGCCTTGGAGGTCTTGCGCTTGGGAACAGCCATGGGAACACCTTCAGTCGGGGGCGCCGGGCACCATTGCGGGGGTGCGGGCTACGGCCAGCCGACAACGTTACCGTCCCGCCGTCCCGCCGTGCACCTCGGCGGCCCAAACGCCCGGTTCACTCGTCGGGGTGGAGCTCCGAGAGGGCCGCCCACCGGGGGTCGGGTGGAGGTGCTTCGCCGTCGGCGTCCTCGTCCTCGACCGTGACCGGGTAGGCCTCCGGGTCTGGGCCCATGCAGTCGTCGCTGCACAGCGGTGCCATCGGCAACGCGAGCACCACGGCGGCCCGCACCGCCTCGGTGAGGTCGATGCGGTCGTCCTCGATCGCCAGCTCGCCATCGAGGGGCATCGTCCGCGCCACCTCATCGATGTCGCCGATCGCCATCCCCGAGACCGGCTCGAGGCAGCGACGGCACTCGCCCTCCCATGGGGCCTCGGCCTCGCCGGTGATCACCACGGCGTCCGAGAGGGCCTCCAGGCGCAGGGCAACCGTGGCTTCGGCCCCGTCGGCCAGCCGGGTGCCCAACACCTCCGCACCGTCGAGCGCCACCGCCCCCTCAACCTCGTCGACGTTGCCGACCCGCCGCCGCAGCTCGGCGACCGGCACCAGCAGCGGCCCATGGGCGGGGCGGCCGCTACTGCTGCGACTCACGTTCGGCATCCATGGCGTCCTGGTCGAAGAACAGTGCCTCCGACAGCGAGTCCTCTTCCTGAGGCGCCAGCTGCGCCTCTGCCAGGGAGGTGGCCGACAACTTCTGGCGTCCGGCGCCCACCGCTCGGGTGATGCGCTCCAGCACGATCTCAAAGCTGGCCAGCTTCTGGTCGCAGTAGTCCTCGACCTCGTGGTGCATGCGCCGGGCTTCGGCCTCGGCGTCCTCGGTCACCTTGCGAGCATGCTGCTCGGCCGCCTTCACCACCTCGGTGCGCTGCACCATGTGGGCCACCCTCGCCTTGGCGTCGGAGATGATCTCCTCACCGTCCCGCCGGGTCTTGGCGAGAAACTCGTCGCGCTCCTTCAACAGCCATCGGGCGGCGCGCAGCTCGTCGGGCAGGCGGGCCACGCCGTCGTCGAGCAGCTCGAGGATCTCGTCTTTGTTGATGCGCACCGACGCCGACATCGGCAGGCCGGGAGCGGCCTCGATCAGGTCGACCACCCGGCGCAGCAGCTGCTCGGTGCGGGGCATCGTGTAGCCCGCCGTATCGAGCGGCTCCTCGGCGAAGTCGACGCTCAGGTCGTCGGCCGGCGCGTCGTCGAGGTAGTCGCTCGCCGTGTACTGCCGGTGCTCACCCGAGGCCAGGGGGCGGGTGTCGTAGGCATCGTCGTCCTGGTAGCCCTCGTCAAAGCTCACGCCGTCGTTCATGTGTGAATCTCCTCGTTCGATTCGGTGAATCGTTGGTGCAAGGCGTCCGCCACCGCCGGGGGGACCATCCCCGAGATCTCGCCGCCGAAGCGGGCGATCTCGCGGATCAGCTTGGAGGCCAGAAACGAATGCGAACTGGCCGACGGGATGAACAAGGTATCCACCCCGGAAATCGTGGTGTTGGTCTGGGCCATCTGCAGTTCGGACTCGAAGTCCGACACCGCCCGCAGGCCCTTGACGATGAAGCTGGCCTCCACCTCCTTGGCCAGATCAACCACCAGGCTGGAGAAGCTGGTCACCTCGACGTTGTCCAGATGGGCGAGGCTGGCCGCGATCAGCCTGCTTCGCTCGGCCAGGTCGAACAGCCCCGACCGCTTCTGGGGGTTGTGCAGGGTGGCGACCACCACCCGGTCGAAGAGGCGGGAGGCGGTTTCGACGATCTCCACGTGTCCGTTGTGGATGGGATCGAACGAGCCGGGATAGAGCACCGTGGTCACACGGCGATCGTAGCTGCGCGGGCCACCCCTTCGGGCGCCGCCTGGGACCGAACGTGCGAGGGGACCTCGCGCTCGGTGATCAGATGGCCGCGCCGGAGGGCTGATCGCTGCTCAGCACGGTGACCCAGGTGCCGCCGTAGCGTCGGGACCGCTGCCGCTTCCAGCCCTCGGGCGGTTCCGTCTCGACATCGCGTTCCACGACGGCCCACTCCACCGGCAGCGCGAGCCACAGCCGGTCCCATCCGTCCCAGCGATACGGCGGGTCGAGCAGCGCCACGTCCCAGCGCCGCTCGGTGGATGCCAGGTACGCGAGGGCGTCGCCCCGCACCACCTCGGCCCGCTCGGCCAGCCCGACCGTCGCCAGGTTGGCCTTGATCACCCGCACCGCCCTGGGGTCACGTTCGAGAAAGGTCACCGACTCGGCCCCTCGCGACAGGGCCTCGATGCCCAGGGCACCACTGCCGGCGAACACGTCGATCAGCGTGGCGTCCTGCACTAGGCCCAACGAGCCCAGCGAGTTGAACGTCGCCTCGCGCACCCGGTCACCGGTGGGCCGGGTGGCCGTCCCCGGCGGTGCCTCCAGGCGACGGCCGGCTGCGCTGCCCGCAACCACCCTCATCGAGGCGTCCTCGGGTCGACGTCATCGGCTTCCGGATCGGGCGCGGGTTGGAGCTCCAACGCCAGGGCGGCCCAACTGACCGACGGGTCGGTTTCGGAGGGTTCGATGCGACAGTCGACGCGACGATGGGCGCCCAGTGCCTGCATCAGTCGGGGCACCTGGGACTCCAGGACGCCTGCGGCGATGACGAGGCCGCCGGTCCCGGCGAGCGCCCGCAGGGACGGGGCTACCGCCTCCAGCTCGCCGATCAACATGTTGGCGGCGACCACACGCGGTTCGTGCTGCGCAGGACCCGTTCGAACGCCTGCCAATGCCGTTGCGTCGGTCCCGGCCCACCGCACCCGGTCGGCGACCCGGTTGCGAAAGGCGTTGGTCAGGCCAACGTTCTCACCTCGGGGGTCGAGCTCGACCAGATCCACCCGAGCGGCTCCCAACAGCGCTGCTCCGATGCCGAGGATCCCTGAGCCGCTGCCCACGTCGACGACCGGCATCTTGTCGATCGGCAGGTCGGCGAGCAGCTCGAGGGCCATGCGGGTGCTCTGGTGCGACCCGGAGCCAAACGTGGCGCCGGGGTCGATCACCAGGTCGATCGTCTCGGCATCGGGGATCGCCTCCAGCCACGGCGGCCGCACGGCAAACGGTCCGGCCCGCCACACGCTGGCGTAATCACGCCAGGCGTCGAGTCCCTGGTCGTGGGCCACCGACGAGGTGCCCACGACGTCGGCGCCGTTGCGGCACAGCTCGGCGCCCAGCGTCTCCAGAAGTTCGGGAGCGGGCGGATCCACCCAGCTGATCACCCAGCGAACACCTTCGTCAGCTGTATCCCGTTCCTCCACCCCGTCGGGCGGCGGCACTGCGCCTGCGGCGCCACCCCACACCACGGCGGCGAGAACCTCGGCAGTCTCGTCGTCGGGCACCGCGATCGTCAGCTGGACGGCGGAGGGCGGTGCTTCGGCCGCAGAGGGCCGCCGTTCGGGGGGCATCTCGCTCGGCCAAGGGGCGGCGGCTGCTCCCGTTTCGGTCATCTGCCCATCGTCCCAAAGTCGCCGACCGGTCGCAGCATCGGCCTCGGGCCGCTCTCACGCTCAGCCGTCGATCGACAGGCGGTTCCCCAAGCCCGGCCCACCCGACTCATTTCCCAGCGGGGGCCGGCCGCACATGGCGGGGCGGGCGCCCCGGTGCCCCCTACCCACCCCCTGCAGGCCGCCAGGTGGCAGGATCATCCCATGGCATTCGGGCAGGCAGCCGGTCCACCGGCGGGTGGACGGCAGATGAGGGACCTGGAAGCGCTGATCGAGGCGGCGGGTCACAGCGATTTTCGCGACGCCCGGGGCCCGCTGGGGCTGACGCAGCGGCAGGCGAACGGCAAGTTCACCCGCGACGAGGCCGAGGCGCTGATCGGCCTGCTCGAGGCCCAGGCGGAGGGCCACGACGGACCGTTCGCGCCACCTCCGGATGACGAAGGAGCATCAGCGACACCCTCTGCCCCGCCCGAGCCCCGCCGGATCTCGCACGAGGAGCGCCAGAACGCCGAGGCGGGTTTGCGCCTTCGCGACGTGCCCGACGAGGTGCTGGCCGCCGAACTGCAACGACGCGGCTGGGCGGTCATCGGCCCGTGATCGCCCACGCGGTGATGGTGATCGTCGGCACGATCATGGTGGTCGTCGCGGTCGCCGACCTGGTCAACACCCTGGTCACCACGTCCAGCTCGCGTTCCAGCCACGTCAACATGTGGCCTTCGAGGATCGTCGCCCGGCATGCCTTCCTCGGGCTGCGCAGCATCGTCGCCCGCATCGGCGAGCACCGACCGGCCCGCGAGCGGCTGCTGGCCACATTCGGGCCGCTGCTGTTGCTGATCCTGCTGACGATGTGGGTGACGTTGCAGGTGGTCGGCTTCGGTCTGATCTGGGCCGGGATGCGGGGCATCAAGGGCACCACCTCGGTGTTCGGCCACGTCTACTACTCCGGCGTCTCGTTCTTCACGATCGGGTTCGGCGACGTGGTTCCCACCGACGTCCTGCCCCGCGCCGGGGTGCTCGTCGAGGGACTGCTGGGGGTGGTGACGACCGCCTTGGTCATCGCCTACCTGCCCATGCTGTACGCCGCCTACGCCACCCGCGAACGCCCGCTGAGCACGCTCGACGATGGTTCCGCCGGTCCGGTCACCCCGAACAGCCTCCTGTTCGCGTGGTCGCCGGATGCCAACCCCCAGTTGATCGACGCCAAGTTCGCCGACTGGGAAAGCTGGGCGGTCGACATCGCCGCATCTCACGGTGCCAGCCCGATGTTGCGCTTTTTTCGCAGCTACGACCGTCAGCACAACTGGCTGACCGCCCTGAAGCTGCTGACCGAAGCGGCGATGCGAGCCCAGCTGATCGTCGGCGCATCCAACGGCTCGTCGTTCTGGTTTCTTCGGAGGGCGGACATGATCTATCAGCTGATGGCCCACGGGACGGACCTGGATCCCTGGACCGAGGCGGTGCGGCCGACCGGCGAGCAGCACGAGCGCGACGTTCGCCAGATGTACGACCAGCTGTCCGCCCACGGCTTCGAGCTGGTGCCCTTCGAGGTGGCGCTCACCGAAGTGGCCAACATCCGCAACATGTACCGGCCGACGATGGCGTACCTCGACCACTGGCTGCTGTGCCCGGACGAGTTCTGGCCGCCGCAGACCGTCATCCAGCGGGTGCCCCCGGCCTGATCGTGGTGTGCGTCAGGATGTTCCAGTGAATTCGACATCACCTCAGGCCCACGACGAGCAGCAGGATCGGCTCGACGCCACCGCTGCGGCGGCCACCGTGACCGGTTTGGTGATGGTCTATGACGCTGACGGTGGGGTGCGCGGCGAGCTGTCCTATGTTTGGGGCAAGCTTCGGCGCACCGCCCATTGTTCGTTGTGCTCGATCACCCACGGTCTGACCCGTGAACGCCGGTCGTGGACCAACTGGCGGGACGGGGTGCCCGTGCCGGTCACGGTGCTGCACCGCAACGAGCGCGACCCCGACGTCGAGGCGTTGTCGGGCGATCGCACCCCGTGTGTGCTCGCGCACGTCGACGGAGAACTCATCTACCTGCTCGGACCCGGGGAGCTGGATGCCTGCGACGGCGACCTCGACGTGTTCGAGCGGGTGCTTGCCGGCGCGCTCGACCGGTCCAACCTGGCGTTGGCCGACGCCTCCTGAGCCAAGCCGCTTGGGGGGCCACTTGCACTCGGCCCCGGTGGGTCACCGCCTGTACCCTCGGCCCATGCCCCGCCCGCCCGTCACGACTGCCGCCCGATGAGCGACGCCGAGACCAACCGCCTCACCCGTTTCAGCCACGGCGCCGGTTGAGGCTGCAAGCTCGCCCCCGGCGAGCTGGCGCAGGTGCTGCGCCCGATGCAGACCGCAACTCCGCCCGAGCTGCTGGTGGGAACCGCCACCGGCGACGACGCCGCAGTGTGGCGCCTCGACAACGAGCGAGCGCTCGTGTCGACCGCCGACTTCATCACACCCGTCGTCGACGATGCCCGCACCTGGGGCCGGGTGGCCGCCGCCAACGCTGTCTCCGACGTCTACGCGATGGGCGGACGTCCCCTGTTCGCCCTCAACCTGGTCGGCTGGAACACCGAAGCGCTGCCCATAGAACAGCTCCAGGATTTGCTCGCCGGCGCCAACGACATCGCCCAGGCCGGATCCTTCGTCATCGTCGGCGGCCACACGATCGATGACCCCGAGCCCAAGTTTGGGCTGTCGGTCACCGGCGAGGTGCACCCCGACCGGATCATGACCAATGCCGGGCTGCGTCCGGGCCAGGACATCATCCTCACCAAGCCGCTGGGCATCGGCGTGATCACCACCGCTATCAAGGCCGACACCGCACCGCAGGCGTCGGTCGACGCCGCCGTGGCGTCGATGACCCGCCTCAACGACGTGGCCTCGCAGGTGGCGCTCACCGCCGGAGCCACCGGCTGCACCGATGTCACCGGCTTCGGGCTTCTGGGCCACCTCGGCCGCATGGCCCTCGAGTCCAAGGTCACCGTCGTCATCGAGACCACCGCCGTCGGCTACCTCGATGGAGCGGTCGAGTTGGCGCGTGAGGGCATCATGCCCGGTGGCAGCCGCCGCAACCTGGCCTGGGCCAAGGGGCTGCTCGACCCGGGCGGCGCCGACGAGCTCACCCAGCTGCTGCTCGCCGACGCGCAGACCTCCGGCGGGCTGGTGTTCGGCGTCAACCCGGCCGCTACCCAGGACGTACTAGCCCGACTGGCCGAATCTGGCCACACCGCCGCCCGCATCGGCACCACCAACGAGCCAGCCCCGGAGGGCCACAGCATCGCCCTGCGGTAGCGGGAAAGGTCGTAGTGCTACAATGTGCGTCATGGAACAGGTCGGCGTCAGAGAACTCCGTCAAAACCTCAGCGTGTACCTGCGCCAGATCCAGGATGACCAGCGGCCGCTCGAGGTAACCGACCGAGGTCGTCCCGTGGCGGTGCTGACGCCGTTGAGCCCGGCGGCTGACGAGTATGCGGCGCTCCAAGCTGCCGGGCGTCTCCGCCCCGCAGCGGCGAGTTGGTCGACGTATTCGATGCACACCAACGAGATCACGACCGAGGGCTCGGACGCACTCGAAGCCCTTCGGGAGGAACGTCTGTGAGGGTGGCGTACCTCGACGCTTCGGCCGTCGTGAAGCTGGTCATCCCCGAGGCCGAAAGCGCCCAACTGCTTGAGTTCGTGCGTGGGCTGGACCGGGCGATCAGCAGCGAACTCACGGTGATCGAGGTCGGTCGTGCTGCCGCCCGAGCGGACGGTAGTGCGGGGCTGAGCCGAGCCGCAGAGGTGTGCCGCCGTCTCGATCTTCAGCCGATCGATTCGCACATCATCGACCGCGCCCGACAGCTCAAGCCAGCGACAGTGCGCTCGCTCGACGCGATTCACCTGGCCAGCGCATTGGAGCCAAGGGTCGCTCCGTTGCTGGTCGCCTACGAGACCCGGCTGCTACAAGCTGCCAGCGACCACCAACTGGTCGTCGCATCTCCGGGCCGCTGAGCCGACTCTCGGATTCATCCGAGACGAACGAGTGTGGAACCTCCGACGGGTAGCGCACTCTATGGTTCACCCTCCTGACCACTTGGTTGCACCCCTCCGTCGACCAGCGCAGCGCCAATGGTCCCACCGACGACAGCCAGCGCCTGCGAGGGCGCAGGTTGCGACGGCCATGCCGTCGCCGACCAGGTGGTCGTGCCAACCACCAGCCCGTACGGCTCCAGCCTGGGCGCCTCATTCCACAGCCCGTCCAATAACATCCGCTGCTCGCTCGACGAAGAGCAGGCCCGTTGCGACGTCTACGAGAACACCTGGCTGCCGGCTCATACAAGCTCAACTGACCGACCACCTGCGTGGCCCCAGCGCCTAACGCAATTCGGCGAGGGAGAACCACACCAGCGACTGGATGAACGGCGGGCCCACCTTGGCGTTGTGGGGCCAGTTGCGCTTGATCAGGCTGGCCAGCTGCTTGACCTTGCGGGAGTTGACCGCAGCCTGGTTGGTGAACGACCGACGGCTACCGTCGGGGCGCTGTTGCACCCAGGTGCCCTGATCGCCGTTGACCTTGCCCGCCCACGACTTGATCTCGATCAGGTAGACGCCCTTGGGCGTGATGACCAGCGAGTCCACCTCGGCGATCGCACCGCCGTTGGTGAACTCGAAGTTGGTCCAACCGCGGTAGGGGTCCTGGTCGGGAAGCAGGGCGCGGAGAACCTCCTGTGCGTCAGCCTCCCACTCGAACTGCGAGGGGCTCACCTGGTTCCACCGCTTCGACGTGCCGTCCACGATCCTCCCCGGCCGACCCTAGCGAGCTGTTGATGGTTCAGTGAAGCGACTGAGCCGAACTCGCGGCCGTGCTCCAGACGACCGAACCGGCGCCTCCACCACGGCCACGGCGCGGTCGGGTGATTGACCCCAATCGAATACGGGACCATCATCGGACCTACCACCGCCACCACGGCGGCATCACCCACACCCAACCGGTCACCAGCTGACGGAGCAGCCTCGATACTGGGGTTTGCGATCACGGTTGGGCGGGCAGGTACTTAACAGTCAATGAAAGGACCGCCATCATGGCCATCGAACTACCTCCTCTCCCCTTCGCCCCGGACGCCTTGGAGAGCAAGGGACTGTCGAAAGAGACGATCGAGTACCACTACGGCAAGCACCATCAGGCCTACGTCACCAACCTCAACGGGATGATCGAGGGCACCGACAAGGCGGACCTGCCGCTTGAGCAGATCATCATGGAGGCCGACGGCGGCATGTTCAACAACGCCGCCCAGGTGTGGAACCACACCTTCTACTGGAACTGCCTGTCGCCCTCCGGCGGCGGCGAGCCGTCCGGCGAGCTCGGTGACGCCATCAACTCGGCGTTCGGTTCCTTCGACACGTTCGCCGACGAGTTCGCCACCGCCGCCAAGACCCAGTTCGGATCCGGTTGGGCCTGGCTGGTCGACGACGGCGGGCTGAAGGTGGAGAAGACGGCCAACGCCGACCTTCCCCTGAAGCACGGGGCGAAGGCGCTCCTCACCATCGACGTGTGGGAGCACGCCTACTACATCGACTACCGCAACGCCCGCCCCGACTACATCTCCAACTTCATGGCCAACCTGGTCAACTGGGACTTCGTCGCCCAGAACCTGGCCGCCAGCTGAGCAGCCCGGTTTGCGGCCCGGCCATCGGCCGGACCACGACCGTGAGGTGGCGTCGCCATCGGCCCTTCGGGGTCGGGGCGGCGCCTCATCTCATTTTGCCCGCCGATCACCGCCGTCGTCGCTGTTTACCGGTCAACTCCTCCATAGGCGATCCCGGCCAGATGGGACAGATCCCGGTCGAAGGTGGTGAGGTCATCGAGGGTCAGGTCGGACAGTCGCTCGTGGCCACACGCTCGCGCCAGGGCTGCGATCAACTCGGTGGAGGCGAGAAGGAACCGCTTGAGTCGCTGTGCCGCCTCGTCCACCGGCAAGCGCTCCCGGAGCTTTGGATTTTGGGTGGTGATCCCCACCGGGCAGTTCCCCGTGTGGCATGCCCGCATCCCCAGGCACCCGATCGCCTGCATCGGTGAGTTGGCCATGGCGACAGCATCGGCGCCCAGCGCCAGCGCCTTGGCCACGTCCCACGGGGTTCGCAACCCGCCGGTGATGATCAGCGTGACCCCGTCGGCGCCGGAGTGGTCGAGATGCCGTCTCGCTCGGGCCAACGCCGGGATCGTGGGTACCGAAATGTTGTCCCGGAACAGCTTGGGCGCAGCGCCGGTGCCGCCACCGCGGCCGTCCAGGATCACGTAGTCCACGCCCAACGCCAATGCAGCGTCCAGGTCGGCCTCGATGTGTTGGGCCGACATCTTGACGCCAACCGGAATGCCGCCCGACCGGTCCCGAACGCTCGCCAACAGATCGGCCTTGCCGGCGGTGGTGGCCAGGTCGCCGGTGAACGTGGCGGGCGACACCGCTGCGGTTCCTTCGGGCAACCCGCGGATCTCGGCGATGCGACCGCGCACCTTGATGCCGGGAAGATGACCACCGGTGCCGGTCTTGGCACCCTGGCCGAGCTTCAGGTGAAACGCAGCCACCTTCTCGACCTCGGCCAGGTCCCAGCCGAATCGTCCAGAACCCAACTCGTAGAGGTAGCGCTCGTTGGCGTCGTTCTCTTCGGGCAACATGCCGCCTTCGCCCGAGCAGATCGCCGTGCCGGCCAGTTGCGCACCCGTCGCCAGGGCCACTTTGGCCTCTTCGGAGAGCGCCCCGAAGCTCATGTCGGAGACGAACATCGGCAACTCCAGATGGAGCGGCTTGGCCGCCGACGGGCCGATCACAACCGAGGAATCGACCGTCACGTCGTCGAGCAGCGGCGACCGGGCCAACTGAGCGGTCACAAACTGAATGTCGTCCCAGCTCGGAAGCTCGGCGCGGGGGACGCCCATCGCCGCCACCGGGCCATGGGGGCCAACCCGGTCGAGGCCGTTCGCCGCCAGCTGAGCGATCAATCCGACGGTGGGTTCTTCGGCACCACCGTGAAGGTCGGCGTAGACGCCCTGATAGGCCTCGCGGTCGTAGCGCTGCGGGTGTTGGCGGCTGTAGTCGGCGATCTCGTCGGCGTCGACAAACAAGCCACCGTCTTCGACCCAGGCTGCGAACTTCTGGAGACGCTGGGTGTCGTCGTAGGCCGACACCCCGGTGGCCACCCGGTAGTCCCAGCCGTGAACCCCACACACGATGTCGTCGCCGACGATCGTTGCGTCGCCCATCAAGGCGCCCCGGTGCAGGCAACGTCCGTACAGCACCGTCGGCTCGTCATCGATGCGGACGGCGACGAGATCAACGTCCCCCACCAAATAGTGCTGCGGCACCCGATCGCTCAGGTTGTCCCAGTCGTCGAGCCGACGTGAAGTGGTCATCGAGCGCAAACCATGCCATACCGAGCGATCACCCGCTGCCCTGCCGATGAAGTCGCTGGTTTCCGGCTCGAGGTCGGCGACGTCACAGGTCGCCACCGGCACACGCTCTGACGCAGGCCACCGGGGGCTCAGCCCTTCATCAGGTAGCCGACCTCGTCCTGGCCAAGGATCAGGTCGACCTCGTCGGCCAGGCCACCCAGGTTGGCGAGGCCATCGGCTTCGGTGAGCAGTTCGGTCGCCACGTTGCGGGCCCGCACCACCCACTCGCGATCGCGGCGCAGCGATGCCAGGCGCAGGTCGTTGCGGCCCTTCTGGCGCTCCCCCATCAGCGTGCCCTCGCCCCGCAGCTCCAGGTCCACCTCGGCCAACTCGAACCCGTCGGTGCTCTTCACCATCGCCTTGATGCGCTCCTCACCGTCGTCGGACGGCTCGGCCGCCACCAGCCAACACGACGACTTGGCGGCACCGCGACCCACCCGACCGCGCAACTGGTGCAGCTGGGCAATGCCGAAACGGTCGGCATCGAGAATGACCATCACGGTGGCGTTGGGGACGTCGACGCCCACCTCGATCACCGTGGTGGCCACCAGCACGTCCAGCTCGCCCGCCCGGAACGCCGCCATGGTGACGTCTCCCTCGTCGGCGGGAATGCGGCCGTGCAACAGCCCCAGCCGCAGACCCTTCAGCCGGTCGTTGGCCAACTCCTCGAGCGTCTCCTCCGCCGAAGCCACCTCGAGCTTCTCGGACTCCCCGACCAGCGGGCACACCACGTAGGCCTGACGCCCGGCGGCCACCTCGTCACGCACCGTCTGCCACACCGCCTCCACGTCCAACGGCGTCTGAGCCCAGCGGGTGACGATCGGGGTGCGGCCGGGCGGCAGCTCGTCCAGCGTCGACACGTCGAGATCGCCGTACACGGTCATCGCCGCCGTGCGGGGAATGGGCGTGGCGGTCATCACGAGCAGGTCGGGCTGGCTGTCGCCCTCCCCCACCTCGGCCAGCGCCGCCCGCTGATCGACGCCGAAACGGTGCTGCTCGTCGACGACCGCCACGCCCAGGCTGGCAAAGTCCACCCCCTCGGAGATCAACGAATGGGTGCCGATGACCAGGTCGATCTCGCCGGAGGCCAACTGGGCGAGCACGGTGCGGCGCTGCGGCGCCGACAGCCGGTTGGTCAACAGGGCCACGTGCAATGGCCGCTCGCCGAGCAGCGTGTCGGGTGCGGGCACGACGAACCCATCCAACAGCTCGGCGATGCCCCGGTGGTGCTGTTCGGCCAGCACCTCGGTGGGCGCCATCAGCGCCCCCTGGTGACCGCCCTGCACCGCAGCGAGCAGCGCGGCAACCGCCACCAGGGTCTTGCCGGCGCCCACGTCGCCCTGCAACAGGCGGTGCATGGCCGAGCGGCGCTCCAGGTCGGCGAGGATCTCGTCGATCGCCCGGGTCTGGGCGTCGGTGAGCGGAAACGGCAGCGACGCGAGGAAGGCATCGACCAACCCAGGCGAGACCGCCCGGTCGGCCCGCTCCCCCAGTGCGTGGACCACGCCGGTGACGGTTCGCTCCCGCTCGGCCTTGGCTGCCACCAGGGCCAGCTGCACCCGCAACAGCTCGTCGAACACCAGCCGGGAACGCGCCTTGATCATGTGGCCCATCGATTCGGGCGCGTGGATCGTGGCCATCGCATCCTGGCGATCGATCAGGTCGAGTGCGTCGAGCACCCGGCGAGGCACCGGGTCGGCCAGGCCCCGGGGCGCAATGCGGCGCAACGCCTCGGCCACCCAGTCGGCCAGCTCCCAGGTGCTCAGCTTGGCCTTCTCGGATTGGGAATAGATGGCCAGGATCTTCCCGGTGCGGTCGCCGACCAGGTCGACGACCGGGTTGGTCAGCTGCCGGGTCCCGCGGAACTCGTCCACCTTGCCGTAGAACACCGCCTTGGTGCCGGTGGGCAGCTGGCGCTCCCGCCAGGCCTGGTTGAAGAACGTCACCTTCATCGAGCCGCTGCCGTCGGTCACCCTGGCCTCGACCAGCGCCCGGCCGCCCCGCACCCGGCGCCCTGAGATCCGCTCCACCTCGCCGAGAAACATGCCCTCCTCCCCCGGTTTCAGGTCGGCGATGCGCGCCTCGCGGGTGCGGTCGACGTAGCGACGGGGGTAGTGGAACAGCAGGTCGAGCACCGAGTCGATGCCGAGCATGGCCAGTCCATCACGCTTTTTGCCACCCACGCCGCGCAGCTTGTCGACGGCGAGGGCGTCGAGATCCCGCAGGGACAGCGGCGTTGACGTCGTCACCCTCCCATGCTGACAGCTCGCTGGGATGCCGGACCTCACCGTCCGTTCATCGGGTCGCGTTGCGTCGGGTGGCCGTGGACCGGGTACCCTTGTCAGTCGCATTACACGCGCCCTTCGATGAGGCGGTGTCTCCCCCACAGCGAAGGATCGTTCCATGGCCAGCGTTTGCGAACTCTGCAACAAGAAGCCCAGCTTCGGCATGTCGGTGTCGCACTCCCATCGCCGCACCCGCCGCCGCTGGAACCCGAACATCCAACGGGTTCGAGCCGTCGTCAACGGTTCCACCAAGCGCATCGACGTCTGCACCGGCTGCCTCAAGGCCGGCAAGGTCACCAAGCCGCCGGCCCGCAACTGGCAGCCAGAGTCCGCCTGAGCGTCGCCGCTGCACCAAGCGATGCGAACTGTGTTTCGTCCGCTTGTGAAAACCTCGCGTTGTAGGCTTGACTGGGCACAGCCCGATGATTCACGCGTCGCGTTGACGTGTGGCCGGTTTGGCCAACATTCGGAACCGAACGGAGCGTCCACGTGCAGGGTGTGATCAAGAGCTACGACCCCCTCACCGGCGACGGCACGGTGATCAGCGACACCACGCTTGGCGAATACGAGCTGTCCACGGATGCGTTGGACGGCTCGATCTTCCGCATGCTGCGCCCCGGCCAGCGTGTGATCTTCGAGCTGGCCGCCGGCACCGACGTGGACGAGCAGCCGGCTCAGGTGGCCACCACGGTTCGGCTCGGATCTGAAATCGACATGGGTACACCGGGGTTCCCGGACTCGGAAAACCTTCCGGGCCCGGCCCCTGAGGCGCGCAGCGCCACACGACAAGGAGACCTGATCTGATGGCTGGAACCACGAACAACCAGAAGCTCATCGACTGGGTCGAACAATGGCGGGAGATCCTCCAGCCCGACGCCGTCGAGTGGTGTGACGGCTCCGAGGAGGAGTACGACCGCCTCGCCCAGTTGTTGGTTGACGAGGGCGTCTTCACCAGGCTGAACGAGGCCAAGCGCCCCAACAGCTACCTTGCCCTGTCCGACCCTGACGACGTCGCCCGGGTGGAGGACCGCACCTTCATCGCCAGCGAAAAGGAGATCGACGCCGGTCCCACCAACCACTGGCGCGAGCCCTCCGAGCTGAAGGCCGAGATGCTCGAGCTGTACCGGGGCGCCATGCGTGGTCGCACCATGTACGTGGTGCCGTTCTCGATGGGCCCGCTCGGCTCCCCCATCGCCCACATCGGCGTGGAGCTGACCGACTCGGCCTACGTGGCCACCAACATGGCAATCATGACCCGCATGGGCCAGGGCGCACTCGACGTGCTCGGCGAGGACGGCGAGTTTGTGCCCGCCCTGCACTCGGTGGGCTACCCGCTCGTCGACGCCGACGGCAAGGAGCGCCCCGACGTCACCTGGCCGTGCAACGAGACCAAGTACATCAGCCACTTCCCCGAAACCAAGGAGATCTGGTCCTACGGTTCCGGTTACGGCGGCAACGCCCTGCTGGGCAAGAAGTGCTTTGCGCTGCGCATCGCCTCGACGATGGGCCGCGATCAGGGCTGGATGGCCGAGCACATGCTGATCCTCGGGCTCACCTCGCCCGAGGGTGAGAAGACCTACATCGCTGCGGCCTTCCCGTCGGCGTGCGGCAAGACCAACATGGCGATGCTCGTCCCCACCCTGCCCGGGTGGACGGTGGAGACCATCGGCGACGACATCGCATGGATGAAGTTCGACGACGAGGGCCGCCTGCGGGCGATCAACCCCGAGGCGGGCTTCTTCGGCGTGGCGCCGGGAACCTCCGACGAGTCCAATTTCAACGCCATGCAGTCGCTGGCCAAGAACTCGATCTTCACCAACGTGGCCCTCACCGACGACGGCGACGTGTGGTGGGAGGACATGACCGACGAACCGCCCGCTCACCTGATCGATTGGAAGGGCAACGACTGGACCCCCGAGTCGGACACCAACGCCGCCCATCCCAACGCCCGCTTCACCTCGCCGGCATCGCAGACGCCTTCGATCTCCGCTGACTGGGAAAACCCGGAGGGTGTGCCAATCTCGGCCATTCTCTTCGGCGGCCGCCGCGCCACCAACGTACCCCTGGTGACCCAAAGCTTCGATTGGCAGCACGGCGTGTTCCTCGGCTCGATCATGAGCTCGGAAAAGACCGCAGCGGCGGCCGGCAAGGTGGGCGACGTCCGCTTCGACCCCTTCGCCATGTTGCCCTTCATGGGCTACAACGTGGGCGACTACTTCAACCACTGGCTCGAGATCGGCAAGGCGACCGACGCCGACAAGCTGCCCAAGCTGTTCTGGGTCAACTGGTTCCGCAAGGACGACGACGGTTCGTTCATGTGGCCCGGTTTCGGCGAGAACTCCCGGGTGCTCAAGTGGGTCGTCGAGCGCCTCAACGGCACCGCTGACGCCGAGGAGACCGCCATCGGCAACATCCCCACGACCGACTCGCTCGACCTCAGCCACCTCGACCTCGACGACGAGACGATGGCCAAGATCCTCGATGTCGACAACGAGTCATGGCGCGACGAGGTTGAGCTGATCCGTGGTCACTACGAGTTCATCGGTGAGCGCCTGCCCCAGCAGATGGCCGACGAGCTGTCCGACCTGGAGAAGCGCCTGGCGCAGTGAGCTCGCTCACCTGAGAGCGAGTGGCGCTACGGCGCCACCCACGAGTTCGAAACGAACCGGGCCCCCTGCGCCCGGGTCGTTTCGCGTCAGAGCACCTTGAGGCCATTTCTTCAGGCCCCCCTCCCAACTAGGTTGGATTCCGTTCGCTCAAACCGGACGAGCCCGTCTCGGGGCGCCCGGTGACAAGAAGGGGACCGATGGCATCTCTCAACACACTGATCGAACACCTGGGCGAGGCCAACCCGCGCATGCACCTTGCCGAAATGGCGCCCGAGGGTTCGATCCCGCAGATCAATGCTCGTCTCCATCCGTCTGGGCAGGTGCTTCCCGCGACCGACGAGACAGAGATCGGCCGCTACTGCTTCAGCGGGGGGATTCTGTCGGCCGCCTCGCAAAGCAGCGGCCAGTTGATGCGGCTCCTTCCGGCGGAGGAGTCTCAGGACGTTCAGCTCATTCCGTTCATCTCGGGTGATGGCATCCTGGTCGTCACCGACCGTCGCCTGCTCGGCCAGATGAACGGGGAGAGCCCGCTGAGCGACAGGATCGACGACGGCGGTGATGGTCACCTGTACTTCTCGATGGGCTACGAGGACGTCGATTCAATTTCGATCAGCCAGGAGACCACGAAGGTCGGAGCGCTCAAGGAGCGGCGCGTCAACGTGCAGGGCCTCGAGATCCTCGGTGCCCTCGGGGTCGAGGTTTTTGCCACCATGACGTTGAGTCGGGACGATGTCACCACGTCCACGCTCAGGTCCGGTCGCCCGTTCTTCGATCAGGTCGTCCACGCCGCGGCGACGTACCGAATGGACCTCGACCCAACCCTCGCCGATCGCTATCAGCTCAACCGCGTCCTCGACGGCGCCTACGAGATGGAGGATGACGAGTTGGTCGCCGACCTGATCGTCGATCGGCAGTAGCTCGAAACGACCACCGAGGTCCCGGCTGCAACTGCGGTTCCTGTGCATTTGTATCATCCGTCACAAATCCACAGAACCATCAAACCTGATGCCCAAACACTCAACTTTGGTGCCATACTGACAATCGTCAGTTCACCGATACCGCCCAACACTTGAGGAGGCGCACATCATGCTCACCACATGGGATCCATTCCGAGACGTCGAGCGACTGTTCGAGGTCGACCCCCGAAGCCGCTCGATCCCCGCACCCTTCGACGCCGTTCGCACCGCCGACGAGGTGGTGCTCACCTACGACCTGCCCGGTTTCCGGGCCGACGACGTCGATGTCACCGTCGAGAACCACGTGCTCACGCTGACCGCCAGCCGCACGCAGGCCGAGCTGCCCGAGGGAGCCCAACGCCTGGTGGCGGAGCGTCGCTTCGGCACGGTCCGCCGTCAGGTCACGCTGTCGGACACCTTGGATGGCCAGAACGTCAGCGCCCACTTCGATAACGGCGTGCTCGAACTGCGCATTCCGGTCTCGGAAAAGGCCCTGGCCGTGAAGGTGCCGATCGGTGTCGGCGCGACCAGCATCGACGCCGAGTCCTCGTCGACGAGCGATGAGCCCGCCGGCGCCGCTTCCAACTGATCGCTTGATCGGTTCGCCGACCGAGCAGTCGATCAGACCAGCTCACCCAGTCGCTGCACCATCAGGTGCAACCGACCGTGAGCAGCATTGTTGAACCGAAGCCGCAGTCGTGGCAGGTCGGGGACGTCACCGTCTGCCACCTCCACCGCTGCGGCTTCGGCGCGTTCGATGCTGCCGCTGGTCAACAGGTCGCCGAACTCGCCGTTGAGGGTGGCAATCGCCTCGTCGGAGATGTCGATGTTGAGTCGGATGTAGAGCCGGTTGCCCACATGACGGATCGAGTGGAACACCCGGTAAAAGTTGCGCACGTAGGCGACCGCATCGCCCGGGTCGGAGGTGATGTACACCATGTCGAGGTCGACCGGTGAAATCAGCCCGGCATCGAGCAGCTCCACCTCCACGTAGTGGCGCCAGCTGCGCCAGTAGGCATCCCCCGGCGGCTCGAAGAGCACCACCGGCGAGGGCGGCGCCTTGCCGGTCTGCATCAGCGTCAGCAGCTCCATCGTCTCGTCCAAGGTGCCGAACCCGCCAGGGAAAACGACGTAACCCGATGACTCCTTGGTCAAGGTGAGCTTGCGACTGAAGAAGTAGCGAAAGTTGATGTTCTTGCCGTCGAACAGCGCTGCGTGCTGGGAGCCGCCCGGCTCGAAGGGCAACACGATCGACACCCCAAAGCTGGCTTCCGGACCCGCTCCCTCGACGACGGCGGTCATGATGCCCGGTCCTCCACCGGTCATCACCATCCACCCCGCATCGGCCAGGTGACGACCCACCTCACGCGCCATCCGGTAGGCCTCGGTGTCCTCGGCGGTGCGGGCGGAGCCGAACACCGCACACTTGGGCACGTCGGCATAGGGGGCAAACACCGTGAATGCGTTGCGCAGTTCCTTGAGCGCCGAGTTGATGATCTTGACGTCGCCCCGATCGGTGCGCTCCCGACCCATGCGAAGGACCGAGGTGAGCATTTCCAGGTACAGATCCTGGTTGTCGTCCAGGCCCGCCTGTTCGACCAGCGCTTCGATCGCCTGGTCGAGTTCGGTGACACCGGTACGGGAGCGGGGGCGGCGGACCATCGGCACAGCATGCCAGGCGCTCATCCCCCCTGCCGCCGCTTATGCCAGCAGCAGTGCCCGGATCGCCAGCCCCATCAAGAACAGGCTGCCCCACCCGTAGAGCAGGTAGGCGTAGGCCCGCAGCTGGTTGCGGTAGCCGTAGAGGATCCCGACGGTGATGAGGGCGACGAACCCGTAGAAGATGTGGAAGTCGTTGCCAGGCGCCCGGCCGCCGGCCAGGTTGGCGACCCCGAGCGCCACCTGAATGAAGATCGTCACCTCGGCGGCGATGATGAACCACCACAGAGCCCGCACCCGCAGGGCGGCCCATTGGTGTGCACCCAGCGACCACACCCCGGCGATGGCGTTGGCGAAGATCACCACCCACGCAAAGTTGGCGTGGATCGACGACACGCTCACAGCAGGTGATCGATCATCGGCGACCCCGCCGAGCGGGGGTCGGCCGGGTCGACGAACCACTCATGGCCGAAGGCCATGACGAAGATCTCCTCGGGCATCTTGAGAAACCAGGAATCCGCGGCGATCTGACTGCTGTGGGCCACCATCGCCCGCCGCTTGGCGTCAATCACAGATGAGACGTCGATCCCATGGGTGATGAGCGACTCGGGGCTGCCCATGTCCTCGTCCATCTTGGGAGGGTCGCCGTCCATCGGCTTCTCAAGCTGGGCAACGATCTCTGCGGCACCCGCCATCTGCTCGCGGATCTTGTCCCGGTTCATCGTGGCCCACACCACGCTGGGCACCTCGGCCAGCTCGGCGGCACGGGTGCCGACGTTGTGCACGGCGATGTGGTCGGGATGGCCGTAGCCGCCGTGATCGTCGTAGATGGTGAACACGTCGGCCCGCTCCTCAGCCAGGATCGCCGCCACCCACTCGGCGGCCTCATCGACGTCGGCCTGAGCGAAGCAGGCCGGGTGGTCGTTGGTGTCCTCCCCGGCCATCCCGCTGTCGTGGTAGCCGAGGAACTCCACCCGGTGGACGCCGAGGATGGCCGCTGCCGCCTGTGTCTCGGCTCGGCGGTGGGCACCCAGTTCCTCGGGCGTCTCGGCGGCGCCGGGCACGGTGAAGCCCAGCTCCCCGTCGGTTGCGACGATGAGCACCACCCGGTGACCGGCGGCCGACGCCAGGGCCATCGTGCCCCCGGTGGCGATCGCTTCGTCGTCAGGATGGGCATGAAAACACACGAGGGTCGACACGGCGGCGCAGGTTACCGCCCTGCGCCCGGTTTAACGTTCTGCTCACCGGATCGGTTCGACTCAAATGTGTCTTGGAGCCGCCCCAGTGGCCCGGAGACACATTTGAGCCAGCCCCAAACCACTTCGGGCTCAGGCGACGGCGCCGCCCGCTCGCAGCTCGGCTACCTTGGCGGTGTCGGCGCCCAACCATTCGGCGAGCACCTCGTCGGTGTGCTGGCCCGCGTGGGGCGGCGGGCGCCGGATCTTGCCCGGCGTCCGGCTGAAACGCGGAGACGGCGCCGGCTGGGTGACGCCGGCCACCTCGGTGAACGTGCCCCGGGCAACGTTGTGGGGATGCTCGGCGGCCTCGGACATCGTCAGCACGGGGGCGAAGCACACGTCGGTGCCCTCCATGATCTCCATCCACTCGGCCCGGGTCTTGGCGGCGAACACGCCCCGCAGCTTGTCCTTCAGCTCGGCCCAGGCGGTCTGGTCCATCTGGTGGGGCAGGTCCTCGCCCTCCAGGCCGGTGAGGCGCAACAGCTCGGCGTAGAACTGCGGCTCGATCGACCCGATCGACACCCACTTGTCATCCGCGGTGCGGTAGGTGTCGTAGAAGTGGGCGGCGGTGTCCAACATGTTGGTGCCCCGCTCGTCGGTCCAGATGCCCATCGCCTGGAACGACCAGATCATCGTCATCAAGCTGGCGGTGCCGTCGACCATGGCCGCGTCCACCACCTGGCCCTCACCCGAGCGGCCCGTCTCGAGCAGCGCCGCGCACAGCCCGAGCGCCATCAGCATGCCGCCACCGCCGAAGTCGCCGACCAGGTTGATCGGCGGGGTTGGGGCCTCCCCCGCCCGACCCAGGTGCGCCAGGGCGCCGGCGAGGGCGATGTAGTTGATGTCGTGACCGGCCATCGGGGCGTAAGGCCCGTCCTGGCCCCAGCCGGTCATGCGTCCGTAGACCAGCTTGGGGTTGCGGGCCAGCGCCTCGTCCGGGCCGATGCCCAACCGCTCGGCGACACCTGGGCGGAACCCCTCGAGGAAAGCGTCCGCAGTCTCGATCAGCTGAAGCACCACCTCGACCCCCTCCGGTGACTTCAGGTCGACCCCGACCGAGCGGCGACCGCGTGTCAGCAGATCGCCCGGCGGCAGCTCGGGGCTGCCGCCCGAGACGTTGCCGGCCCGATCGATGCGCACGATGTCGGCGCCCATGTCGGCCAGCATCATGGCCGCAAAGGGCGCCGGGCCGATACCGGCGATCTCGACGATCTTGATTCCGTTCAGAGGTCCACTCATCGCCACATGCTCACCGGCGGTTGACCGGCCGGTCAAGGTGTGACGGCGCCCTCGCGGTCGCGACGTTGGTTCAACAGTTCCTTCATGCTGGCCAGGCTGGGGATCGGCGGGTTGAACTTGGCCAGCAGTGGGCCGAGCACGGCCAGGATCAGCACGTAGGCGGCGGCGGTCGGGGGCAGCGCCGGATCGACGGCGGTGCCGGCGGCCAGGCCGGCGATCACGATCGAGAACTCACCCCGGGCGACCAGCTCCATCCCCGCCCGATCGCGCCCCTTGGGGCCCACGCCAAGCTGACCGGCGGCGAAGCGACCGGTCGAGATCTTGGTGATCGTCGTGACGACGGCGAGGACCGCTGCGGTCACCAGCACCGGCGGCAGGTCGCTCGGATCGATGCGCAGGCTGAACAGCACGAAGAACAGGGCGGCGAACAGGTCACGCAGCGGCACGAGCATTCGCTCGGCCCGGGCCCGCACCTCGCCCGACAGGGCGATGCCCACCAGAAACGCGCCGATCGCCGAGGACACCTGCACCTGCTCGACCAGGCCGCCGACGACCAGGATGACCCCCATCACGCTCAACAGCAGCGCCTCGTCCGATCGCGACGCCATCACCTTGCTGATCGGACCGCCGAAGCGGATCGCCATCACCAGGGCCAGCGTCGTGACCGACAGCGCCACCCCAACCGAGACCGCACCGGACAGCAGCGACCCGCCCACCAACAACACGCCCAGCACCGGCAGGTAGGCGGCGACCACCAGGTCCTCGAACACGAGCACGGCCAGCACCGCCGGGGTCTCCCGGTTGGCCATGCGATCCAGGTCCGACAGCAGCTTGGACACCACCCCCGATGACGAGATGTAGGTGATGCCGGCCAGCATCAGACCGCCGACGGGCCCCCAGCCGAGCAACATGCCGGCTGCGAAGCCGGGGGTGAAGTTGAGGGCGACGTCAACGAAGCCTGCCCGCCAGCCGTTCTTCAGCCCGTCGGTCAGCTCGGCGCCGGTGTATTCCAGCCCGAGGACGAACAGCAACAACAGCACGCCGATCTCCGACGCCAGGTCGATGAAGTCCTCGGCGAAGTTCAGCTCGATCAGCCCGCCCGTCCCGAAGATCAACCCGGCGGCCAGGTAGGCGGGGATCGGGCTGATGCCGATGCGATACGACAGCCGTGCGAGGAGCCCCAGGCCGATGAGGAGGACACCCAGCTCGATGAACGCTCGGGCGACGTCGGCTCCTGCCGACGCAAGAAGGATCTGGTTCACTGAAACATCAGCTGCTCAGGCGTGCTGCGAGCACCTCGAGGCCGTCGGGCATGCCGATGGCGAAGACGGTGTCACCCACCTCGAAGTGATCCTCCGGGCCGGGCGACGGCGACGGCTCACCGTTTCGGATGATCGCCACGATCGACACGCCGGTCACCGAGCGCACATCGGCCGCTCCCACGGTGATCCCGGCCCAGGGGGCGCCCGGCTCGACCGTGAGCCAGTCGAGCGTGATGCCGGCCACCTGGGTACGCAACCGGGCCGCCTCCTCGGACAGGCGACTACCGCCGAGCAGTTCGGCGAGGTCTCGGGCCTCGTGTTCCTCGAGGTGTACCTGCGCCCGGCAGGCATCGGGGTCGTCCTTGTCGTAGATGGCGAAGTCCCGACGGCCGCTGCGGTGGACCACCACCCCCAGTTGATCGCCGTTGTCGGTGGTGAGGTCGAACCGCGCACCGACGCCCGGAAGTTCGCTTTCAGTAACCCGTCCCATCGGCGACACGATAGGCCGTCGAGTGGCGGGCGGGCCCTTCGGCGGGTACCGGCCTGCCACACTGGGCCCGATGGCGACCGACCCCTCCTCGATCACCCCTGCAGGGTCCGCTGCCGAAGGTGGGCCGCTCGCTGAGGTGCCCACCTGGCTGCGTCCCGTCGCACCCGTCGTCGTCATGCTCGCCATCATGTGGGTCGTCGAGGTCATCGACATCCCCCTTCGTGGCCGCCTCGACCGCTTCGGGGTGCACCCGCGCGAGCTGGCCGGCCTTCCCGGCATCGTCTTCGCCCCGTTCCTCCACGCCGGCTTCGGCCATCTCATCGCCAACACGCTGCCCTTTCTCGTGCTCGGCGCTGTCGTCGCCTACGCAGGACTGCGTCAGTTCATCCTGGTCACCGCCATCGTCATGGCGGGCAGCGGGCTGGGCATGTGGCTCTTCGGCACGTCCAACTCGGTGCAGATCGGCGCCAGCGGCCTGGTGTTCGGCTACCTCACCTACCTGCTCACCCGGGGGTTCATCGCCCAGAAGTTGTCGTGGATTCTGGGCGCCCTGGTGATCGGCCTGTTCTACGGCTCGCTCCTGTGGGGGCTGATCCCCCGCCATGGCGTGTCCTTCAGCGGGCACCTGTTCGGTGCCATCAGCGGTGTCGCCGCCGCATGGATCCTGCATCGCAGCGGCGCCGACCCGGTCGACGATCTTCCGTGACTCCGCTGCGGCTTCTCACCCTATGCTGAGGCGATTGGCCTGAGGGGGCCGCCACCTTTGGGGGAAACGATGACGACGACCGAACGCCTGAGCCCGCTGGATGCCTCGTTTCTGCACCTGGAGAACGAGTTTGCCCACATGCACATCGGAAGCACCTCGATCTTCGAGGGGCCTCCACCCCCGTTCGAGCAGGTACGGGCGCTGCTCGAATCAAAGCTGGACGACATCCCCAGGTATCGCCAGATCGCCCGATTCGTGCCCTTCGACCTGGGCCGTCCGGTGTGGGTGGACGATGCACACTTCAACGTGGACTATCACGTGCGCCACACCGCGCTGCCGTCTCCCGGTGGCGACGAACAGCTGCGCCTGCTCGTCGCCCGGCTGATGTCCCAGCAGCTCGACCGGGCCCGTCCGCTGTGGGAGATCTGGATCGTCGAGGGCCTCGATGACGACCGGTGGGCGCTGGTCTCCAAGGTGCACCACGCCATGGTCGATGGCGTGTCCGGCGCCGAACTGCTGGCCACGATGTTGGACGTCTCGCCTGACGTGGTCGAGCCCATACCGTCGGCCTGGTCGCCCCGCCCGGCACCGGGCAACGTGGAGCTGGCGACCGAGGCCGTCGCCGACCTGGTGCGCAGCCCCTATGAGCAGGTGCGGGCCTTACGAGCTGCCACCCGGGTACCCCGACAGGCACTCGACCATCTGAAAGAGATCGGGGCCGGGCTCAGCTCGCTGACCGGCGTCCTCTCGGCGACACCGGAGAGCAGCCTGAACGGGCCGATCGGCCCACACCGCCGCTACGTGTGGACCTCGGTGTCGGTCGACGACATCAAGAAGGTTCGGGGAGCGCTGGGGGGATCGTTCAACGACGTGGTGCTCGCCACGGTCACCCGCGGCTTTCGCGCGCTGCTGCGGTCGCGAGGCGAGTCGACCGACCGGGTGGTGCGCACCCTCGTACCGGTGTCGATCCGACCACGGGACGATGGCGAAATGGCGACCGGCGACGGCACGATGGAGAACAAGGTGTCCGCGATGTTCGCCGAGCTCCCGGTGATGCTGGAGGACCCCGGGGAGACACTGTCAGCGATGTCGGCCCAGATGTCGGACCTGAAGGACTCCAAGCAGGCGGTGGCCGGCGAGGCACTCACCTCGATGGCCGGTTTCACCCCGCCGATGGTGCTCGCCCTCAGCGAACGGGTGGTCGCCCGGGGCGCCCAACGCAACGTCAACACGGTGACGACCAACGTGCCCGGGCCCCAGCTGCCGCTGTACTCGGTGGGCCGCAGGATGGTGGCGGTGTACCCGTATGTCCCGCTCGCCGGGCAGGTACGCGTCGGCGTCGCCATGTTCAGCTACGACGGCACGGTGTACTTCGGCATCACCGGCGATTTCGACAGCTGCGAGGACCTCGAGGTGCTGAGCGATGGCATCGAGGCCGGCATGGAGGATCTGTTGTTCCTGGCCCGTCAGCGCGCCTGAACCAGAATATGGCGATGGAGCTGTCGCCCACGTTTCTCATCGAGACTGCCAACCGGCTCGGAGCGGCGGCCCAGAACGTGATGGAGGTGGCCCGGTTCGGCGGTCTGGAGACCGATGAGGAGCCCTCGCCCTTCGAAGTGACCTGCGAGCAGCGTAACTACCGGCTCCGTCGCTACTTCCCCGCTCTGGCGCCCAACACCAAGGCCCGGCGCTTGGCCCGGCCGCCGGTGGTCCTGGTGCCGCCCCTGATGTTGTCGGCCGACGTCTACGACGTCGCTCCCGGGATCAGCGCCGTGGCCCACCTTGCTGCGGCCGGTGTCGACCCGTGGGTGGTCGACTTCGGCGCACCCGAAAAGGAGGAGGGCGGGCTGGAGCGAACCCTCACCGACCACGTCCTGGCGGTCAGCGATGCCGTGGACCGGGTGCGGGAGGTCACGGGTCGGGATGTGCACCTCGGCGGCTACAGCCAGGGCGGCATGTTCTGCTACCAGGCTGCGGCCTATCGCCGCAGCGCCGGGCTGACCTCGGTGGTGACCTTCGGCAGCCCCGCCGATACGAGCGGCATGATTCCCTTCGGTATCCCCGAGGAGGTGGCCGGACGCGTGCTCGGCCTGTTGGCCGACAACCTGCAGTTCTGGGGTTTGCCATCCTGGGCGTCCAGCCTCGGCTTCAAGCTGATGGACCCACTCAAGTCGTTACGGTCCCGGATCGACTTTGTCACCCAGCTGCACGACCGGGAGGCGCTCCTGCCCCGGGAGCGGCAACGGCGCTTTCTCATGGGCGACGGTTGGGTGGCCTGGCCCGCCCCGGCGCTGGCCGACTTCATGCGTCAGTTCGTGGAGCACAACCGGATGTTGCAGGGCGGCTTCGTGATCGAGGACCGCACGGTCACCCTGGCGGACATCTCGGTGCCGGTGCTGACCTTCATCGGCGAGGTTGACGAGATCGCCCCGACCGCCGCCGTGCGGGCGGTGCACAAGGCCGCTCCTCGGGCCGAGATCTACGAGACGTCGATGCGGGCCGGTCACTTCGGACTGGTGGTGGGCAGCAAGGCCGCCACCGTCACTTGGCCGACGGTGGCGGCGTGGGCTCTCTGGCGGGACGGCCACGGGGAGCAGCCGGGCAACGTCGCTCCGGCCGGCGACGGCGTCCAGTCACAAACAGATGCGGTGCCCTCCTCCGAACGGGCCGCGTTCAACCTGAACCTGGCGACAACCGTGGGCCTGAACATGGCCCGCACGGCGGTCGGCACCGTCGTCGACACCGGTAAGACCGTGCAGAGCCTGGGGAGCCAGGCGATCGGCCAGCTCCCCAGGCTGGCTCGCCTGGAGCAGGTCGACCACAACACCCGCATTTCGATGGGCACGCTGCTCGATGAGCAGGCCTCCCGCCACGGCGACGACCCCTTCTTCCTGTTCGAGGGCCGCAGCCACACCTACGGCGACGCCAAGGTCCGCATCGACAACGTGGTGCGGGGGCTGATCTCGGTTGGGGTGCGCCAAGGTGAACACGTGGGGGTACTCATGGGCACCCGTCCGTCCGGCCTCGCCGCGGTGGCGGCCCTCAGTCGACTGGGGGCCATCGCCGTCATGTTGCGCCCCGGCCCCGACATCGCCCGCGAGGTGCGCCTCGGCGAGGTGGACCGCATCGTCGCCGACCCCGAGAACGGGGCACTGGCCGCGGCCGCCACCTCGGTGCCCGTCTTCGTGTTGGGGGGCGGCGGTGACGAACGAGACCTCGGCCCGACGGTCACCGACATGGAGCGGATCGACCCCGACGCAGTGCGAATCCCGGCCTGGTACCTGGCCAACCCGGGACGGGCCGAGGATCTGGCGTTCATCCTGTTCACCGGCGGGGGCGACAAGATCCGAATCAACCACATCACCAACCGGCGCTGGGCGCTGTCGGCGTTCGGCACCGCCTCGGCCGCCGCGCTGTCGTCTCGGGACACGGTGTACAGCGTCACGCCGATCCACCACCCCAGCGGCCTGCTGACCAGCATCGGCGGGGCGGTGGCCGGTGGCTCCCGGCTGGCGCTGGCCACCCACTTCGATCCGGCCACGTTCTGGGACGAGGTTCGGCGCTACGGCGTGACCATCGTGTCCTACACCTGGACGTTGGTTCGCGACCTGGTCGAGGCGCCGCCCGATCCCGCCGAGCGACACCATCCCGTGCGGATGTTCATCGGCTCCGGCATGCCCGCCGGGCTGTGGAAGCAGGTCATGGATCGCTTCGCTCCGGCCACCGTGCTGGAGTTCTACGCCTCCACCGAGGGCTCTGCGGTGTTGGTCAACCTCAACGGCCGCAAGGTCGGTGCCAAGGGGCGGCCGCTGCCGGGCAGTGCCGAGGTCCGTCTGGCCCGCTACGACGTCCTCGGCGAGCGCCTGGTCGAGGGGCCCGACGGGTTTGCCGTCGAGTGCGACGTCGGCGAGACCGGGGTCCTCCTGGCCCAAGCTCGTCGAGCCAGCGGCATCATGGCCGTGACTCCGCTTCGGGGCCTCTTCCGCCGCAATGATTCGTGGATCGCCACCGACGACCTGTTTCACAGGGATGAGGACGGTGATTTCTGGTTGGACGATCACGTCCCGGCGGTGATCCACACCGCACAGGGTCCGGTGCCGTCGGTGCCGATCGAGGACGCCCTCGGCCAGCTCGATGAGGTGTCGCTGGCCGCCGCCTACGGTGTCATTGCGGACCGGGTGGGGGCCGACGCCGACGCGGAGGTGGCCGTCGCCGCAGTCACCCTGTCCGGCGATCACGAGCTCGATGCGGCCAAGCTCTCAAATGCGCTCAGCTGCCTCCCGCTCACCGAGCGGCCTTCCATCGTCCATGTGGTCGACGACATCGAGCGCACCGCCTGGTTCCGGCTCCGTAAGTTCGCCCTGCGCCAGGCCGGGCTGCCCAGTGGCGGCGTGCAGCTCCATCTCGATCACACGACCGGCAGGTACTCGGCGAGCCGCTGAGTCGCTTCGTGGGCAGGGCGATGACCTCGAGGAACGGCCTGAAGAACCCCCGTCGTTCCGTCCTGGTCTGCCAGATCACTCGATCCATAGCGAGCGATCTCCGGCTAGGTTTCTCCACGACATGAAGTGGGGCCAATGACGCGAGACGACGGCTCCGGCCTCGAGGGCGCAAGGTTCGCTCGCCTTGGCGCACGCCTCCGGTACCGGATGGACAACCTGTTGTCCCGCGGGGTCTGGGCGGTGCTGTTGTGGCTTGGGGCCGCAACCGCCGTCGTGGTCCTCATCAGTTCGCTGCTGCTGACCGTTTTTGGACTCACCTTCGCCGACAGCGAGAGCACCAGTTGGGTCGAGGACCTCTGGCAGAGCCTGCTGCGAACGCTCGACACCGGCACGATGGCCGCCGATACGGGTTGGGGCCCGAGGGCCTTGGCGCTGATCGTCACGCTGGCGGGCATCCTCCTCGCCGGCACGCTGATCGGCCTCATCGCCAGCGGCGTGGAACAGCGGGTTCAGCAGATGCAACGCGGCAAGAGCACCGTCGTCGAATCGGGTCACATCGTCATCCTGGGCACGTCGTCGCGGCTGCCCAAGCTGATCGAGCAGCTGGCCATCGCCGGCCGGGACCGTGCCCGCAACGTCATCGTGGTGCTGGCCGACTGCGAGCCCCGGGAGCTGCGCGAGGCGGTGGGAACAAACCGGGCCCGCCTTCACGGCAGCCACCTCGTCATTCGGTCGGGGCTGACCGACCGTGTCTCGGACCTGTCGATGGTTCGGGTGCGGGAGGCACGCGCCGTGATCGTGGTGGCCGAGGACGACGCCGAAAACGACACCGACGTGGTCAAGGCGGTGCTTGCCGTCGGCTCGGCCGCCGGGGGATTCGGCCGTAAGCCGATCATCGCCGAGCTGAGGGAGGTGGCGATGGCCGAACGTCTCGCCCGCGCCTGCGGCGATTCGGTTCATCCCATCGTGACGACGGTGGCCATCGCCCGTCTCACCTCCTTCATGCTCCGGGACCCCGGTATGGCTGATGTGGTCGACGAGCTGATGGACGCCAGCGGGGGTGGCATCGACCTCATCGATGCGTCCGATGTCGTGGGGCTGCCGTTCGGGGAGATCGTGCGTCGCTTCCACGGGATGCGTCCGATCGGTTTGATCGGCGACGACGGCACCGTCCGGCTGAACCCCGACGGTGCGTCAGTTCCGGTTCGCGGCGACCGCCTGGTGACGATTCGCGATCACGAGGCCCCACCGACGGCGGCAACAGAGCCGTTCGCCGCCGAGGTGCAGCCGCAACGATCGGGCCAGGTTGGACCCGCCGACCAGCGGCCCGAGGAGCACCTGGTGGTCGTCGGGTGGAACGCTCTGGGGGCGACGCTGGTCGCCTCGGTCGCCGAGGTCAGCTCCCCCGGCTCGTCGGCCGAGATCGTGTACGACCCCGACCTCTTCGACGCAGACGAGATCGAGGTGCCGACCTCGACCGAGCTGAGCATCGCCCTGACGCCCAGCCCTCGTCTCTCGTGGGAGCTCAGCGACGTCGAGGCTGCGAAGGCGACCTCCTTTGTGCTCCTCGGCTATGTCCGCGGGCTGAGCGCCGGGGAGGCGGACAGCCGGACGCTGCTGGCGCTCATGCTGCTGCGCAAGCGGCTGGCGGACCTCCGCGGGCCCACACCCAGGGTCATCGTGGAGCTGCGCGACGCCGACAACGTCGATCTGGCCCGTCAGGCGGGCGCCGACGAGTACATCGTGAGCGACGCCATCGCAGGCCGCTTCATGGCCCAGTTGGCCGAACAGCCGGAGCGCCGTCTGGTTTTTCTTGCGCTCTACGCCTCGGCCGGCCCGTCGCTGCGGCTCGTCACGGCCGAGGACCTCGCTCTGGTGGGCACGGTCAGCTTCGGTGACGTGGTGACAGCAGCCCAGGCGGCCGGGATGCTGGCGATCGGCTGGCGGCGGGCATCGACGGAGAATGCAACCGCAACCCTCAGCCCGACGGTGTCGACCATGGTCGATCTCGCCCCAGCCGATCAGATCATCGTCGTCGCCTGAACCGGTGCTGCGGCTCGGGGCGGCTCAGCCAGCAAGTGCCAGCGCGGTCAGCACCACCAAACGCTCGCCCGCATCGTCGGCCCTGCCGATGACAAACAGTGTCGAGGTGCCGTTGGAGTAGGCGGTCTCCAGCACCGGTGCGTCCGGCTCGGGAAGGTCCAATCGGTCGGAACGCTCGGTCAGGCCGGCTGCGTGCCCGCTGCGCCACGCCAGGTGCTGCTTCCAGTTGACCCCGGGCGGCAGGTACTCCACACGCGAGTCGACAAATTCCAGGTCTTGCTCAGCAAGCCGACTGGACAACCGGTCGTCGAGGACTCGCTCGACCGGACCATCGTACGCCTCGGCCCCGGGGCTGGTCTCGATATCGGCCCATGCCACGGTCGAATCGGACGAACATGCGCCGAGAAGCCCGAGACCGCACATCAGCAGCACCGCCAGGCCCCTCGGCGCCTGTTTCCGAGACCCCGTACGGATCCAATTCTGGCGTAGTGCGCGCATGAGGGCGACGCTACCCGCCGGTCCCAAAGGGGACATGGCGGACGTCGCCCTCTGGGTGGTTATGCCTCAGCGGCCTCAAACGCCTGGTCCAGTGCACCCTCGGCATCACCGACACCAGTCGACGCGACCACGCTCTCTGCGTTCGTCAGCAGACCCTCGACGTCGATGCCCTGAGGGTTGACCGCGACGATGACAAGTCCGGCGGCGCCACGCTCGAGCAGATCCCCCATCTTACGGACCTCGTCCTTGGGGATGTTCTTCCAGAAGTGGCCCGCCAGGCCACCGACGCCTGCCCAGACCGCCCCCGTCGCAACGACCGGGCCGAGAAACACGATCCCCAACGGTGCGGAGATGACCGTCAGCGCACCGCCGAGTACACCGGTACCCCAGGCAGCATGCTTGGCACTCGTGTTGTGCCGGTCGATGCTCAGCGTCCCGTCGGCCTCCTTCTGGACGACCGCGACCGCGAGGTGATCGATCTGGCCTGCGTGCTTCACCCCGTGAATGGTGTCGAAATCCTGCTCGGCCAGCGCTTTGCTGGCGTAGGTCGCTACGGCGACGGTGACGGGCTTGTCGGACATGATGAGAATCCTCTCGGTGGTTGGATGCCGAGGACGGAAGCCTGGACACCAGGTTTCCCTCCTCAGATGGCATGACGGGCACCGAAGGTCTCGATGGACCGCCACGAAGCACGATACGTACGAGCCCGGTGCGGGTCGTCACCCGTACTGGCTGATTGGGACGTTGATGCCAATGCCAACCTGCCGTGATGCCACGTCGTGATCGGGCTCCAGATGCGTCGGTCGGAATGGTTCGATCGTGACCTGAAGGGTTCTGGATCACCCCATCTGGGCGATGCCGCCTCCGAGGCGCATTTGTAGGTTCGAGCCGAGTATCTGCCCCCCTCTGTCAAGGAGCTTCATGCGCAACGTCGCCACCGCCATCCTCATCGCCACCCTGGCCGCCACCGGGCTCGGGGCGTGCTCGAGCGACTCGACCTCGACTTCGGCCTCGACCGACCGGTCGTCCGTGTCCACCTCCAAGTCCAGTGATGGTTTCTCGATCTCGACTCCGGCCGGCGAGGTTTCGGTGTCGCTCAGCGGCGACCTGCCGCCTGGATGGCCATCGGACTTTCCACTGCCGAAAAAGACCGACCCCGCCGGTTCGGGCTCCCTGGGCGGCTCCTCCTCGGGGACCATGGTCGGCGTGTTTTCGACGAAGGAGTCCGGCAGCGACGCGCTCGACTTCTACGCCGGTGATTCCTCGCTGGACCCGTCCTCCAAGAAGAGCGCCGGCGGCAGCTCGAACTTCCTGGGATCGGTGGATCTCGGAGGCTCATACCCCGGCTCGGTCACCGTCGGCGAGATCAGCGGAACCACCTACATCGTCGCCATTCTCAACTCGGATGGTGCGGGAAGTTCGACGACCACCACCAAGGGCTGAGCCGACGAGCTACGAGGAGCTCAACAGGTTCCAGACCGGCCCCAGGGCCTCGAAGGTGGCTTCGAAGGCCCGCTGATGACCGTCGTACACCGCACGAGTCTCCGGGTTGGACGACAGGACCGGCTCTGGTGAAGCGGACTCCGCCGGAGCCGCGCTTCGGTCCGAAACCTGAGCCAACGCCCGCAGCGCCGCCGCTCGGGCGACCGCCACCGACGGGTCGGCGACGACGCGCACCGGACGGTTGACCACATCGGCGATCACTTGAGGCCAACCCGCCACTTCGGCACCCCCGCCGGTGAGGCGCAGCTCGACGATGGTCTCGCCGATAAACGCCTCGACGTGGCGGAGCAACCAGGCCAGGTTGTGACCAACGCCCTCGAATGTCGCCCGGATCAACTGCGACCGCGTGGTGGCCAGCGATACGCCGACCAATCCGCCCCGGGCGGTGTCGCTGCCGGCCGGTGCCATCGAGCCGGCCAACCACGGCAGGCACAGCACTCCCCCGGCGCCGGGCTCGGTCGAGGCCAGCGCAACCTCGGCCTCTGCAAACTGGCCCGCCGCACCGGCACCGGCACCATCGAGCAGGGCCAGGAACGCCTCGGGCACCCGGCCACCCAGCCCGTTCTCGGCCATCACCAGGTAGCCGCCGTCGGGCGCGGGCATGGAGAGGATCTCGTGATCGAGGTCCTCGGCCTTGCCAGGTGCCGAGGTCACCAACACTGCGGTGGTGCCGATAGCCAACCCGGCGATCACACCGGTTTGCGGTGCGCCATCATCGAGGTCGACAGCGTCATCGCTGTCGACACCGAGGCGGGCGGCATCGCCGTGATCGGCGTCAAGCTGGGTGCCATCACGTTGGGCGGCGGCTCCGGTCGCGAGCGCTGCGGCTGCGGTGTCGTTGATCCCGGTGGCCACGGTCGAGCGGGCGGCCACACCGAGCCGGGCGGCAACCTCCGGGGTCACCTCGCCCACCGGCCGGTCGGGTGCGACCAGCTCGGGCAGCCGTGCCGGATCGATGCCGGAGGCGGCGAGCAGTTCGGGGTCGTAGCGCAGCGCAGCGGTGGTGGCGTTCGCAGTATCGGGCTGCGAAGCGTCGCCGGCCGCCCATGCGGCGGCGCTGCGGTTGTCACACAGCTGGGTGGTGAACATGGTGTGGCGGGTGGCGGTCACCCGGCCGGTCAGGCGTGCGGTGACGTAGTCCATCACCTCAACGAAACGGGAGTCGCCGTGGGGATCCTCGGCGATGAGGTGCAACACGTGGCCCAAGCTCAGCCCGCCACCGATCGGGGGAATGCCGTGGCGCTCCACCCACAGCTCGAAGTTCCCCGGTGTGGCGAGCAGCCGGCGGCAGGCGTCGGTGCCCCGCCGGTCCCCCCACATCACCACCGGCCCGGTCGGGGCGCCGTCGGCGCGCACCGGCACCGTCGATGAGTACTGACTGGCCACCCCGATCGCCACCGTCGGCGCAGGGCCCGCAGGCGCCGGAGCGACCTCGGCGACGCACGCTGCGACGCCCTCGAGCACCGCTTCCCAGATCTGCTCGGGGTCCTGCTCGCAGACCGGTGGCCGCTCGTCGCTCGCCAGCGATCGCTGCTGGTGGGCCAGCAGCGATCCGTCTGCTGAGACGGCCACCACCTTGACGTTGGTGGAACCGACATCAACCCCGATGGCCAGGGACGGCCGGGTCACGAGACCGGGGGGACGCCCTGCTGCTCGTCCATCATGTTGGCCATGATGTCGCGGATGAACTCGTCAACGTCGCTGGTCATGCCACCGGGGATGCCGCCGTAGATCGCGGCGCTGTCGGGTTCGCCGTCCTTGTGCTCCTTGGCGTACTCCACCGCCTCGGCCAGGTCGGCGGCGAACGCCTCGGCCACGCCCTCCTGGGTCTGGGGCCGTGTGACCGCCATGTGGATGGCGTTGGGGTACTGCTGGCCGTTGAAGCGCCAGCCCCGCAGCTTCATGCAGTCGTTGACGTGGTAGATGTCGAACTCGTCGGAGGTGAAGCTGAACAGGAACGTGGGGTCGCCCATGATCCTCAGCTCGGGGTGCGAGCGCACCGCTGCGATCATCTTGTCGGCCGTCCCGAAGATCTCCTTGGCGTACTTCAGGTAGCCCTCGCGCCCCAGCTTCACCATCGACGCCCAGGTGGCGGCCAGCAGGCCACCGCTGCGCGACCCGTCCATCGACGGCGAGCAGTACTTTCCACCGGTCCACTCGGTCTCGTAGAAGTACTGGCCCCGCCGCAGCGCCGTGTCGCGGAAGGTCACCACCGAAGAGCCCTTCAGCCCGTAGCCGTACTTGTGGGTGTCCGAGCTCATCGACGTCACGCCCGGCAGGCGGTAGTCGAACACCTCGAACGGGTAGCCCAGATCCTGACCGAACGGCAGGATGAACCCACCCAGGCAGCCGTCGACGTGCAGGCCGATGCCGCGCTCGACCGCCAACTCGGACATCTCGCCGATCGGGTCGATCGTGCCGTAGCCGTAGTTGCAGGCCGAACCGATGATCGCCACGGTGTTCTCGTCGATCTGGGCGCGCAGCGCATCCATGTCGGCCTTGGTGCTCACCGGGTCGATCGGCACGGTGCGGTCCTCGAGACCGAACAGCTGAGCCGCCTTGCCAAAGGCCGGGTGCGCCGTCTCGGCCTTCACGATGTTGGGGTTGGTGATGCCACGCGCCCGACCGGCCTCCCGGTACGCCAGGATCGCGTGGGCGATCGACGCGGTGCCACCCGAGGTGACGATGCCAACGGGCGTGCCGTCGGTGACCGCCTCGGCGTGAAACAGGTCGAGGGTCATCGCGATGATCTCGCCCTCGAAGCGGGTGGCCGACGGGCAGATATCGCGCTGCAGCGCATTCACGTGGGCGAACAGGCCGAACGCCTCGTTGAGAAACTCGTAGTGGTCGTGGTCGCCGCAGTACATCGTGCCCGACACCTTGCCGTCCTCCCAGAAGGAGTCCTCCTCGGTGGCCAAGGTGCGCAACTCATCGATGATCTCGCCCGGATCGCGACCCTGCTCGGGCAGCGTGCGGTTGACGGGGAATCGATCGGCGTATGGGTAGGCGCTCATGGGTGGGACCGTAGCTGAGCGCTCGCGGTTCAGCCCATGCAGGGCACTTCGACCGCCCCGCCACCGGCAGCGATCGACGCGTAGGCGGAGTCGGCGATGACGTGGGCGCGCAGTGCGTGTTCAAACCCGGGGTCGAGCCGTGGCGATTCCCCGCCGAGGGCAGCGAGAAACTTGGTCTCGGCGCTGCGGGTGTCGACCCCCCGCTCGTCCAACCACGCCGTCAGCTCGGCACCCGCCAGCGAGATCGTCGCTGCATCGGCCTCGGGGCCGGTGAAGTTCACCGGGCCGTCGAAGTCGTCGAGCACCTCGATCATCGCCCGTTCACAGAAGATCTCCAGGTGGCGCTGGGACGGCCGGCTGAGCACCTGGTGCCAGACCGACGTCAGTGACACCGTCCCACCGGCGGCGAGGCGGAAGGTGGCCGCCACCGAGTCCTCGATGCCATCCACCCCGGCGATGTGGGTGTCGAGCGCCGAGACGGATCGCACCGGACCGAACAGCCACTCGATCAGGTCCAGATCGTGGATCGAATGCTCCAACAGCACGCCCGAGCCGGCCCTGGCCCGGTCGGTCCTCCAGCTGGACCCGTACATGCCCTGGTTTGGCAGAAACTGATCGTCTCGAAACACCACCGAGATCACGGCCCCCACGCCCTCCGGCGATCCGGCCTCGCCCGGCGACAGGGCCCCGGCGAGCAGCTCGCGCACGGCCAGCATCGCCGGTGACGAACGCAGCACCAGCCCGACCATCGTCGGACGGTCGTAACCCTCGACCAGCGCAGAGACCGCCCGGGCGTCATTCACATCCACCCCAAGCGGCTTCTCGCAAAAGACCGCGCGGCCGGCCTCGACGCAGCGGGCGACCAACTGGCGGTGCTCGCTGGTCCAGGTGCACACGAACACGGCGTCGGCGACGACGACCTCGCCGGGGTCGTTCACCGCCGTACCTCCGAAATCCTCGGCGAAACGCTCAGCTCGCTTTGGGTCGGTGTCGTAGATCGGACCCATCCGATAGGGCAGCGGGCTCTGTTCCAGCTGAAACCCGTGCAGCATGGCGATCAGTCCCGCCCCGTAGAAGCCGATCGCTGGTCCTTCGCCCTTGATGTCCGACCTCCCCGCTGGTGAACGATCCGAAGCTACTGCGGTCGAGCAGCGCGAGGGCATGGGTGACTAAGTTGCTCGGCCATGGGCGGTGCCGACGCAGGGGGCCACGACAACACGGCGAACGGGGACAACACGGCGAACGGGGACAACACGGCGACCGGGGACAACACGGCGACCGCTGTCCACGCAGCGGGCTCACCCGACACGGTCGTCGCCTGGGCACCCGGGCGGGTCAACCTGATCGGCGACCACACCGATTACGCCGGAGGGCTGGTGCTGCCGATGGCCATCGACCTGGGCACCACCGTGAGGTTCGACCGCGGTGGAACCCACCTGCGGCTGCGGTCCGGCCGTCGCCGACCCCTCTCGCTCGACCTCCCCGTCGCCGGATCTGTCGCTCGGTCCCTGAGCGACCTCGAGCCGTCGTGGGGTCGCTTCGTCGCTGCGGCGGCGATCGAGGTGGGCGCCACCATCGGCGGCGACGGCGAGATCAGCACCACGTTGCCGGTCGGGGCAGGGCTGTCGTCGTCTGCCTCCCTCGAGCTGGCGGTCGCCCTGGCCCTGGGCTTCGACGGGTCCCCGCTCGAGTTGGCCCGGCTCGGCCAGCGGGCCGAGCACGCAGCCTCCGGTGTGCCGTGCGGAATCATGGACCAGCTGGCGATCGCTGCCGGCACGACAGGACACGCACTGCTCATCGACTGCGCCACCGAGCGGTACCAGCCGGTGGTCATCCCCGACACGGTCGAGGTGTGGGTGCTGCACTCCGGGGTGAAGCGCCGGCTGGCCGACTCGGCCTACGCCGAACGCCGGGCGGCCACCGAGGCCGCCGCCGAGGTGGTGGGCCCGCTGGCCCAGGCGAACCTTGACGACATCGAGTCGATCCCCGATCCGGTGCTGAGGCGACGCGCCCGCCACGTGCGTAGCGAGTGCGACCGGGTGCAACGCTTCGCCGCCGCGCTCGCCACGGACGATCCGACGACCGCCGGCGAGCTGATGGAGGCCAGCCACGCCTCACTGCGCGACGATTTCGAGGTCTCGGTGTCCCAGCTCGACGAATTGGTCGTCGCGCTGTCCGCCCGACCGGAGGTCTTCGGGGCCCGGCTGACCGGCGCCGGCTTCGGTGGATGCGTCGTGGCACTCGCCCGCCCGGGCAGCAACCTCTCCGGGGTCGGGTCGGCCGCCTGGCTGGTGCGGGCCTCCGACGGCGCCCGGCGGATCACCGGGTAGCGTCGGGGTGGTGCACGACCCTGTTCGCCCGCCCAAAGTGATCACCTGCGTGGACTGTGGGTTCGAGGCCCACCTGTTGTTCGATCCCACCGACCCGGCGGCCTCCGACCCCGACGGCGACTCGGCGCCGTCGACCTCGGCCTCGGCCAACCTCGATCCATGGGACTCCGACGACCTGGCCGCCGTCCCCTCAGGCGACTCGTTCGACGGTGAGCCCGACGAGATCAGCGACGGCATCGCGTTGATCTACCGCTGCAGCGGCTGCGGCGACCGCTGGGACCTGGTCTGGTCACCAGACCTGGCCGCTGGGCCCGACGGCGCCTAACCCTCAGGTTGCCGTCCCAGGGTCCCCATGAGAACTGCCCAACGTGGACGCTTCGCTGTTCGCCACCCCGGTCCGGGCGGTTGCCCCACTCACGCCAACAAGCGGGCCTTCTGATCGTCGAACTCCTCGTCGGTCAGCCGACCTCGCTCGTGGAGTTCGGCCAGCTTCTCCAGCTGTTCGGCCACACTCAGCGGACCGGTGTGGACGGTGGTCCCACCGTGGGCCCGCGCCCCCTCGGCCGCCTCCCTGCCAATGCGGTCGTACTTGCGGTTCTCGTTCTCTTCCATCTGGGCGTAGATCTCATGTTGCACCGCCGGCGGGTCACGGATGTCCTGGAAGAACTCCTTGCCCGTCTCCCCGCCGGACTCGATCGCCAGGTCGCCGGCGCCGAGTAGCCGTTCAAACAGGGTCTGTTGGAAGAACACCGTGTTGATCCGCTCCAGCGGGATCTCGACGCCCGAGGCGACGAGCACGCCCGACCGGTAGATGCATCGGTCGGTGGTCAACACAAAATTGGTGGTGCGCCACAAGACGAAGCGGCGCAGGAACCACCCCAAAGCGACCAGCACCAGTAACCCGAGAACGACCTGGATCGGACGGTCCCACGAAAGTGCAGCGAAGCCGATGACGATGCCGCCGACCAGGACGACCGTGGGCCCAAACAGGTACTTCCAGTGCGGATAAAGGTCGAGCACGATCTCTTCATGGGGCTGCAACAGCTTGGATGGATAGGCCACGTTCGCTCCGAGAGTTCCCCATCACGATATCTGCAGACACCGGACGAACGATGGACGCTGGTCGAGTGCGGGCGGAACCCGCCACGGCTTGGGTGTCACGCCCGGCCGGTACGATCGCCCGGGTGAGCGACGCGTCCAACGAGCCGGCGGCCCTGGTTGCCGGGCTGAACCCCGAGCAGCGCGAGGCGGCAACCCACGAGGCCCACCACCTGCGGATCCTGGCGGGAGCCGGGTCGGGCAAGACCCGGGTGCTCACCCGTCGCATCGCCTATCAATCGGCAACCGGGACGATCGATCCCCGTGCGGTGCTGGCGGTGACCTTCACCCGGAAGGCGGCCTCCGAGCTGCGCAGCCGGCTGGGTCAGCTCGGCCTGCGAGACGGGGTGCAGGCAGGCACCTTCCACTCGATCGCCTGGGCACAGCTGCGCCAGCGCTGGGCCGAACGGGGCATCACTCCGCCCGAGCTGGTCACTTCCAAGCTGGGTATGATCCGCAGCGTCAGCGGTGAGCGCTCCCGCACGGCGCTGCTCGATCTGATGGGCGAGATCGAGTGGGCCAACGCCCGCTGCGTCGATCCGGAGGAGTATCCGTCGGCGGCCACGGCGGCCCGACGGGACCCGCCCTATGACCCGCAACGGGTGGCGGAGCTGATGGCGGCCTACGTCAATCACAAGCGTCGCCAGCGGGTGGTCGACTTTGATGACCTGCTGCGCCTGGCCGCCCGCGATCTGCGCGCCGACCCGGTGTACGCCTCCGGCCGCCAGTGGATGAACCGGTTCCTCTTTGTCGACGAGTTTCAGGACGTCAACCCCCGCCAGTTCCAGTTGCTGTCCGCCTGGATGGGCGAGGGCGCGCACCTCACGGTCGTCGGCGACCCCCACCAGGCCATCTACGCCTGGAACGGCGCCGATGCGGGCTACCTGGTCGAGATGGATCGCTACTTCGACGATGCCGCCACGGTCACGCTCACCCGCAACTACCGCTCGTCGCCTCAGATCATCACCGTCGCCAACGCCGTGCTGAGCGACGGTAGCGACCAGCGGGGGGCGGCGTTGGTGCCCACCCGCCCCGACGGCGCCATCCCCACCGTCTCGGTGCACCCGGACGAGATCCAGGAGGCCCGCCAGATCGCCCGGGAGCTACGCGCTGCCCATCGTCCCGGCCGCCGCTGGGCCGACCTGGCCGTGCTCGTCCGCACCAATGCCCAGCTCACCCCGCTCACCCAGGCTTTGAGCTCCGCCGACATCCCCCATCGCACCCGGGGTGGCGGCGGGCTGCTCGACCAACCCGAGGTGAGCGACGCGCTGCGCAGCTTGCGTCGGGCGCGAGAGGTAGGCACCTGGATCGGCGATCTGGCCCGGGAGCTGCGCGAGTTGCGCCCCCAGATCGAGCGAGCCGATCGGGCTCTGGATCCCGAATCCGAAGACGCCGACGACGATGCCGGCTTCGACGAGTCCGACGAGTCCGACGAGTTCGACGAGTTCGACGGCGCCGAGGATCTCTCACCTCGCGACCGACCTGCCGGCGAACGGGCGCTGGGCGACTGGACCCCCGATGAACGGGTCCCCGAAACCCCCCGGCCGAGGTCGGGTCGCATCGCTCCCGAACACCTCACCGCCGAGCGTCTCGCCAACCTGGACGAGCTGGTGCGGCTGGGCCGTGAGTATCTCGACCTCGATCCTGCCGGCACTCCCAACGGGTTTGGTGCCTGGCTCCGCTCCAGCCTGGCCGACGCCGGCGGCGCCGACTCCGATGCGGTCGAGCTGTCCACCTTCCACGCCGCCAAAGGCCTCGAGTGGCCCGTGGTTCACTTGGCCGGGGTGGAGAAGGGGCTGATCCCGATCCACTTCGCCGAGACCCAGGCCGAGCTGGCCGAGGAAACCCGCCTGTTCTATGTGGCGATCACCCGGGCCGAGGAGGAGCTGGTGATCCACCGGGCCGAGAAGCGCACCACCGGCACCCGGGAGATGCGTCGCAAGCCCTCGGCCTTCCTCGAACCGGTCGAGGAGGCGCTCGACTTCCTCAACGGCGTCGAGCATCGGCGGCCCCGTCGGGCACCCACCAGCGGACAGGGTCGGCCGGCGCCGTCGACCAAGGCCGGGCTCACCGGGACCGACGTCGAGCTGTTTGCCACACTCCGCACCTGGCGCCTCGATCAGTCCCGGGCCGCCAAGAAGCCGGCGTTTGTCATCCTCACCGACGACGTGCTGACCCGCCTGGCCAGCGAGCGCCCCCTCACCCGGACCCAACTGCTCGATATCCGCGGTATCGGCCCCACCAAGGCCGACCTGTTCGGTGACGCGCTACTCAAGTTGATCGCCGACGCCCCCTGACGGGTGCGAAGTCCTCCGATGCCTCGGAGCTACCCCACGTTCGGTTCGGTTCGGTTCGGTTCGGTTCAGTTCTGTTCGGCGTCGGCGCGGTCGTTGAGCAACTGCTTGAACTTCCCGGGCTGCATCGAGATAAACAGCCCTTCGCACTCCGCCGTCAGCCGCTCGTCGTCGTGAATGGTGCCCCGCACCCAGATCTTGCGGTCCACCCGATCGTGAATCCACGCTCGCATGGTCAGCTCGGTGTGCAGGGGTGTCGGCGAGCGGTAGTCGATGTGCAGGTAGGCGGTCATCCCCTGCGCGCCCGACAGACCCTGGGTCGAGCCGAGCAGCTCGTCAAACACCGCCGCCACGTACCCGCCGTGCACGTTGCCCGGAGGGCCCTCGTAGGCCGAACCAAAGGTGACCGACCCGGTGACCTCATCGTCGTGCAGGTGCAGGCTCATCGGCGGCGACAGCGGATTGGCCAGACCGATGAAGGGGCTGTGATCGAAGGTGGCGTACATCTCCGCTGCGAGTGCCTGAACCTCCGGGTTGTCGGCCGTCAGGCGCCCGGCGTTGGCCAGCTCGGCGAACCCCTCGTAGACGCGGCCCTTCGGATGTGCGGCCAGCACCTCGGCGATCTTCGCCAGGTCGTCGGCCATTGCGTCAAGGGCCTCGGCATCGGTGCTCGTTGACGTCAGGCCCTCGATGATGCTCCTCACCTCGGCCGCCACTCGGCGAAACGCCGTGCGCTGCGGTGTGATCTCCAGCTGCTCGAGGCGCTGGATTCGGCTCACCACGTCGGAGGCCGGAAATCGCTCGCTCCGTACCTGGTCGGTTTCGCTCCTGGCCTCGTCAACCTCGCCCATCGTTCCCCTCGCTTCTGTGGTCCACCCGCTCACCAGCCTCGACCCTTCGGCCGAACTCTGCCGCTTCCGCGTTCCCTGGCGCGCGATAGCGGCAGAGTTCGCTGTTCTGGCGAGAACCTAGCGCCGTCCGCAAGCAGCTCGGCGGTCCAATCGCTACACGTCGTAGTAGGCGAGCACCGGTGCGTGGTCGGACGGCTTGGTGCCCTTGCGGGCGTTGCGGTCGATCAGGTCAGAGACGGCGGCGTCGGCCAGCGGCGGCGTGGCCAGCAAATAGTCGATACGCATGCCCTTGCGCTTGTGGAAGTTGCCGCCCCGATAGTCCCACCAGCTGAAGAGGTCGTCGGCGTCGCCGTAGCGCTCGCGAAAGGTATCCCGCAGCCCGACGTCGGTGATCGCTGCCATGGCTTCGCGCTCGGGCACGCTGACGTGGGTTGAGTTCTCGTCGAACACGTCAACGTCCCACACGTCGGCGCTGCTGGGCGCGATGTTCCAGTCGCCACCGATCACGAAGCGGTCCCCCTCGGTCACGCGCTGGGCCAGGTCGTTGCGCAGGCGGGCCAGCCAGTCCAGCTTGAAGCGGTAGTGGTCGTTGGAGACCTCGCGACCGTTGGGCACGTAGACGCACGCGCATCGAAGCGGGCCACACGTGGCCCAGATCAGGCGGGCCTCGGCGGGGTGGTCCCAGCCCTCGGGCTCGTCCGAATAGAACCCGCTGTGAACCTCATCGAGGCCCACCTTGGACATGATCGCCACACCGTTCCAGCGGCCCTCGCCGAAGTGGGCCGATTCGTAGCCCATCGCCGAGAAGGTGAGGTGGGGAAACTTGTCGTCGGCCAGCTTGGTCTCCTGCATCATCAGCACGTCGGGCTGCACCTCCGCCACCCATTCCTCGACCCGCGGCAGGCGGGCATTGAGCGAGTTGACGTTCCAGGTGGCGACCAGCACAGAGGCTCCTTACGAGCGGATGGGAGTGGGAATCGGTGGGTGGATTCGGTAGGCGCTCGCGCAGCGCTAGGGCGACCCACCGTAGCGGCGACCTGAGCGGCCGAATCGACCGGCCCCCGTTCGTGTGTCCGACCTTTGTAGGCTCGCCGGTGATGAGTACCTCACCTGAAGATCTCCTGGGCCCGAACAGCTGGTTGGTGGACGAGTACCGCGAGGCTTACGAGGCCGACCCCAGCTCGGTCTCCGAGCAGTGGCGCAACTACTTCTCCAACGGTGCGGCCACCGCCGGGGACGGCAACGGCGCACGCGCTGCCACTTCCACCACGTCCTCCAGCGACACGCCGTCCAGTGGCACAACCTCCGCGAACAAGCCGTCCGGTCAGAAGGCTGAGCAGACCTCAGCCGCACCGGCGACGGCCAAGGTCTCCGCCTCCGCCGAGCCGACGTCCGCCGCAACGGCAAACGCCAAGGCCTCCGCCCCCGCCGAGCCGACGTCCGCCGCAACGGCAAACGCCAAGGCCTCCGCCCCCGCCAAGTCGACGACCGGCGCGCCGGCCAAGGCCAAGGCCGACGCACCGGCAACGTCGGAGTCCGGCGTCGAGCCGAGCGATCAGCCGACGTCGGAGACCAAGCCGATCCGTGGCATCGGTGCAGCGATCGCCGACAACATGGAGATGTCGCTCACCGTGCCGACGGCCACATCGGTGCGCGACCTGCCCGCCAAGCTGCTCGAGGTCAATCGAGGTGTGATCAACGGTCACCTCGGCCGCACCCGGGGTCGCAAGGTGAGCTTCACCCACATCATCGGCTACGCCATCGTGCGAGCGATCGCCGATCACCACCCCGACATGGCGGTCAGCTTCGATCGCGACGAGGACGGAAAGCCCCAGCTCACCCGGCATTCCAGCATCGGGATCGGCCTGGCCATCGACGTCGAGCGCCGTGGCGAACGAACGCTGATGGTGCCGGTGATCAAGGGCGCCGAGTCGATGAACTTCAGGGAGTTCGTCGATGCCTACAACGACCTGGTCAAGCGGACGATGGACAACACGTTGCAGCTGGAGGACCTTCAGGGCGCTTTGGTCAGCCTGACCAACCCCGGCACGATCGGCACGGTGTTGTCCGTACCTCGCTTGATGTCGGGCCAGGCGGTCATCGTCGGCGTCGGCAAGCTGGGGTATTCCGCCGCCTACCAGGGTGCCGACGAGGAAACGATTGCCAAGCTGGGCATCTCCAAGGTGCTGACGCTGACCTCCACCTATGACCACCGGGTGATCCAGGGGGCCGAGTCGGGCTCGTTCCTCAAGACGATCGAGTCGCTGCTGCTCGGCGACGAGGACTTTTATCAGCGCATCTTTGCCGACATCGGCGTGCCGTACGTGTCGGTGGAATGGCGCCAGGACACCAACCCGGCCGACCACATCGGTGGCCTGATCCAAAAACAGATGAGCATCGCCATGCTCGTCAACATGTACCGCAGCCGCGGCCACCTGATCGCCGAGCTCGACCCCCTGTCGGCCAAGACCCCGGAGATCCACGAGGAGCTCGATCCGGTTACCTACGGCCTGACGATCTGGGACCTCGACCGGAAGTTCCAGACCGGTCCGGGCAGCATCTACAACAGCGTCGGCGGCGAGGAGTCCATGCCGCTGAAGGAGATCCTGCGGGTGCTCCGGGACGCCTACTGCCGCACGATCGGCGTCGAGTTCATGCACATGCAGGAGGTGGAGGAGAAGCGCTGGATCCAGGAGCAGATGGAGAGCCGCGAGCCCTTCAGTCTGTCCGGCGACGAGCAGATCCACATCCTCGACCTGCTCAACAAGGCCGACGCGCTCGAGCAGTTCCTCGGCACCAAGTTCCTCGGACAGAAGCGTTTCGGACTTGAGGGCGCCGAGTCGACCATCCCCATCCTGGATGAGCTGCTCACGCTGGCCTCCGCCAACCACATGGACTCGGCCGTGTTGGGCATGGCCCACCGCGGGCGCCTCAACGTGCTGGTCAACATCGTCGGCAAGCGCTACCAGGACCTGTTCGGCGAGTTTGAGCAGCTGATCGATGAGGACGCCGTGCAGGGCTCCGGCGACGTGAAGTACCACCTGGGTCAACGAGGTCAGTTCAAGTCGGTTGCCGGCAACGTGATCGACCTGGAGCTCGCGGCCAACCCGTCGCATCTGGAGGCGGTGGACCCGGTGGTGCTCGGAATCGCCCGGGCGAAGATGGACCAGATCCCCAAGAACGTCGAGAACCGCTATCCCGTGCTGCCCATCCTGGTGCACGGCGATGCCGCTTTCGCCGGTCAGGGCGTGGTGGCCGAGACGCTCAACCTGTCCAGCATCAAGGGTTACAAGGCGGGCGGCACCATCCACCTGGTGATCAACAACCAGCTGGGCTTCACCACCCCGCCCGAGTCGGCGCGCAGCTCCGAGTACCCGACCGACGTGGCCAAGATGGTGCAGGCGCCGATCTTCCACGTGAACGGAAACGACCCCGAGGCCTGCGTGCGGGTGGCCCGGCTCGCCTATGAGTACCGGCGGGCGTTCGGCAAGGACGTTGTGATCGATATGGTGTGCTACCGCCGCCACGGTCACAACGAAGGCGACGACCCCAGCTACACCCAGCCGCTGATGTACCAGCGGATCGACAGCATGGCGCCCGTGCGCGAGTTGTACAGCGATTCGCTGGTTGGGCGTGGCCACATCAGCCTGGAGCAGGCCGAGAAGGCAGCCAACGCCTACCACGCGGAGCTGACCAACGCGCTGGAGTCCACGCGGGAGGCCAAGCCGTCCGACCCCCGTCGGGTTCCGGCGCCGCCAAAGCCGCCAGGCGTCATCGGCCCGGTGTCCACCGGGGTGGCCTCCGACGAGCTCGACCGCATCTTCGAGGCGCTCAATACCGTGCCCGACGGCTTCACGGTACATCCAAAGCTGGCCAAGCAGTTCGAGACACGGCGGAAGCTGTTCGAGTCGGGCGAGGTTGACTGGTCGCTGGGTGAGGCCCTTGCGTTCGGTTCGCTGCTCGCCGAGGGCACCCCGGTGCGTCTCGCCGGCCAGGATAGCCGTCGCGGCACGTTCTCCCAACGCCATGCGGCGCTCGTCGACTTCCATACCGGCGACGATTACCTGCCCCTCAGCGCGCTCACCACCGACAGCTCCGAGCTGTGGATCTACGACTCGTTGCTGTCCGAGTACGCAGCGTTGGGCTTCGAGTATGGCTACTCGGTGGAGAACAAGGATGCGCTCGTCATGTGGGAGGCGCAGTTCGGCGACTTCGTCAACGGCGCCTCGATCATCATCGACCAGTACCTGGTGGCCGCCGAGGACAAGTGGAAGCAGACCTCCGACCTGGTGCTGCTGCTACCCCACGGATACGAAGGCCAGGGCCCCGAGCACAGCTCGGCCCGCATCGAACGGTTCCTCATCCTGGCCGCCGAGGACAACATCCAGCTGTGCAACGCCACGACGGCAGCGCAGTACTTCCACTTGTTGCGCCGTCAGATCCACCGGGACGGCAACAAGCCGCTGATCATCTTTACGCCGAAGAGTGGCCTGCGGGCCAAGAGCTACAGGTCACCGGTGGACGATTTCGTGTCGGGTCACTTCCGCGAGCTGATCCCCGACGAGTCCGGCCTCGACCCCGAGTCGGTCACCCGGTTGGTGCTGGCTTCGGGCAAGGTCGCCCACGATGCGATCGAAAAGCGCGACGAGCTGGGCGTGCCGATGGCGGTCGCCCGGGTTGAGCAGCTGTTCCCGTGGCCCTACATGGCGATTCATGAGGAGATGGAGCGCTACCCCAACTGCCACGAGATCGTGTGGTTGCAGGAAGAGCCCGAAAACATGGGCCCCTGGAACGGGATCAAGGGCCGGCTCTACGAGGCGTTCGAGAACCGGGACGTCGAGATCCGGCGGGTCAGCCGGGTGGCGTCGGGCAGCCCGGCGACCGGGTCGGCGCTCATCCACCGCCAGGAGCAGCAGGAGATCCTGCGGAAATCGTTCGGCGATCTCCCCGAAAAGGACCGCTGGGACTTCAACTGATCACGGCCTGCGGGGCCTGGCATCCAATGCCGAGTGCAGCTCGGCAAGTGCTGCGTGCGGATCGCCGACCTTGATCGTGGTCATGCCCATCTCCCGGGCCGGTTTGAGGTTCACCCCGAGGTCGTCGAGAAACACCACCTGCGACGGGTGCACGGCCAGCGCCTCGAGGGCTACCCGGTAGAACGCGTCCTCGGGCTTACGCATCTTCAGGACTGCCGACTCGACCACTGCGTCGACCGCAGCGAGTAATTCGTCGAGCCCCGTGGGCAGCATGCCGGCAAGCTCATCGAAGGGCACGGCGTTGTTGGTGAGGAACGCCGTGCCGTACCCGGCGTCGACCAGCCGGTACACCTCGGCGGCCATCTCGGGCCGCACCTCGCCGACGAGCATCTCCAAGATGGCGTGACCGTCCACTTCGCCCCCGGCCGCCAGCGCTTCGGCCTCGAATTCCCGGACGAAGCCCTCGTCATCCAACTGGCCACGCTCCAGCTTGGCCCACGAGTTGCCGTCATGGTTGTCCATGTTCAGCCGGCGAATAAATCCGTCGGGCAACCCCTGTTGCGCCTCGTAGTGCGCAAACGCTTCGAACGGGCTGGTGAGCACCACCCCGCCCAGGTCGAAGACCACCGCCTCGATCGGCGACAACTGAGGGCGGACCGAGGCGGAAGGTGAGGCCATCGCTCGATGCTAGGCAATCGGCCCGATCCCCACGGCAAGGACGCAAAGCTGCTTGACTGGTGGGGTCATGACCCTTTCACATGTGGTCGTTGACGGTTCCAACATCGCAACCGAAGGGCGAACCAAACCCAGTCTGAAACAACTCGATGAAGCAATTGAGCAGTTCGGTGCCAAACATCCCGAGACCGACATCACGGTCATCGTGGATGCGACATTTGGGCATCGGATCTCCAGCACGGAGAAGGATGACTATGAAGCACGCGTGCTTGATGGGTCCATCGTTGCTCCCCCCGCCGGCGTCGTCGGCCGTGGGGACGCATTCATTCTCCAAGTGGCCGAGAAGGCCAACGCTGCAGTGTTCTCCAACGACTCCTTCCAGGAGTTCCACGGTGAGCACACTTGGCTTTTCGAGGAAGATCGGCTGTGGGGCGGCAAGCCCGTCACCGGAGTGGGGTGGGTATTTGTCGCCCGCACCCCGGTGCGAGGTTCTGTCAGTAGGAAAGCCGTCAAAGAGGCCAAAACCGATTCCAAGTCCACCTCAAGATCGCCCAAGAAGGCCGCATCGCCTTCCAAACGGGGCGCTCCATCCAAGAATGCGGGTGCGGGCGGATCCAAACCCAAGGTGGGCGACTCCAAGCCCGCCGCATCCAAGTCGCCCGCAACCGGGTCTCGAAGCCGAGGTCCGAAACAGGCCGATCGCTCCTCGGGCAGGTCGTCCACCGACGACGCCAAGAGCAGTCGGTCGGGATCTTCGAGCGCATCAACCAAGCGTCGATCCTCCACGCCCGATCCGGTCAACTCGCCGGGTGACTTCCTCAGCTTCGTCGGGGAGCACCAGCCCGGCGACACCGTCACCGGCACAGTCGTCGAGTTCTCCTCGCACGGCGCGTATTTGCTGGTCGGCAGCACCAAGACCTACCTGCCATTGAAGGCGCTGGGCGATCCGCCCCCCAACCGAGCCCGCGACTTCATGTCGATGGGTGAGGAGCTCACCCTGGTGGTCGAGGGCTACGACCCGCCGCTGCGAAGCGTCGACCTGCGCTTGCCCGACGGGCAGACCCTGGCGCCAAGTTCCGGCTCCGATCAGGACCCTTCTGCCCCGGCCGAGCACACGGAGGCCGAGCAGGCGCCCGCCGAGGCACCCGAGCAGAAGCCCGCAGCCAAAGCATCCGCCAGGAAGGCACCAGCAAAGAAGGCCGCCACGAAGGCACCGGCAAAGAAGGCCGCCGCCAAGGCACCAGCCAAGAAGACGGTAGCCAAAGCACCGGCCAAAAAGGCCGCCGCCAAAGCACCAGCCAAAAAGGCCGCCGCCAAAGCACCAGCCAAAAAGGCCGCCGCCAAAGCACCAGCCAAAAAGGCCGCCGCCAAAGCACCAGCCAAAAAGGCCGCCGCCAAAGCACCGACCAAAAAGGCCGCCGCCAAAGCACCGACCAAACGGGCTCCGGCCAAGGCACCGGCCAAACGGGCTCCGGCCCAGGCAACCGCCAAAAAGGCCCCAGCGAAGCGGCCGCCGGCCAAGGCACCGGCCAAGCGGGCTCCGGCCCAGGCAACCGCCAAAAAGGCCCCAGCGAAGCGGCCGCCGACCAAGGCACCCGCCAAGGCCGCTCCCGCTCGGAAGGCACCGGCGAAGCAACCTGCAACCGGCGGTGAGGGTCCGGTCAAGTCGGAACACGCCAAGCGGACCGCTGCCACCAGGAACAACCTCGAGTAGCTGCGTCCTGCACGGCGCACGAACACCACGCAGTACCCGAGTACGGAGTCTTGGCGATGGCTGTACCATCGACGGTTCGCTCGATCCCCAATCCTCCGTTCCCCGCCTTCTCCCCCACTACCGCTTCGCTGGAGCATGCATGTCGGCTCAGTTCATCTTCACCATGTACAAGGTCGGGCGGGTGGTGCCCCCGGACCGCGAGGTACTCAAGGACATCTCGCTGTCGTTCTATCCGGGCGCCAAGATCGGCGTGATCGGGCCCAACGGTTCCGGGAAGTCGACGCTGCTGCGCATCATGGCCGGGCTCGACGATGGCTACACCGGCGAAGCACGCCTCAGCCCAGGGTTCACCGTCGGCATGCTCGAGCAGGAGCCGAAGCTGGACGAGGCCAAGGACGTCACCGGCAACGTGATGGACGGCGTTGCCGGCACCGCCAAGCTGCTGACCGATTACGACGAGCTGATGGCCGGCTGGGCCGATCCCGATGCCGATTACGAGGCGCTGGGCACCCAACAGGCCGAGCTGGAGGCCAAGATCGAGGCCGCCGGCGCCTGGGACCTGAAGCGCACGGTCGACATCGCCATGGATGCGCTGCGGCTCCCGCCCGGCGATGCCGACGTCGCCTCCCTCTCCGGGGGTGAGAAGCGGCGCGTGGCGCTGTGCCGGCTGTTGTTGCAGCGGCCCGACCTGTTGCTGCTCGACGAGCCGACCAACCACCTCGACGCCGAGTCGGTCGCCTGGATCGAGCGGTTCCTCTCCGACTACGAGGGCACGGTCGTCGCCATCACCCACGACCGCTACTTCCTCGACAACGTCGCCAGCTGGATACTCGAGCTGGATCACGGCAAGGGCATGCCCTTCGAGGGCAACTACTCGGGTTGGCTCGAACAGAAGCAGGCCCGCATGGCCAAGGAGGAGAAGCACGCCTCCACCCGCCAGCGCACCCTGGAGCGTGAGCTGGAGTGGGTCCGCATGGCCCCCAAGGCCCGGCAGGCCAAAAGCAAGGCCCGCTTGGCCGCCTACGACCAGTTGCTCGCCGAGCAGCAGTCGGCCAAGGGCGGCAGCGACGGGCTGGAGATCTACATTCCGCCGGGCGATCGGCTTGGCGACCAGGTGATCGAGGTGGACCACCTGTCCAAGGGCTTCGGCGACAAGCTGTTGATCGACGACCTCTCGTTCTCCCTGCCCAAGGCGGGCATCGTCGGCGTGATCGGACCCAACGGCGCCGGTAAGACGACGCTGTTCCGCATGCTGGTCGACGCTGCCGATCAGGCGAGCAACAACCCCGAGACCCAGCCCGACTCGGGCGAGATCCGCGTCGGTTCGACGGTGCAGTTGGCCCACGTCGATCAGCACCGCGACCACCTCGACGGCGAACGCACCGTCTACGAGGAGATCACCGACGGCGACGAAACGATCAAGCTGGGCACCAGGGAGATGAACGGGCGCGCCTACTGCGCCAGCTTCAACTTCCGCGGTGCCGACCAGCAGAAGTTGGTGGGCCAGCTCTCCGGTGGCGAGCGCAACCGGGTGCACCTGGCCAAGCTGTTGCGCACCGGCGGCAACGTGTTGCTGCTCGACGAGCCGACCAACGACCTGGACGTCGACACCCTGCGGGCCCTCGAGGGTGGCCTGGAGAACTTCCCCGGCTGCGCCGTGGTCATCTCCCACGACCGTTGGTTTCTCGACCGTATCGCCACCCACGTGCTGGCCTTCGAGGGCAACAGCCAGGTGCGCTGGTTCGAGGGCAACTTCACCGACTACGAGACCATGCGGCGCAAGGAACTGGGCGCCGAGGCCTCCCAGCCACACCGGATCAAGTACAAGCCCCTCACCCGCTGACGGAGCGTGCCTCGGCCGCCTGTGTAAACCCATCATTGGCCCACGGGGGTGGAGGAACATCGGCCAAACGGGTGACATCGGGTCGGTCCGCGGATTGCGATCCCCACACCCGGTCGAGGTGATCGCAGTGACCCCTTGGTATCGTCGCGACGGTCGGTAACAATCGACTCACCAGCGGTACCACCAGGGGGAAGCACATGAGAGTTTCTGAGGCAGTTCGGCGAGAGGTCGTCACGGTCGCACCCGACGCAACCATCGTTCAGGCGGCGGAGACCATGGAGTCGACCGGCGTCGGCGCGATGGCCGTGGTCGACGACGGGGCATTGGTGGGCATCGTGACCGATCGCGACATCGTCTGCCGCGGGATCGCCCGAAAAGTGCCGCTCGACGGTCGGATCGATTCGCTGATGAGCACCCCGGTGCATTCGGTCGCTGCCGATTCCGACCTGCACGATGCCTCCGCCATGTTCCGCCAGCACGCCGTCCGTCGCCTGGCGGTGGTCGACGGCACCGGCATCGTCGGGGTGATCACCGTCGACGATCTACTCATCAACGTGAGTTCCCACCTGGCCGACATCTGTCAACCGGTGACGGCCGAGGCGATCTTCGGCCATCGGGACGCCCCCGCCCCGGCAGTACCTCCCTCGACTTCCTGAGTCGACGAACTCAGCTTCCGCCCACCGACACTACGGCGGCGCCGGTGAGCCGGTCGGCGGCCACGTCGCGAAGCGCCTCGTCCACGCGTTCGAACCCGTAGGTGGTGACGGTGGGACGCAGTGGGACGGACTCCGCCAGGGCCAGCAGCGCCTCGCCATCGGCCCGGGTGTTGGCGGTGACGCTGCGCATCTGGCGCTCCTGAAACAGCTCGGCGTCGTAGTTCATGGCCGGGATGTCGCTGAGGTGGATGCCGGCGATCGCCAGGGTGCCGCCCCGGTCGAGAGCGCGCATCGCCACCGGCACCAGGTGCCCCACCGGCGCAAACAGAATGGCCGAGTCCAGCGGCACGTCCGGCTCGGCATCGCTGTCGCCCGCAGCGGTGGCGCCCAGCTCCAGGGCCAGCCGACGGGCCTCGGGCGCCCGGGTAAACACGTGCACTTCGGCGTCGCGGGCCAGGGCCATCTGGGCGACCAGGTGAGCCGACGCCCCGAATCCATAGATGCCAAGTCGCCCACCGTCGGGCAGCTCGGCACGCTGCAGCGCCCGGTACCCGATAATGCCCGAGCACAACAGTGGCCCGGCCGAAGCGTCATCGAAGCCGTCGGGCAACGCGTAGGCGAACGCCTCGTCCACGGTGGTGAGCTCGGCGAAGCCGCCATCGGCATCCCAACCGGTGAACCTCGGTGTCAGGCACAGGTTTTCATCACCCCGCCGACAGAAGCGGCACACTCCGCAGGTGTGGCGCAGCCAGGCGATGCCCACTCGCTGGCCAACCTCGAAGCGATTGGTGGCCGCACCCCGGGCCACCACCACACCCACCACCTCGTGACCAGGGACAGTCGAGGAGCGATGGGGCACCAGGTCACCCTCGGCCAGGTGCAGGTCGGTGCGACACACGCCGCAGTAGGTCACCTGCACCAGTATCTCGTTGGCCTCCGGTTTGGGATCGGGTCGCTCCCCCAACACCAGGGGGCCTCGCTCGATCGGTCCCGGTCGTTCGACGCTCCATGCCTTCATAATCCTGCCCCCATCGCCCAGCCCTCATTGGGGCCGCGGTGCCGGTCCTGCTGCACCGGATCACGTGTTCAGGGTAGGGCCAAGGTCCTTGGGGGTCGAGGGACACCGCTCGCGTCGGTCGCCCCCGGCCGTTGCGCCATGGGCAGGCACAGCCGCTTCTGGAGAACGCCCGTCACACCCACGATCCCATCCTCTACCGTGGGGGACGAGGGGCGGGATGTTTGGCATCTCCACCCTCTCGTCAGCCCACCACAGCGAAAGGGACCCATGAGCAACGAACCCACAACCTCAGGATCAAGCGACGTCGAGGTGGCTCTTGCACAGCTACTCAAGCAGGCCGAGCAGGCTCGTACCACCCTCCTCGACACCGATGGTTCCTCCGAAGCCGAGGCCTCCTACCTGGCGGATGCTGCGCAGGCGCTGTCCACCATGGAGTTGGAGTTGACCTTCGCTCGAGCGACGCTGGCCGCCGAGCGGGCCGATACCAAACCCGACCTGGAGTCGACCCTCACCGATGCTGCCGATGCGGCCCGACGATGGATCGACGACGCCGGCGTACAGGCACAACTGGGCCGTATGGAGCTGCAGGATCGCGTGAGCGCTATCAGCCAGTACCTCGACCGGGCGCGGGCCGAGGTCATCCGGGCGGGCGAGCGGGTCTCGGACGTCGTCGGAACCGAACTGGGCGACGTGCGCTCTGCAACCCTCAGCTCGATCGACGGCATTCGCGATGTGATCGTCGATGCCGGACGCTCCATCCGGGCCGCCGGCGAGTCGCTGCAGGAGTAACGCACTGGGGACGTCGAAGAGCGTGCCCACCATGACCCTCCCGCGCCTCAGAGAGCGTGGACGAGCAGGGTGCGACATCGACGACCAGTTGTGTTGTTTGTCATGAACAGGTTCGAAAACCCGAGGAGCGATCACATGCATCAAAGCAACCCCGCCCGACGAGAGCCCTGCCGATGAACGACACTCGGTGGATCATCCCCCTCGAGCAGCTCACCATCGACGATGTCGGCAAGGCCGGCGGTAAGAACGCCTCGCTGGGCGAGATGATCAAACACCTCGGATCGGCCGGCGTGCGGGTGCCAGGCGGTTTTGCCGTCACCTCGGCCGCCTACTGGCATCTCGTCGACGATCAGGGCTTACGGCCGGCGATCGCTGCCGTCGGTGCCGGGCTCGAGAAGCACCCCGACTCGCTGCGCTCCGTCGGCGCCACCGTTCGCGAGGCATTCCGCTCGGCCCGGGTGAGCGACGCTCTGGCCGACGAGCTGCGAGCGGCCTACGAAGCACTCTGTGACCGGGTCGGCCAAAGCGACGTGCCCGTCGCGGTGCGTTCGTCGGCGACGGCGGAGGACCTTCCCGAGGCGAGCTTCGCCGGCCAGCAGGAGAGCTTCCTGAACGTTCGGGGGGCCGATGCGGTGATCGAGGCCTATCACCGCTGCGTCGTGTCGCTGTTTGGCGACAGGGCGATCGCCTACAGGGTCGAGAACGGCTTTGGCCATCTCGACGTGGCCCTCTCGGTCGGAATCCAGCAGATGGTGGCATCCGATACCGGCTCCGCCGGGGTGATCTTCACCATCGATCCGGAGAACGGGTTTCCCCACCACGTGCTCATCGATGCCGCCTGGGGGTTGGGAGAGGCGGTCGTGTCCGGCGTGGTCGACTCCGACCGCTACCGGGTGTTCAAGGCGTTTCTCGACGACGAGCGACTGGTGCCGATCGTCGAACGGTCGCTGGGCCGCAAGCGCCTCAAGATCGTCAACAGCACCGACGAGAGCGGCGACGGGCCCACGATGACGGTGGACACCACCAACGCAGAACGCAATCAGCTGGTGCTCGACGATCCCGATCTGCTGACGCTGGCCCGCTGGGCTGTCATCATCGAGAACCACTACGGCCGCCCGATGGACATCGAGTGGGCGAAAGACGGCGTCACCGGCGAGCTGTTCATCGTGCAGGCCAGGCCCGAGACGGTGCAGGCCCGCCAAAGCGGCGCCATCCTCACCAGCTACGAGGTCTCGAACCACGGCCCGCAGTTGGTCGAAGGTCTGTCGGTCGGCAGCGGCGCAGCCACCGGCGAGGTGTGTCGCCTCGACTCACCCGACGAGGGCGACCGGTTTGTATCGGGATCGATCCTGGTGGCCGATGCCACCGACCCCGACTGGGTTCCGGTGATGCAGCGGGCCGCAGCGGTGGTCACCAACCGCGGTGGACGCACCTCCCATGCTGCGATCGTCAGCCGCGAGCTGGGCGTTCCCGCAGTGGTCGGCACCGTCGATGCCACCTCCACCCTGGCCGAGGGACAACGGGTCACCGTGTCGTGCGCCGGCGGCGACGTGGGGCGGGTCTTCGACGGCCCCGCCAAGATCACCACGCACGAGCTGGCGCTCGACGACCTGCCGGCCACCCGCACCAACCTGATGGTCAACCTGGCCAACCCCGGCGCGGCGCTGAAGTGGTGGCGGCTACCGGCGGCCGGTATCGGCCTGGCCCGCATGGAGTTCATCATCGGCGAGCACATCAGGGCCCACCCCATGGCCCTGGCCCACCCCGACCGCATCGAGGATGTGGCCGTCCGCCGGGCGATCGATGAGCTCACCGGCCACCACTCCAGCCCGGCCGAGTATTTCGTCGACCGGTTGGCCTCCGGGATCGCCGCACTGGCGGCCACCTGGGCCGACCGTCCCGTGATCGTGCGCATGAGCGATTTCAAGACCAACGAGTATGCAGGGCTGCTGGGTGGCAGGCAGTTCGAGCCGACCGAGGACAACCCCATGTTGGGATGGCGAGGCGCCTCCCGCTACGACCACCCCGGGTATCGCGATGGGTTTGCGTTGGAGTGCCAGGCCGTCGCCCGGGTGAGAAACGAGATCGGGTTCGACAACGTGATCGTGATGATCCCCTTCTGTCGCACCCCGGAGGAGGCCGATCGGGTCTTGCAGGTCATGGCCGAGGAGGGGCTGGCGCGCGGTGACAACGGTTTGAAGGTGTACGTGATGGCCGAGATTCCCTCGAACGTCATCAGGGCCGCCGAATTTGCCGAGCGCTTCGACGGGTTCTCCATCGGTTCCAACGACCTCACACAACTCACCCTGGGCGTCGACCGGGACTCCGCCGAGCTGGCGGCGCACTTCGGCGCCGACGACCCGGCGGTGCTCGCCCTCATCCGACAGCTGATCGATGCGGCCCACGCTGCCGACAGGCCTGTCGGGTTCTGCGGTCAGGCTCCCAGCAACGACCCGGAGTACGCCCGCCTGTTGGTCGAGGCGGGCATCGACTCGGTGTCGGTCACCCCGGATGCCTTCTTCGACGTCAACCGTCGGATCGCCGAGGCCGAAGCCGGGTAGTCACACGCAGGCAGGTTGACGCGGTCAGGATGAGATGATGCTCGACGATTCCGTCCCAGCCCAGTTCGCCGCCGGCCCCGGCTAGCTGAACACCGGGTCGGTGGGGTTGCCCCGCGCACAGCGATGACCGCGGTGCGACGGGCCCAGGATGCGTGGGAGGCCGGCCGTTGCGACCCGGTGAGCTTCGATGACGACGTCGACCGCTCGCGCCGAGCGTTCGCCCGCCTGGCGGGCTGAGACGTTGGCAACGTGGCGCTCGTCGGCCAGGTGTCGACCGCAACCGGCCTGGGGGCGTCCTGCCTGCCCGACGGCCGACCGCCGCCCGGCCCCCCCCCCCCCCCCCCCCGGCCCCCCCGCCCCGCCCAACCTACGTCGGGCTTCATGACCGTGGCCCCGTCGGCGGATTGGATGGTGCCCCGTCACTCCGGTTGGTATGCGGGCGACGACCCGTGGCAGTCGATTTACGGGCCGCCGTTGCGCCTGGCCATGGACGCCCGCCGCTTCAACGTCTCACCGCCGAGGTGGTGCGATCCCTCGGGCGGTGAGTGCGTGCCCAGCCAGAGCGCGACCGCGCGCCGGTCGTGTCTCCCTCGCAGAAGCGAGGTGCGCCGACGCCCGAACGGTCAGCCGAGCAGCGCGATGATCGCGTCGGCCTGCTCGTCCAGCGTGGACGCCATCTCGGAGGAGGCGCCGCTGGTCGCCAACGATGCGGCGGCCCCGCCGACGACCAGCTCGGGCTGCAGCGGCTCCTCGTAGGGGTCATCGATGCCGGTGAAGTTGGAGATCTCCCCGGCGCGGGCCTTGGCGTAGAGCCCCTTGGGGTCCCGGGCCTCGCATTCGGCCAGCGGCGTCGCCACCCAGACCTCACGGAAGGGCACGCCGGCCAGTTCGGCTCGGGCCCGCACGGCGTCGCGGCCCGATCGGTACGGCGAGATCAACGGCACCAGCACCACCTGGGCCGCCTCGGCCATCAGCAGGGCCACCTCGCCCACCCGGCGGATGTTTTCCCGTCGGTCGACCTCGGAAAACCCGAGGTCGGCGCACAACCCGTGGCGCACGTTGTCCCCATCGAGGATGAACGACGGACGCCCGGAGACGACGAGGCGCCGTTCCACCTCGACCGCCAGGGTCGACTTGCCCGACCCGGACAGCCCGGTCAGCCACACGACGGCACCCCGGTGGCCGAGCGCTTCCGCCCGGGCATCGGCATCGATCTGGCCGGCGTGCCAGGTGACGTCATCGGTCACGGCGCACTCAAACCTGCTGGGCTTCGCCCAGCACCATGCCGGCGCCGACGGTGGCGTTGGTGTCCTCGTCGACCAGGATGAACGAGCCGGTGGTGCGGTTACGGCGGTACTCGTCGACAAACAGCGGAGCGGTGGTTCGCAGGGTCACCCGCCCGATCTCGTTGGTGGTCAGGCCACTGGCGGTCTCATCCCGGTGCAGTGTGTTGATGTCCAAGCGGTATTTCACGTCGCGAACCTTGGCCCGTGCGGTGCGGGTCGTGTGCTTGATCGAGTACATCGCACCCTCCCTCAACGTGGACGTGTCCGCCATCCAGGCGATCATCGCATCGATGTCCTGGGTCACCCGAGGCTGGTTGGCCGGCCGGCAGATCATGTCGCCCCGGCTGACGTCCAGCTCGTCGCTCAGGCGGATCGTCACCGACATCGGGTTGAACGCCTCGTCGACCGGCCCGTCGGCGGTGTCGATCGAGGCGATCGTCGTCGTCAGGCCGGAGGGCAACACCACCACGTCGTCGCCGGGCTTGAAGACGCCGCCGGCCACCGTGCCCGCATAGCCCCGATAATCGTGAAACTCGGTGGACTGCGGGCGGATCACGTACTGCACCGGGAAGCGGGCATCGATCAGGTTGCGATCCGACGCGATGTGCACCTCCTCCAGGTGGTGCAGCAGCGAGGTTCCCTCGTACCACGGCGTGTTGGTGCTGCGGCTGACGATGTTGTCGCCGTGCAGGGCCGACACCGGGATGAACGTCAGGTCGCCGATGTCCAACTTCGCCGCAAAGGAACGAAACTCGTCCTTGAGGCGTTCGAAGACCAACTGGTCGTAGTCGACCAGGTCCATCTTGTTGACCGCCAGCACCAGGTGAGGGATGCCGAGCAGCGACGCCAGGAAGGCGTGACGCCGGCTCTGTTCGAGCACGCCCTTACGGGCATCCAACAGGATGATGGCCACGTCGGCGGTGGACGCCCCGGTGACCATGTTGCGGGTGTACTGAATGTGGCCGGGGGTGTCGGCGATGATGAACTTGCGGTTTGGCGTGGCGAAGTAGCGGTAGGCCACGTCGATCGTGATGCCCTGCTCACGCTCGGCCCGCAGGCCGTCGGTCAGTAGCGCCAGGTTGGTGTACTCGGTGCCCATCTGCACCGAGGTGGCCTCCACCGACGCCAGCTGATCCTCAAAGATCGTCTTCGTGTCGAACAACAGGCGACCGATCAGGGTCGACTTGCCGTCGTCGACGCTGCCGGCCGTCGCCAAGCGCAGGATTTCCATTAGAAGTACCCCAACTTTTTTCGATCCTCCATGGCCGCTTCGGAGGCCCGGTCATCGGCACGGGTGGCCCCACGCTCGGTCACCCGGGCGGCCGCCACCTCGGCGACGATCTCGGCGTTGGTCGCCGCCGGCGACTCAACTGCGCCCGTGCAGCTCATGTCCCCCACCGTCCGGTAGCGCACAATGCGGGTCTCGATCACTTCGTCGTCGCCCGGCTGAACGTGGGGGCCAACCGACAGCCACATGCCGTCGCGGAGGAACACCTCGCGTCGATGGGCGTAATAGATGTTGGGCAAAGCGACCTCGTCGGCCTCGATGTACTGCCAGATGTCGAGCTCGGTCCAGTTGCTCAGCGGGAACACCCGGAAGTGCTCGCCGGGCCGGTAGCGCGGGTTGTACAGGCTCCACAGCTCGGGACGCTGGTTCTTGGGATCCCACTGACCGAAGTCGTCGCGATGGCTGAACACCCGCTCCTTGGCACGGGCCTTCTCCTCGTCGCGGCGCCCACCACCGAACAGCGCGTCGAAACGGTACTTCTCGATCGCTTCGAGCAGCGGCAGGGTCTGCAGCTGGTTGCGGCTGGCGCCCCTGCCGGTCTGCTCGGTCAGCTTGCCCTCGTCGATCGCCTGCTGCACCGATGCCACCTCCAGCCGCACCCCGGTGCGCTCAACCGTCTCGTCCCGAAAGGTGAGGACCTCGGGAAAGTTGTGGCCGGTGTCGATATGGAGCAGCGGGAACGGCGGCTTGGCCGGATAAAACGCCTTCACCGCCAGGTGCAACATGACCGCAGAGTCCTTGCCGCCCGAGAACAGCATGGCTGGACGCTCGAACTCAGCGGCCACCTCGCGGATGATGTGGATCGCCTCGGCTTCCAGGCTGCGCAGATGAGAGAGCTCGTACGACATGTTCGGTGAATGATAGGAGCCGCACCCCAGAACACTCCCAACGGCGTCCGGCCGGGGTCGACCACCGGCCTGCCGGTGCGGTAGGAAACAGGGAACCGGCGACCCAGCCGTGACCAGGAGGACCTTGATGACCAGCACCGTGCTCACCTGCACGAGTTGTCAGACCAAAAATCGCGTGCCCGATGCCACGGCGGGGCGACCCCGCTGCGCATCCTGTCAGGCCGAACTCCCCTGGCTGGTCGACGTCGATGCCGCCGGGTTCGATGAGGCGATCGCCACGTCCTCGCTGCCGATCGTTGTCGACCTGTGGGCGCCCTGGTGTGGGCCGTGTCGCATGGTGGCCCCCGAGCTTGAGCTGCTGGCGGCCGAGCGGGCCGGCAAGCTGCGGGTCGTCAAGGTCAACGTCGACGAGGCGCCGGCGGTGTCGGCCCGGCTGGGAGTGCAGGGCATCCCAACCATGTTGCTCTTCGTCGGCGGCGCCGAGGTAGGGCGTCAGGTCGGTGCGCTGCCGGGCGCAGCGCTGCGCAGCTGGATCGACCAGACGCTCGCCGGACATACGACGCCTCGGTGACTTGACCTGAACTGACCGCTGCGGCGGGCCAAGCCATGCCCGGCGCGGACATGCCCGACATCGCCGAGGACGCTTAGGAGATGACGACGACCGAGCAAGGCGCCAGGTGCGCCACCCTGCGAGCAACCGAACCCAGCATCAGGCCCTTGAAGCCACCCAGGCCCCGTGACCCGACGACGACCAGGTCGGCGTCATCGATTGCGTCCAGCAGGGCGTGGCCTGGATTGCCGCGCTGGGTCGCCCCGGTGAGCGTCACCCCGTCGGGCACGTCGGCGGCGGACAGCCACTCGTTCAGGGCCGCTTCGGCGTCGCGTTCCAACACTGCGGGATTCGGCAGCGCCATCATCAGGTCCCCGCCGAGCAGCATGGGCTCCTCCCAGCAGTACACCGCCCGCACCGACGCACCGCGCAGACCGGCCTCGGCCAGCGCCCAGCTCATCGCCCGCTGCGCTGGCTCCGACCCGTCGATCCCCACGAGGATCTCCGATCTCTCCGCATCATCGGCGGTCGCGGTGACCGGGCCTTCGGCCGGAGGCACCACCATGACCGGTCCGGACGCATGGCGCACGCACTTCGAGGCGACCGACCCCAACACGGCATGGCGCACCCGCGCACCATCGCTGCGTCCGACGACCAACAGGTCCGCATCCTCGGCCGCAGCGATCAGCAGGTTGGCCGGTGCACCCTGGGTCACCTCCACCTCGGCGGACAGGTCACGGTAGGGCTGCTCGGTCATCAGCTCGCCCACGATGCCCGCCACCCGCTCGGCCGTTTCAGCCTCGACGGCGGACGCAGTGGTCAACATCCGCTCCTCGGTCGACATGGGCGGGTAGGACCACACCGACACGATGTGCAGCATCGCGTTGCGAAGCACCGCTTCGCTGGCCGCGTGGCGCAACGGGCCGGGCGCCGGGGCGCCACTGTCCAACCCAACCACGACGCGGCCCCGCTGCCCGGACGCGGTCACTGGGCGGGGACGACGGTCGTCGGGCAGAAGATGTGATTGAGGGTGTGGCTGGTCACCGAGCCGAGCAGCAGGCCCATGAAGCCGCCGCGACCGCGTGATCCCAACACCAGCATCGAGGCGCCATCGGCGGCTTCGCGCAGCACCGAGGCCGGCGCTCCTTCGCCGAGTACCAGTTCTGGCTCCAGGCCTTCGGGGAGGCCCGCCTCATCGATCACCTCGCCCAGCATCTCTCTCGCCTGTTGTTCCAGGTCCTCGAACGAGGGCCACGAGGTCTGCACTTCGGTTCCGGCCAGCCAACCTGCGGCCTCACCACGCCAGGCCATGACCACCCGAAGGCCCAAGCCGGTGCGGGCGGCGCGCTCAGCCGCCCAGCGCAGGGCGGTCTGGGCGTTCGATGAGCCATCGACCCCGACGACGATGGGCCCGTCAGCGGCGCCGGCGGCACCGTTGCTCGCCGGCACCACGGTGAGAGGGCATGGCGTGTGGTTGGCCAGCTGGTGGCTGACCGACCCCATGATCACACCGGCCAAGCCGCCGTGGCCTCGGGTGCCGACGATCAGCGTGTCGGCGTCCTCGGCCTCCTCCAACAGCGCTGCCGCCGCCGACCCGGAAGCTGGGGCCCGCTTCACCGCTGACCCGTCCTCGCCGAGCACCTCAGCGATGAATCCTTCCATCCAGGGATCCATTGCGCCGTCGACCTCCTCGGTGGTGATGTAGGCCGCCGCCATGACGGGGACCTCCCACACGGTGACGGCCACCAGCTCGGCGCCCGAGGACACCGCCTCGCCATGGGCGTAGCGCAGGGCGTCTGATGACGCCTCCGACCCGTCGATGCCGACCACAATTTTCATCGCTCACTCCTCATGTTCCGTTTGGTCCCGTTGGTACGTTTTTCGGGTTCACCGGCGCCGCCACAGCGGCCCACTCCGACCTTGAACCTAGGCCCCCGGCGCTCCGGATGCGCGACCGTGGCGTCGGCCCCACCTGGGGCCGACGGTAGTTCGGTCAACGTGATCAGGGGCGTTCATCGGACAGCACCACTCCACAGGCCTGGCCCAACACCGTCGCCTTCGTCCCGCCGGTATCGACCCCGGTGGCGCTGACCCATGGGTCCCTCAGCGCACCCAGGTGGTCGACGGTCTCGGCGGTGGCATCGGAGTTGGTCGTCGCCTCCTCGCGGCGGCGGGCGATCCGCTCCTTGGCGACCGATGGGTCGAGGCGACACTCGATCTCCACCAGCTCGGCGTAGGTCTCCTCGGCCAGGTCGGTGCCCAGACGCCGATGGTGTGCACCCGTCCAGGACGCATCGAGCACCACGCTCTCGCCGCCGGACAACAAGATCCTGGCCTGGCGAATCAGCTCGTCGTAGACCGCATCGCGGTGCGCATCGTCGTAGATGCCCTCGCCCGGCGCTGCGGCGCCGACTTCCTCGCCGGCCGATGCGGCGACGCCCCGGCGGATGTCGTCGGTGTGCAGCACCGCCCACCCCAGCGAGTCCCCCAGCCCGTTGGACAGCACGGTCTTGCCCGTCCCGGGGCCGCCGCCGACCAGGACCAGCCGCACCCGGCCGTGCTCGAGGTGATGAAGTGCCAGGTCGTGGTACTCCTTGGCCAGCGCTGCGCTGGGGGCGTCGCCCTGCTGCCAGCGCAGACAGGCGACCTTGGCCCGCACGTGGGCCCGATAGGCCACGTAGTGGTGGGCGAGCGACGAGGGGTGGCATTCGCCGGAGAACCCCTGGTACCACCCGAGCAGCCTCAGGGCCGCAGCCGGCCCGGCCACCCGGTGGACATCCATCACCAGGAACGCGATATCCAGCAGTACGTCGCCGATGCGCCAGTCATCGTTGAAGGCAAGGCAGTCGATGATCTGGGGGCCGTCGTCGACGAGGCAGAACACGTCGTCGGCGATCAGGTCGCCGTGACCGTCCCGGACGAAGCCGTCGGCGATCCGTTCGTCGAACAACGGGCGCCGGCCCCGCAGATAGGTCTGCGTCAGCGTCTTCACCCGGTCCAGGTCGACAGCATCCACCCCGGCATCGACCAAGGCGTCGGTGACGGCGAAGTTGTCGGCCCAGTTCTCGCCGAGTGCGTCCGCCCCCGCCGCTCGCGGGTTGATCACCGGTTCCTCGGCCGCATGAAAGCTGGCGACCACCCGGGCCACCTCGCGCAGGCACCCGTCGAACTCGGGCGAACCGGCCAGCTGCGACAGTCGCCGCTCGGCGGGCAGGCGCCGCATGACGATCATCTTGTCGACGAGCGCGCCGCGCTCGTGCACGTCTGCCAGGCCCAGGTAGACGTCGGGCGCGATGCGGGCATTCAGCACGACCTCCCGCTCGGCCGCAGCAATACGGGCTGCGGACTCGGAGTGGTCGAGAAAGGGCAGGCTGACCGGCTTGGGCAGCTTGTAGGCCCGGTCCCCGGCCATGAACACCCACGACATGTGGGTCTCGACCACCTGTGGCCCCTCGGTGAGCGGTGGCGTCTCGGAGGCCGGAACCTCACGCATCTGCGGTCCTCTCGTCGGCTCGTCGGCTCGTCGGCTCGTCGGCTCGTCGGCACAGTGGCCAGAACGGCTCGGCCAACACGTGTTCTTGAAATGTAGGCCACGAAGCGATCGACGACGGCAGATGGCCACGCTGCCCGGCACACACCTGGTTAACTCGGAGCATGCTGGGCCATGCGCTTCCTTCGCCGTACCCACTCGGCGTAGCGTGAACGCTTCCCTGGAGGCAGCTGCAGCACGTCGCACCCTGATCCTTGGCAGCGGCGGCCCCGCACCTGCATTCGACCCCGACACGCTGGCCGGCCTCCCGGCCCCCGCCGAGCGCATGCTGCGACGAGCGCTCCCGGCCGGCACGCCCCTCGGATCGGCCGTCGAGCTGACGATGCGCGGACGGCTGAGGCTCGGCCCGCGTTGGCTGTCGTTCCGCGCCGACCAGATCCTCGTAGCCGGTCGAGGCTTCGTGTGGCGGGCGATCGTCGGGCAACGCCTCGTGAGGTTTTCGGGAGCAGACGTGATGACACCAGAGGGCGCCAGCATGCACTTCCGGCTGCACGGGTTGATCCCGGTGGTGCATTCCAGCGGCCCGGACATCGCCCGTAGCGGCGCCGGGCGCCTGGCCGCCGAGACGGTTGCGTGGCTCCCCCAGGCGCTCGTTCCCCAGTCCGGGGCGCAGTGGACCCCCATCGATCAGCACCGCGCCATCGTCACCCTTGCCCACCCCGGGGGTACGTCGAACGTCGAGGTCACCGTCGACGATCAAGGTCGCCTGAGGTCAGCCGGCCTCGATCGCTGGAACGGCTCGACCAAGCCGCCCCGGCTGGAGCCGTTCGGCGGCGAGTTCGACGACGAGTTCGTGACCCCCGACGGTGTTCGGCTCGCCGACCGATGCCGGGTGGGCTGGGGATGGAACACCGACGGCTGGGCCACCGGGCAGTTCTTCACCGCCCGATTGGACTCGGCGCTCTCACCTTGAGCGCGCCCAGCACCCTCCTCGTCCGCGGCGCCCCAGCGCTGTGAGCACCCCGGGCGCCGGGCGACCGTCCCTCCGGTCAGGAACTCCAGCCGAAGTCGGCCAGCGTGGCCGCCACCTGCTCGTGCACCCCCGGATGGCAGATCAGCAGGTCGGGCAGCCACGGGTCGGGGCGGTTGTAGCGCAGCGGTGAACCGTCGAGCCGGGAACACCACAGGCCGGCCGCCCGGGCGACCGCAACCGGAGCGCAGCTGTCCCACTCGTACTGACCGCCGGCGTGTGGGTAGCAGTCGACCAGGCCGGTGGCGACCGCCATCGACTTGGCCCCAGCCGATCCCATCGGCATCAGGTCGGCGTCGAGTTCATCGGCCAACGCCATCGCTTCGAGCAACGGACGGCTGCGCGACACGGCCAGACGGGGTGGCCGATTGGGTTCGGCCAGGATCTGTGGGGGTTGAGCGGTCGAGTGGGTCACGCCGACGGCGGGCAGCGCCACCGCCCCAGCGGTCGGCTGGCCGTCCTCTACCAGCGCCACATGAACAGCCCAGTCAATCCTCGGCACCTCGGAGAACTCGCGGGTGCCGTCGAGCGGGTCGATGATCCACACTCGGTCGGCGTCCAATCGGCCCAGGTTGTCCCGACCCTCCTCGGACAGCACGGCGTCGTCGGGCCGCGCTTCGGCGAGGGCCTCCATCAGCATCAGATGGGCGGAGCGGTCCCCGGCGGCCTTCAGGCCGGCCGGCGTCGCCCCCTCCTCGGTGAGCTGGCATCGAAGGTCAACCAGCATGGCACCGGCCTCGGTCGCCAGCCGGTGGGCCAGCTCATGATCATCGCTCTCGGCCATCGGTTCCTCCTGAGGAACGCACTGTAGAGGCCCGCCTCGCCACCCACCCCCGGCGCGGGGGATCATGGGTCATGGTCAGCCCCGCCCACGCGCCCCAAAACTCCGATGTGACGCCCCATGACGGCAACGAGCCCCTCACCCCCGAGCTGGCCCGCTACGCCTTCACCGAGTCCGGACCATGGGTGATCGACCGGGACGAGCTCGACTGGGACGTCGGCCTCGGCGTCATCCGCACCGCGCTCGCCCGCGAGGTGCCCCGCCTCACCACGCCCAAACGCATCCCCCCGCTCGGGCGGCTCGTCACGGTGGGCAGCCGCATCGCCTGGGCGCTGGCCGGCTGGGTGGTGCACGAACGCCGTGCCAAGGACCGCGGGCCGCGGATGGAGGGCCTGTCCCGCCGTCTGCGCCAGGCCGCCGAGGACCTCGGCCCCACCTACATCAAGCTCGGGCAGATCATCTCCTCGGGGGCCGGCATCTTCCCCGACGAGCTCGTCGCCCAGTTCGCCCTGCTGCGCGACAAGGTGCCCGCCGAAGACTTCGACGTCGTGCGCCAGGTGGTCGAGACCGACCTGGGCCGTCCCCTCGAGGAGGTGTTCGCCCGCTTCGAGCGCACCCCGTTGGCGGCGGCGTCGATCGCCCAGGTGCACGTGGCCACCCTGCTCACCGGTGAGGAGGTGGTGGTCAAGGTGCAGCGGCCCACCATCCGCACCGCGGTGTACCGCGACCTCGAGGTCATGGCCTGGCTGGCGCCATTCCTCATCGGCCGGATCCCCGTGTCGGCGCTGGCCAACCCCCCGGCTCTGGTCGAGCTGTTCACCGAGACGATCACCGAGGAACTCGACTTTCGTCTTGAGGCCGAGAACATGCTGGACGTGGCCGAGGTGTTCGCCCACCTCGACCAGCGGGGCTTCGTCGTCGCCCGGCCCCATCCGACCCTCGTCACCCGTCGGGTGCTGGTGATGGAACGCCTTCAGGGCTACGGCTGGGAGGACATCGAGGGCATGATCGCCGCCGGCATCAGCGGCCGCGACGTGATCCGCACCGGCATGGTCGGCTTTACCGAGGGCGCCATGGTGCACGGCATCTTCCACGGCGACCTGCACGGCGGCAACCTGTTCGTGCTCGCCGACGGGCGCATCGCGCTGCTCGACTTCGGCATCACCGCCCGGATGACCGAGAAGGAGCGCATGGCGTTCCTCCGCCTGATGATCACTGGCGCCACCGGCGACATCAAGGGTCAGCTCGGGGCGTTCCGCGACCTGGGCGCGCTGCCCGATGACGTCGACCTCGACTGGGTGATCGAGGAGCTGCGCCTTGACGGCGAGGTGTTCGACCCCACCCAGATGTCTCAGGAAGAGATGATGGCGGAGCTGCAGCGGATCACCAAGGCGCTGCTGGGCATGGGTGCCCGGCTGCCGAAGATCCTCATGCTGTACGTCAAGAACCTGGTGTTCCTCGACGGAGCCATCGCCACCCTGGCCCCCGACCTGGACATCATGGCCGAGGTGATGAACCTGTTTGCTTCGATGGCCGGTCGCCACGGCGACGTGCTCGCCGCGCAGATGGGCCTGCTTGCGGGCGAGGAGATCGCAGTTGACGAGACCGCGGTGCGGGCTGCGTTTGGCATGACCGAGGAGGACCCCAACCCGCTCACCCACGAGGAGCTGCGCCGCCGCCGGGACATGATCCGCAGCCGTATGGGCAAGCGGTAGGGCCTTCCATGCCGCTCGACAGCGAGCCCCTTGGCCCCTACCCGCTACAGCCCGAGCACCGCTCCTAACGCCCCGTCAACTGCTCGCATCTCCACGCTCGACAGCTGCCCGATGTGTTCGACGAGCTGCGATCGGGCGACCAGTTGCGTATCCAGCGTCGACACGTAGCTCGAGGACGCAACCCCAACGAGTCGAATCGGCACGCTTGCCGGGAAGTCGTCGTGCCAAGCGGCAGAAGTGATCGGTGCAACATGGATCTGCCAGAACTCCAGATCACAGACATCATCGGACGAGACGATGACCGCAGGGCGAACCTTGTCGAGCCGGGTCCACTCAGCGTCCGGCCTCGAGCCATCATCGAAGACGCTCCGGTGCTTCGATGTCGTCGTCGATGGGCGGTGTTGCTGGGCTCGCCCGAAGCGCTTCGAGCGACCGCTCCTGGTAGCGGCGAAACTCCGGGTCCTCCATGGTGGCGAGCGCACGCTCGTAGAAGACAGAGCGAGACCCGCTCTGCTCCAACACCGATTTGGCTCCCTCGACCCACAGGCCCGACCTGGTGGTCCGACGACGGAGCACCTCGGCCTCCATGCGTCGATGAATATCGTCCGGGACGTGAATCGTTACCTTGGCCACGCCAAGAGTATAACCCGGTTACACCATCAAACCAACGGTTGCCTGAATGGTCTCACGCCGAGCCTGAGGCCTCATGCGGCTCGCCGACTCCTCAGCCGAGCAGTTGGCCGACGCCGTAGATCACCACACCGGCCAGCGCCCCGACCACCGTGCCGTTGATGCGGACGAACTGCAGGTCCCGCCCCACCTGCAGCTCGATGCGTTCGGCCGTCTCGGCGGTGTCCCAACGCTGCACGGTCGTGGCGATGTAGGCCCCAACCTGGTCGCGCGACTGCTCGGCCAGCGACACCGCAGTCGTGGTCACCCATGCGTCGGTCTTGGCGCTCAGCGCCGGGTCGTCGCTCAGCCGCCTGCCCACCCGGGCGATCGTGTCCGACACACGCTCGAGCGTCGCATCGTCGGGGTCGGCGGCGGCTTCCTTGATCCGCTCCTTCAGGTCGAGCCAGATCGAGTTGGTCCACTCCCGCAGCTGGGGGTGATCGAGCAGTTCGTCGCGCAGCTCGTCGGCCCGACGCACCGTCGCCGGATCGTTGGCCAGGTCGATCACCAGTTGCTCAACTTGGTCGTCGATCGAGAGCCGAAGCTGGTGGTTGGGGTCGGTGGCCAAATCGAACAGGTAGCGGGTGGCTACGGCGTGCAGGCGATCGAACACGACGTCGTCCACCGTGTTGGGCACCCACCACGGCGACTCGGTGTACAGACGGGTGCGCAGCGTCTCCCGGTTGACCTCGAGCACCTCACCCAGGCGCCGCAGGATCACCGACAGCACGTCCTGGTGACGGCCCTCGGCGACGATCAGCTCGAGCACCCGGGACGCCGCCGGGCCGGTGGAGGTCGTGCGTAGGCGCCGCACCACGGCGTCCTCGATCACGTCGCGCACCTCGTCGTCGCGCACGGCGTCGAGGACGCTGGATCCGACGGTCAGCACCTGGCGGGCCATCCGTTCGGCGTTGACCGGCTCGGCCATCCAGGCGCCCACCCGGGCCGACACCTGAGCCTCGCCCAGGCGATCGGAGATGCCCTCGGCGGTGAGGAAGTAGTCGGAGACGAACGACCCCAGCCCGGCACCGATGTCGTCCTTGCGTTTTTGGATGATCGCCGTGTGCGGGATCGGGATACCCATCGGGTGCTTGAAGAGCGCGGTGACGGCAAACCAGTCGGCCAGACCGCCCACCATGCCCGCCTCGGCGGCGGCTCGCACGTAGGCCACCCACCCGGGAGCGTCGTCGCCGGCGATCGCCGTGGCGACGAACACGGCGGTGGCGACGAGGAGCAGACCGACCGCAACCGTCTTCATCCGGCGCAGTTCGGACCGCCGTCTCACCTCATCGCTGGCGAGCGGGAGTGAGGGCATTGGCGGCGGTGTCACGATCGCAAATCGTATAGGCGGTGGCGCTCCGGATCGCCGCTCCAGATCACTTGACCGCGCGGTCTAGTCCGCGCTCGGGCTCGTCGTTATTATCTGATCCATGAGCGACGCCAGCACCGAGAGCACCGACACGCCCACCAAGTCCTCACGCCGGGACCACCCCGAGCTTCGCGACGAGGTGTCCTCGTGGGTCACCTCCAATTGGGATCCGGAGCTGTCGGTCGGCGAGTGGTGGACCAAGCTCCGCAATGCCCGGTGGTCCGTGCCCGCATGGCCCTCCGAGTGGTACGGACGCGACCTGTCGCGAGGTGAGGCGGTCGTCGTCGCCGAGGAGATCGCCAAGGCCGGGGCGATCGGACCTCCGGGCGGCCTGGGGCTGCTGTTGGCCGGGCCGACGATCATCGCTCAGGGCACCGACGAGCAGAAGCAGCGCTACATCCCGACAATCGTCGACGGTTCCGAGGCCTGGTGCCAGCTGTTCTCCGAGCCCGAGGCCGGATCCGACCTGGCGGCGATCCGTACCTCGGCGGTGCGCGACGGCGACGAGTGGATCATCAACGGCCAGAAGGTGTGGACCTCGGCCGGACAGATCGCCGACCTGGGCATGCTGATGGCCCGCACCGACCCGACGGTCCCCAAGCACAGCGGCATCTCCTACTTCGCCATCGACATGCACCAGCCAGGCATCGAGGTTCGTCCGCTCAAGGAGATGACCGGGCGGGCGTTGTTCAACGAGGTGTTCATTTCCGATGCCCGCGTAGCCGACGAAGCGCTGATCGGCGGCGAGGGACGCGGCTGGGCGGTGGCCAACACCACGCTGATGTTCGAGCGGGCCGGTCTGGGTGCCGGCGGCACCGGCGCCGTCAGCTCGGCGGTACCGGGCACGGTGCACGGCCACCTTGAGAAGCGGGTCGGCGACTTCGTGCGGGGCGACACGTCCGGCTCCGGCTCGGCGATGGCCGGCGGAGGGCCCAGCGCCATCCTGAAGATGGCAGCGACCACCGGGGCGGCGCTGCACGACCCCGTACTGCGCGACGATCTGATGCGCCTCCACACGCTGGTCGAGCTGGCCAAGATGACCAACCGGCGAGCCAAGGCGGCCAAGGCGATCGGCATCGAGATTCCCGGACTCCCCAACCTGTCCAAGCTGATGATGAGCGACATGATGAGGGCCACCATCGACCTCGGCCCCCGCATCCTCGGGCCCGCCGGCCAGTTGGCCGGCGACTCGGCCCCCTACGACGGCGCAATCACCGAGATGGTGCTGTTCGCCCCAGGGCCGGCCATCTACGGCGGTACCGACCAGATCCAGCGCAACATCATCGGCGAGCGGGTGCTCGGCCTGCCGTCGGAACCGCGCAACGATAAGACCCTGCCGTTCAACGAGCTGCGCACCTCCAAGGGCGCCGAGTAGCCGACAGATCGGCGGGCTCGGCCGAGCCGTCGTACCCTCCGAAGTTGCTTGACGAGTGCCCGCTCGAGGCGGATAATCGAACACATGTACGAGCCACTCGTACCGGGCGAAATCTCGGCGGTCACTTCTACACCCAAGGCGAACACGCCACCACCCGCCGCTCCGACGCACCTCCGGACGGGGCCGGCAGCGTCCGGTCCCACGGCGAACGCGACCGGCGGGGCGGATGCGCTCATCGAGGCTGCCGCCCCGCCGAGCGGAATGGTCGCCTCGGTCGAAGCCCGCCTGCGCGCCGACGAGGCGCTGGCGCTCGCCGGCCCCGAGGGCATCATCGACGAACTGGAGGGCAGCCGGCTCGACGACGCCGTTCGAAGCCTGGGTGGCATCATCAACGCCACACACGGCCGCATGGTGTTGTCGGTGTGTCGGGTGCTCGACACCGGCTGGTGGAAGGGCGGCGGCGTCCTGTCGGCCCGCCAGTGGCTGGCGATCCATTGGGCCACCAATACCGCGACGATCAGCCGGGTGGTCTCGGTGGCCAAAAAGGCAGAGACCTACCCCGAGGTCATCGACGCGTTGGTGGCCGGCATGATCAGCCTTGAGGCCGCCCACCTGATCTGCGGACGTATCCCGTCGGAGTACCAGACCACGTACGTCGCCTACGCCATCAACATGACCTTCGACCAGCTCCGCACGTGCACCCATGCGGTCCGTCCCCCGCCCAACAGCGGGCCCAACAAGCAGGCCGACAAGGCCGGGGAGGACGACGCCTCCGGCGATGACAAGGCCGGCCAGACGACCGCCGACGAGCCGACCAGCGCCAACCCGCCACCCCGTCTCGGGTTTACGCAGCGAGACGACGGCCGCTGGTCGCTGAACGCCAACCTGAGCCCCGAGGACGGCGCACTCATCGAGACCGCCCTCCAAGAGGCACGCGACCGGGCATTCAAGGCAGCCGAGGATCCAGACGAACGCCTTCGCCTCACCTGGGCCGACGCGCTGGTCGACGTGGCACGGCGTGCCCTCGATCACGCCGACGCCGACACCGCAGGCGGGCAGCCGACCGACCGCACCCTGGTGCACTACCACTACGAACTTGGTCACCTCTACACCGAAGGATCCACCCAGCCCCTTCCAGATGCACTCCGCCGCCAGATCCTGTGCGACACCAACCTGGTCGGCATCGGGTTTCGCGATGGCCGCCCAGTGGACGTCGGACGCCGAACGAGGGTGATCTCCCGGCGGTTGCGACGCCTGATCCTGCGTCGGGATCGATGCTGTGTCATCCCCGGCTGCGGGGCCACCCGAGGCTTGGAGATTCACCACCTGATCCACTGGGAAGACGGCGGCCGGACCGACGCCGGCAACCTCGCCGCCCTGTGCAAGGCCCATCACCGCGCACACCATCACGGGCTCGTCCACATCACCGGCGATCCGTACAGCGGCCTGGGCTTCACCAACGCCGACGGAACCCCGCTCTGCGCCCGGCCGGCGAAGGCCCCGTCCAGCACCGACACCGGCGCGTTGACCGACACGGCCCGCAACGCGGGTATGGGCGATCCCGCCACCCACCGCTTCGGGGCAACGGGCGAACGCTTGCAACGGTGGTCGATCATCCCGGGTCCCAGCCCAGTACCGGCCAGGCCGCCGGACCTCTCCCCCATTCTCGGCGGCATCCCGAACCACTCGGACGACGGCGCCACCCCCACTGGCACTAGCACTGCCGATTCGGCCACGCAGCCCGCAGCCGAATCGCGGCGACCCCATGACCTACCGCGACCCTGGTGGGTACTCGACCCACCAACGTTCGACACCCGACCTCTGATTCTCAGGGAGTAGCCGCAACGGCGTTGTCTGGGCGATCAAACCGCCGGCCCCCCCCCCCCCCCCCCCCCCGCAGCCCTGGCCCATCAACCTCAGCGATGCGCGATGTCTCGGTTGCACCAAGCGAAGCGTGTTGCGATCCAACCCCGGTGACGAACGACCATCACCACACCGACCGGAGCACTTGGCGATCAGCGGGTAGAATGGACACCCCCCAAATCTCACGTCGTGCGCGCCGCAGTCCACCATCGGTTTCACCGCCCCGCAACGCGCAGCCAACCGGCCGGCGACGTCTCTCCACAGTCGAGGCCCCGTGTCTATTTCACCGTCCCCTGCCCTCTCCCGCACCGACGAAGGCTCCGTGCCCGTCGAGGGTTTCAGAAACGTCGCCATCATCGCCCACGTCGACCACGGCAAGACCACACTGGTCGACGCCCTGCTCGGCCAGGCCGGCGCCATGTCAGCGCACCACAAGCCCGATGAGAGCGACGCCGCCGACGGCCACGCCACCCGGGTGATGGATTCGATGGACCAGGAGCGCGAGCGCGGCATCACCATCCTGGCCAAGAACACCGCTGTGCGCTGGCCGCTGTCAGCGGAGCACGGCGGCGGCAAGGCGGGCGAGGTCAAGCTCAACATCGTCGACACCCCCGGCCACGCCGACTTCGGCGGCGAGGTGGAGCGTGCGCTGACGATGGTGGACGGCGTCCTCCTGCTCGTCGATTCCTCCGAGGGTCCACTGCCCCAGACCCGCTTCGTGTTGCGCAAGGCGCTGGAGCTCGACCTGCCCGCCGTCGTGGTCGTCAACAAGGTCGACCGCCCCGACGCCCGGGTGTCCGAGGTGGTCTCCGAGGTCGAGGAGCTGTTCTTGGACCTCGAGGCCGAAATGCACCACCTCGAGTTCCCGATCGTCTACACCAACGCCAAGGCTGGCACCGCCTCGCTCGATCCCACCACCCAGGAGGCCAACCTGGAGCCGCTGGTGCGCACGCTGGTCGATCACCTGCCGCCACCCAGCCACGACCCGGACGCCCCGCTGCGGGCCTGGGTGACCAACCTGGACTCCAACCCGTTCGTCGGTCGCCTGGCGCTGTGCCGGGTGGTGTCGGGCACGATCAAGAAGAACCAGCCGGTCGCCTGGTGCAAGGCCGACGGCACGATCGTCTCGGCTCGCACCGGTTCGGTGTTCGTCACCGAGAACCACGAGCGCGTCGAGGTGGATTCGGCCGGGCCGGGCGAGTTGGTGGCCGTCTCGGGCATCGAGAACATCAACCTGGGCGAGACGATCGCCGACCCGGACGACCCCCGTCCGCTTCCGGTGATCACGGTTGACGAGCCCAGCCTGTCGATGACCATCGGCATCAACACCTCGCCGATGGCGGGCAAGGAAGGCTCGAAGCTGACCGCCCGCCTGGTGAAGAACCGCCTCGACACCGAGCTGTTGGGCAACGTCAGCTTGCGGGTGCTGCCCACCGAGGCGCCCAATGCCTGGGAGGTTCAGGCCCGCGGCGAACTCCAGCTGGCCGTGCTGATCGAGGCGATGCGCCGTGAGGGCTTCGAGCTCACCGTCGGCAAGCCGCAGGTGCTGATCAAGGAGATCGACGGCGTCCGCCAGGAGCCCTTCGAACGGCTGACCGTCGACGTGCCCGAAGAGTTCTCCGGCACCGTCACCCAGCTGCTGTCCGAGCGCCGAGGGCGCATGAACGAGGTGAGCCACGGCGACAGCGGGTGGGTGCGCCAGGAATGGATCGTGCCGGCACGCGGCTTGATCGGCTTCCGCACCAAGTTCCTCACCGAGACCCGGGGCACCGGCGTTCTCAACCACGTGTTCGAGGGCTACGAGAAGTGGGCCGGCAAGATCCGCAGCCGGGGCACCGGCTCGATCGTGGCCGACCGGCGCGGCCCGACGACGATGAACGCCATCGTGGCCATCCAGGAGCGTTCAGCCCTGATCGTGCCACCCGGCGTTGAGGTGTACGAGGGCATGGTGGTCGGCGAGAACAGCCGCCCCGACGACATGGACGTCAACATCTGCAAGGAAAAAAAGCAGACCAACATGCGCGCTTCAGGCTCGGACAACACCGAGAAGGTCACGCCGCCCATGCCGATGGGCCTCGACCGGGCACTCGAGTTCATCGCCACCGACGAATGCGTCGAGGTGACCCCGGAGTCGATCCGCTTGCGCAAGGTCGAACTCGACCCCAACATCCGGGCCCGTGCCGCCAAGAAGGCGAAAGCGGACGCCTGAGGAGCACAGCGGACGCCAGACCCGACCCGCTCCCCACGGTACGGTTGACCCATGAGGTCAGGGCACCCATGAGGGTGGTCATCGCACGCTGTTCGGTCGATTATGAAGGGCGCCTCAGCGCGCACCTTCCCAGCGCTGTCCGGCTGATCATGGTGAAGGCCGACGGCTGCGTGGCGATCCACGCCGACGGCGGCGCCTACAAGCCACTCAACTGGATGAACGCCCCCAACCGCCTGATCGAGGAACCCGGCGAGTGGCGGGTGACCAACCCCAAGGGCGACACGCTGCGCATCACGGTCGATGAGGTGATCGACGACTCCTCATGGGAGTTCGGGGTGGACCCCGGGCTGCAAAAGGACGGGGTCGAGGCCCACCTCCAAGAACTCTTGGCAGCAGACCCGACCCGCATTGAGGACGGCCTGACGTTGGTACGTCGGGAGCACTCCACCGACATCGGTCCGGTCGACCTGCTGTGTCGGGACCCCGAGGGGGTGGCGGTGGTCATCGAGGTGAAGCGTCGCGGCGAGATCGACGGCGTGGAGCAGCTGACCCGGTATCTGTCCCGCATGGAGCGTGACCCGACGCTGCGCCCGCTGCGGGGCATCTTCGTCGCCCAGAGCATCAAGCCGCAGGCCAAGGTGCTGGCAGCCTCGCGTGACATCGGCTGCGTCGAGGTGGACTACGACGCGCTGCGAGGCATCGAATCGCCCCAGCAGGCGCTGTTCTAGCAGCAGGCGCTGTTCTCACGGCAGGCGCTGTTCTCACGGCCGATGACCTCCTGAACGCAGCCGAACACGGCGTTGGAACCGTGAGGCTCGCTGCATGGGCCAGTAGGGTCGGCCGCTCGCAACTGAGGTCACCATGCAAACGTGCCGTCACTGCCAGAGCGCCAACCTGGACCAAGCGAGCGCCTGCTCGGTATGCGGCGCCCAGTTGGACGACTTCACCATCGCTCCCCTACCCCAAACCGCGCAGCCTGGAACGACGCCGCCGTCTGGGATGCAACCTCCCGGAGCACCGCTACCGGGAACCCAGCATCCGGGACCGATGCCACCCCAGGCCGACCGGTCGGGCTACGCCAGCCCGCAGGGCCTCATTGGCCCACCGCCCTCGGGACCTCCACTCTCGGGGCCGGGTCAGGCACCGCCGCCCCACTACCCGCCACCGCCCCACTACCCGCCGCCGCCCCAATACCCGGGTGCCTCAACACAGCCCGGGTTTCAAGGCGCCACCATCTACGCCCCGCCGGGGACGCCGGGTGGGTACGTGCAGACATCCCCGACCAACAACCTGGCGATCACCTCGCTGGTGCTGTCGATCGTCGGCACGCTGAGCATCTTCCTGTGCTTCTTCCTGGCCGTGCTCGCGCCCGCCGGTGCCATCACCGGCCACGTGGCGCTGAAGCGCATCAAAACCTCGGGCCAATCGGGCCGAGGGTTGGCCCTGGCCGGCGTCATCGTCGGGTGGATCGGCACGCTGGGCGCCGCAGCGATGGCGGTGCTCTTCGCCGTCCTGATCGGCTACTCCGGCACATCCGGATACTAACGACGGCCGTCGGCTCAGAACTCCCAAACGGCGATCGTGGCCTCCTGAGCCGGTTGCGCCCCGGCGGCACGATAGGTCGCCGCCGCCGCCTCGTTGGTCGTGCTCATCGGCACCCACATGCCGTAACACCCAACCGCTCGCGCCCGCTCGGCCAGCGCCTCGCACAGCGCCCGACCCACCCCACGACGCCGCGCCGCGCCATCGACCCCGAGTTCGTACAACAACATCTCGGTGCCTTTGTCGGGATGGGTGATCTCCATGCCGCTGACGAACCCCAACGCCCGCCCGTCCTCCTCGGCGAGCACCAAGTGGTGCCCGTCTCGCTCGAGGAACCGGCGGGTCCACTCCCGGGTGGGAGGGGCGTCGAAGAGATGCCCGGCGGCGAGGACGGCGTCGACGTCGTCGATGGTCAGAGGGCGGAGCTCCATGGGCGTCGAGCGTACGACGTTGGCCGGGCCGCTCGGCGCGATCCATCAGCCGGCTGAGCTCGGTGTGTCGACGGGGACCCGGGCAGGTTGACGGTGTGCGCCCGGGCGAGCAGCCTGAGGCGATGACGAGGGAGGTGTTCGCCGACTGCGCAACGGCCACCCGCGCCCAGGCCAGGGCGGCCGCCTGGCTGGCCGATGCCGGAACGACGACGGGCGACCGGGTGGCGATGATCGCGCCGAGCAGCCTCGACTACCTGGCCGTCGCCATCGGTGCGCTGCGCACGGGAATCATCCCGGTGCTGATCAACACGTCGTTGCTCGAGCACGAGCGTGCCTACATCCTCGACGACTGCCGACCGACGCTGGTGATGGGCGAGGCCGAAGTGGGCGAGGCGGCGCACCACCATCGGGAATCGTCACTGGCCCGCTGGCCGCTCGGCCGCCCGATGGCCTACACCTCCGGCACGACCGGACGTCCCAAGGGTGTCTACTCCGGGGTGCTCTCCGAGCCCGATGCCGAAGCGCTGTGGACCGAGGAGATCGACCTGTGGGGCTTCGGGCCAACCGACACCTACGTGCAGATCGGGCCGCTCTACCACTCCGCACCGCTGCGCTTCGCCGCCTGTGCGCTGCTGACCGGCGGCTCGGTGGTCGTCCCCGGCCCGTTCGACGCCGAGCGGACGCTGGCGGCGATCCTCGAGCACGCCCCGACGGCAACGTTCGCCGCTCCGATCCACCTCAAGCGCCTCTTCACCGCCGACGCCGACGGCCGCTGGACCCGCATGCGCCTCGTCGCCCACGCAGGCGCCCCGTGCCCACCCGAGGTGTCCGCCGAGGCGCGTCGCCGCTTCGGCGACGATCGGGTGTGGGAGTTCTACGGCTCGACCGAGGGGCAGTTCACCGTCCAGTCACCCGAGGATCGTCGCGTCGCCCCCGGCTCGGTGGGACGGGCCCGGCCCAACCGATCGCTGAGCGTCGATGACGAGGGTCATATCTGGTGCGAAACGCCGCGATGGGCGCACTTCACCTACTGGGACGACCCCGAGCGCACCGCCGAAGCCTGGCGGCCGACGCCGACGGGCTGGGAGTTCACCGTCGGCGACCTCGGCCGGATGGTCGACGGCCACCTGTACCTCGACGGACGCCGTGACGACCTGATCATCTCGGGCGGGGTCAACGTCTACCCGGCCGAGGTGGAACGGGAGCTGCGAGGGGTGCCCGGCGTCGACCAGGTGGTGGTCTTCGGCACGCCCGACGACGAGTGGGGGCAGGCGGTGACCGCCGTCATCGTTCCCGAGGACCCCCAGGGCAATCCCGAGGCGCTGGCGGCAGCGGTCATCGACCGGGCGACCCAGGCCCTGGCCGCCTACAAGCGCCCAAAGCGAGTGCTGGTGGCCGATGCGCTGCCGGTCAGCTCGACCGGCAAGCTGCGCCGATCGACCCTGGCCGACGACCTGCCGTCGGCGCCCTGAGCCACCACCTCGATCGGCGCCAGAACTCAGGCGGGGTCAACGCTCACGCAGGATCACAGCTCACCCGGCCGGCATCGAGCACAACGCGGTCGTCTCCGCCGTGGGTGGTGAACAGTGCTGCGTCGGCGCCACTTCGCCACATCCGAATGGTCAGCGGCTCGCCGGGGAACACCGGCGAGGTGAAGCGGCCTTCCATCGACCGAAAGCGGGAAGGGTCGCCGTCGCAGAGGCGATCGAGCAGGGCACGGCCAGTGAAACCGTAAGTGCACAGGCCGTGCAGGATCGGCCGATCGAAGCCTGCCAGTTGGGCGAAGCCCGGGTCGGAGTGCAGCGGGTTGCGGTCGCCGGAGAGACGGTAGATCAGTGCCTGATCCTCCCGGGTCGCCAGCGTCACCTCCTCGTCGGGAGCGACACCCTCAGGGGCGGCGTTGCGGGGACCCGACGGGCCGCGCTCACCACCAAAGCCCCCCTCGCCGCGGATGAACACCGACATCACCTTGTCAAACAACGCCTCGCCGTCAGCCGTCGACGATCGGGACGTGACCTCGACGACCGCACCGGACCCCTTGTCCCAGACGGCGGTCACCTCGCCGACGGTGACAACCGTCCCCTCGACCGGCAACTCCCGGTGCAGGACGATCGCCTGCTCGCCGTGGACGAGCATCGCCGGATTGAAACTGCCGATGTTGGCGAAGGCCCCGGAGGCGTCGCCCAACACCACCGCCTGGGTGGGGTACGCCCGCTGGTCGACGTTCATCGAGTTCTCGGTCGTGAATGCCAAGTCGTTGGTGCCGCCCCCGATCCCCACCGCGTACAGCAGCGAGTCCTTCGTCGTCCACGACGACTCGGTCGGCGCGCTGGTCGATCCCACTGCGTTCGGATTGATGGCCATCAGGCCCCCCTGATCCACTCGACCTCCGAGATGCCCTCGGAGGAGTGCTCAATGAACCGCCATCCTCTCAGGTCAGGGCGCCCATTGACGCCACTTTTGTCCCCCCATCCGCGATAGTGGTGCAGTGGGTCTTTCTCGACGAGCGGTGTTAATCGCCAGCATCATTCCGCTCATCGCCATGGCGCTGTTGTCGGCGGCCTACTTGGTCGACGGAGCGGCGCAAAACGGTCGCGTGGCACGAAACGTCTCGGTCGCCGGCGAATCCGTTGGCGGGCTGAACCGGACCGAACTTGAAGTGAAGGTCAACGAACTCGCCGCCGACTTCCCGGACACACCCGTGACGATCAGCGCCGAGGACCTGTCGATCGAGACCACCGCCGGAGACCTGGGCTACGAAATCGACGTCGACGCCACCGTCGACCGTGCCCTCGCCCAGGGCCACGCCGGCTACAGCCCGGCCAAGGCGGTCCGCTGGCTGTCGAAGCTGTTCGACTCCTACGAGCTGCCGGTGGCGCTGACGACCGACGTCGACAAGCTGAACTCCACCGTGGTCGCCCTCGAAGGCGACCGCCGGACCGATCCGGTCAACCCGCGCATTGAGTTCACCGATGCGACCGCCCAGATGATCCCCGGCATCCCGGGACGGAAGATTGATACCTCGTCGATCACCAGCCAACTGTCCGGATCCCTCGACAGCCTGAGCGAGACGATCGAGCTCACCGCCGACCGCGAGACGATCCCCACCCCGATCAGCGACCAGGTCGTCGCCTTCCTCAAGGGACACCTGGACAACGTGCTCGGCACTCCGTTCACGCTGAAAGCAGGAGACCAAAGCGCCGAGCTGAACGCCGAGGACATCGTGCCGATGCTCTCGGTCAAGGAAGTCAAAAACGTCCCGACGCTCACCGTCGACGCCAAGGTCGCAGGGCTGGTGGTCGCCGACCAACTGCCGACGCCGTCCAACCCGACCGGGGTGAAGTTCACGCTGGGCCCCAACGGACCCACGCCGGTGGCCGGCACCGACGCCGTGGTTTGCTGCGACAAGACGGCCGGCACCGTACTTGCCCAGGCCATCGAGAAGGCCGAACACGAAGTGAAGCTGCCAACGACCAAGTTCAGCGCCGCCCAGGGCGTGGACGAGGCATCCAAGGCCGGCGTCAAGGAGGTGGTGTCCTCCTTCACCACCGAGCACCCCGGCGGGCAGCCCCGCGTGCAGAACATCCACCGCATCGCCGACCTGACCCGCGGCGTCTACATCCCGCCGGGCGGATCGTTCTCGATCAACGACTTCGTCGGCGAACGCACCGAGGCGAAGGGCTTCGTGTCAGCCCCGGTGATCTCGGACGGAGTGTTTACCAAGGACACGGGCGGAGGCGTCAGCCAGTTCGCGACCACCCTGTTCAACGCCTCATTCTTCGCGGGCATGGACATCCCGAAGTACAAGGCCCACTCGGTCTTCATCTCGCGGTACCCGTTCGGCCGCGAGGCAACCTTGTCGTACCCCGGCGTCGACCTGAAGATCACCAACCCCAGTCCCTACGGCGTGATGATCTGGCCGTCCTACACCGACACGTCGATCACGGTCGACCTGTACTCCACCAAGTGGGTGCAGGCCGACCAGACCGGTCAGACCGGCGAGAAGCCGGGCGAGGGTGGGCTGCGCTGCGGCAATATCACGACGACGCGCACCAAGACGGTCATCGCAACCGGTGCGAAGTCGAACGACACGTTCAACGCCAGCTACGTGTGCAAGGAGCCCGAGACGGCCGCCGACTGACTCGGCTGCCCGCCTCGCATGTGACACCGGTCCCACATTCCGACAGGATGAGCGCACTCCCGCGCTGTTCAACCCAGGTTTGTGAGGTGCCGTGCTTCAGCTGAACGAGATCGAGTCCTTCGAGTTCGACGACCGGATGAGCGACAGCGACGCGCTCATGTGGAGCATAGAAAAGGATCCACTGCTGCGCTCAACGATCGTCACCGTCAGCACGTTCGAGGGTCGACTGGACCACGATCGGGTGCGCCACCAGATCGACTACCTCAGCCGTGTGATCCCCCGGTTCCGCCAACGCGTGCGGGCCAACCCCCTGTCGATCGCCCCGCCCCGCTGGGAGTTCGACCCGTACTTCGACCTCTCCTACCACCTGCGCTTCGTCACCGTGTCCGAGGGAGCGACCCTGGCCGACGTGCTGACGATGGCCGAGCCGATCGGCATGCAGGGCTTCGATCGGGCACGGCCACTGTGGGAGGCCACCATCGTCGACGGTTTGGCCGACGGCACCACCGCGCTGATTCTCAAAATCCACCACTCGATCACCGACGGCGTCGGCGGGATGAAGCTGCAGCTGGCGCTGTTCGACCTCGCACCCGACGACCCCAAGCCGGAGCTGCCCGACGCTCCGGACATCCATGTGCTCAGCCAGCCGGAGCGGGTGGCCGATGCGGTCACCTACGAAACCCAGCGCAGTGCCTCGCTGTTCGCTTCCTGGGCCAAGCGCGGCCTGGGAGGGGCGATGGGGGTCATCACCGACCCGGTCGGAGCCTTGGCCGGGGCCGAGGAGCTCACCGAATCGGTGTTTCGCCTGGTCAAGCCGGCGTCGCCGCTCAGCCCGCTGATCACCGAGCGGTCGCTCTCGGTTCGCTTCGCCACCCTGCAGTTTCCGCTGCCGATCGCCAAGGCGGCGGCAAAGGCGGCCCACGGCCGCCTCAACGACGCGTTCATCGGCGGACTGGCGCTGGGGCTGCGCCGCTACCACGAGGCCCACGCCCGCAACGTCGAGTCGTTGCGCATGAACATGCCGATCAACGTCCGCAACCAGACGGTTGGAAACACCGCCGGCAACGCCTTCATCCCGGCCCGGGTCGAGGTGCCAATGCACCCCGACGAGCCGATCGAGATGATGAAGCAATTGCGATCCGTGGTGCTCCACGCCCGCGACGAGCCGGCCAACGACCTGATGGAGCTGCTGTCCAACGGGCTCAACCGGCTGCCGACCTCGATGACGTCGGCGCTGTTCGGCGCCATGTTGAAGGGCAACGACTTCACGGCCTCCAACGTCCCGGGTGCGCCGATCCCGCTCTACCTCGTCGGCCAACGGATGCTGTCCCAGTACGCATTCGGCCCCAACGCCGGCTCGGCGATGAACTTCACGCTGGTCAGCTATGCGGACGACTGCTTCATCGGCGTCAACATCGACCCGGTGGCCGTGCCCGACCCCGACGTCCTGATGCAGTGCATCGAGCTGGGCTTCGAGGAGATCTTTTCCGTCGTCCCCTCAGCGGCGGCGGAGTGAGGCCACCAGGTCGGGGCGGGGATGTTGCCGACCCAGGCGCTTGTAGCCTGGGCGGGTGCAAACCGAGCCCACCGTCATCATCGGCGCCGGCCCCGCCGGGTGTTCAGCCGCCATCACCCTGGCCCGGTCCGGCGCTCGGGTCGCCCTCGTCGACAAGGCGACCTTTCCCCGCGACAAGATCTGCGGCGACGGCCTGACGACCAGTGCCCTGCGGGAGTTGGAGGCCTTAGGCTTTCGCCCCGACGGAGTGCCCAGCTGGACGCCGGTCGACGACGTTGTCGTTCGATCCCCCAGCGGTAACAGCGTGCGCTTTCCGCTGCCGCGGGACCGCAGCCTTCATGCGGTCGTCGCCCGGCGCGAACAGCTCGATGCCGCTCTGCTCGACCACGCGCGCACCTTCGACATCGAAGTGATCGAGGGCGAGGGCATCGCCGAGCTGGAGCGCACCTCCCACGGCGTGGCCGTGACGACGAGCACCGGACGCCGGATCGACGCCGGCTACGTCGTCGCCGCCGATGGCATGTGGTCCCCCACCCGCAAGCTGGCCGGCGACGTGCTGCCCAAGTACCGGGGCGACTGGCATGCGTTTCGCCAGTACTTCACCGGCGTGACCGGGCCGGCCGCCACCGAGCTGTGGGTCAGCTTCGAAGCGGACATCCTGCCCGGCTACTTCTGGTCGTTCCCGCTGGGCGACGGCCGGGCCAACGTGGGCTTCGGCATCATGCGCCATGATGGCGTCGCCCCGGGCAACAAGCTGTCGAGGGTCCCCGACATGGCCCGAACGTGGCCCGCGCTGTTGGAGCGCCCCCACATCCGGGAGCTGCTCGGCCCCGACGCCACGCCCGAGTCACCGCACCGGGCCTGGCCGATCCCGGCCCGCATCGGCGGCCCGGCCCTCACCGGCGACCGGGTGTTGTACGTCGGCGACGCCGCCGCTGTGGGCGATCCGCTGACCGGGGAGGGCATCGGCCAGGCGCTGATCACCGGCCGCCTTGCCGCCGAATCGATCCTCGGAACCGCTCACCACCCGGCGGGCAGAGGGGCCGAGGCGGCCTATGAGGCCGCTGCCCGGGCCTCGCTGGTCGCCGACCACCGCATGTCGGTCACCCTCTCGCGGGCGCTCACCCACCGCAAGGGCGCTCGGGCCGCCATCGCCTTGGCCGGCCTCTCCGGGTGGACCCGCCGCAACTTCGCCCGCTGGCTGTTCGAGGACTACCCCCGTGCGCTGCTGGCCACCCCCCGCCGCTGGCGACGGGGCATGTTCACCCCCGACGGGGCCTACGACCGTCATCCGGAAACAGACCCGAAGGAACCGGCGGGCCAGCGCAGCTAAATTCAGGCGATGATCTCCACTCGACTGACCGAACTGCTCGACATCGAGGCACCCGTCATGCTTGCCGGCATGGGTGGGGTGAGCTACCACGAGTTGGCCGCGGCCGTGTCCAACGCCGGCGGTTTCGGCTGTCTCGGCGCCTCGACGATGTCCGACGAGGTGATGGTCGAGGAGATCGCCCGCACCGCCGCCGCCACCGATAAACCCTTCGGCGTCGATCTGCTCACCGCCGCAGGGGACATGACCGACAAGGTGCGGGCGATCATCGCCGGTGGTGCCAGCGTGTTTGTCGCCGGATTGGGTGTGCCCCGCGACGTGGTCGAGCAGTGCCACGACGCCGGCCTGCTCGTCGTCAACATGTGCGGCAAGGTGCACCACGCTGTCGACGCGGTCGCCGCCGGTTGCGACCTGGTCGTCGCCCAGGGCACCGAGGCCGGCGGCCACACCGGCCGGGTGGCCACGATGGCGCTGGTGCCACAGGTGGTCGACGCGGTGGGCGATCAGGTGCCGGTCGTCGCCGCCGGCGGCATCGTCGACGGACGGGGGCTCGCCGCCGCCCTGGCGCTGGGGGCGGACGGGGTGTGGGTCGGCACCCGGTTCATCGCCACGCCCGAGGCGCGGGCGGTCAGCGGCTACAAGGACACGCTGCTGAATACCGGCGAGGATGGCACGACGGTCACCCGGGCCTACACCGGCAAGACCTGCCGGGTGGTGCGCAACCGCTACACCGAGGGCTTCGAGGAGCAGGGAGGGGTGGCCGAACCCTTCCCCGGCCAGTTCCTCAAGTCGCTCGAGGACGGCGCCAACCACCTGGGCGGCGGCCCCGAGACCGAGGGCGTCGACCCCGAGCGCGAGTTCTTCCCCTGCGGCCAGGGCGTCGGATCGCTCACCGAGTTGGTGCCCGCCGCCGACCTGGTCACCGGAATGGTCGCCGATGCCGAGGAGATCCTCGGGCGAGCGTCGAGGCTGCTTGCCTAACGACTCGGACGACTCAGCGCCCCAACCGGCTCAACCGGGCCACCAACACCTGGATGACCGTCTGCGGCTCCAGGCCGGAGGCCCCCCGGAGGTCCACGTCGGCGCGAGCGAGCAGTGCGATGGCGCGGGCCACACCATCGGGCCCCAACCGCCGGCTCTGGGTGAGCGCTTTCTTCGCGGGAAAGGTCGACCCCTTGATCCCGAGCAGGTCGGCGGCGTCGCGTTCGGTGCGCACATCGGCGCCCGACAGGGCTGCGATGCGCTGATAGTGCGTGGTCAGCGAGGCCATGATCTGCAGCGGGTGCCGATCTCCGCCCTGGATCATCCGGTTGAGATTCTCGACTGCGACGTTGGACTTACGGGCGTCGATGGCATCGGTGAGGTCCCACGGCGGCACCGACCCGGCCTCGCCCAGGTAGGGCACCAGATCGGCCTCGTCGACCAGCGCTCCCTCACCGAAGACGCCACGGAGGGTTTGGCCTAGGCCGACCAGCCGGCCAAGGTCCTCACCGAAGGTGGACTGCACGAGCGACTTCGCCTTGGGGGTGAGGCGGACCGGCAGATCGGCCAGGCGCTCCCCCACCCACTGGGAGCGGGCCTTGCCGCCCCCAGGCGCCTTGGTCTCGAGCAGGCCGCCGGCGGCCTTGACCGCGCTGAGCAGCTTGCGGGGCGTGGTGGCCAGACGTGACCCCGCAACCGCAGGGCGTTCCCAGGCGATCACGATGACCGACTGATCCGACGGCGAGTCGAGGTAGCGCAACAGCTCGGCAACGTCCTCGTTGGTGCCGAAGCGACCGGCCTCCCGGGCCACCAGGACGCGACGGCCAAACATCGAGGGCGTCTCGGCGGCCATGACCACCGCCCCCAGCTCGTAATCGGTCCCGGAAAACACGTCGAGGGTCTCGGAACGGTTGTCGTCGCCGATCAGCCGGTCGACCAGCTTGGTGACGGCATCCTCGACCAGCACGGTGTCGTCGCCGCGTACCAGCCACACCGGTGGGGGCGTCGTGGTCATCGCAGCTCTCCTTCGTCGTCGGGCCGGGCACGGTCGCCGGGCCTATCGGTGTGTCGGTGCTGCTCGATGGCCAGCAACACCTCGATCACCCTGCCGGCGGCGCGCACATCGTCGGTCGCCACCGCCGCCCCGGCCATCACCGCTGCGGCGACCAGCCCTGCGCTGGTGGCCGGGGGGGTCGCCGTCGGGATGACGACGATCAGGGGGTGGCGTCGCAGGTGGGGGTCGGCCCGCCACGACGCCAACGCGGCGGGAAGGTCGACACGGGGCTGGGCGCGGACCGCCGGAACCAGCCGGCCGGGTGCCAGGCCCTGCGCCGCCGCCAGGCGTGCCAGACCGGCCAACTCCTCCTCGACGCTGACGCCGGGACCGTTGTCACTGTCGTTGCCGTTGTCGTGGACCCCCACCTCGAGGATCAGCTGGGTGGTGCTCGGGTACTGCGCACCGAGCGCACCGGGTGGGCCCAATGCGTCTATCGCTGCGGTGGGGCCGACGTCGTGCCCCACCCACACCGCGGCAACCCCGCAGCCAAGCGCCGCTGCGAGCGACCCGACGTCGCTCACCTGGGCGATGACCGCCGGGTCGGATCCGGTCGGATGATCATTCCAGACGATCACCCGAGCGTCGGCGGCGGCGCTCCACGGTGGGCGCGCCAGCGGTGTGGCGATCAGCGTGTTCGTGCCCACGACGGGTGCCTTCTCGCCTGCTGCCACGGTGCTGCACCGTAGCCCGAAGGAACGCCACCACCCGCAGGCGGTTCACCCGTCGACGGCGTCCGGGCACGCCGGTTCGGACAACCCCTCGTCGAGGGCCCGCACCTCACCCACCGGCACAGCGTCGCGCACCGCGACGGCCGTCTCGGCCAGGCGCAGCCCTCCCGGTGCGACGAGCATCACGTCGAGATGGCGCACCTCGGCCTCGGCCAGCGCCTGAAGCAGGCGACGCGTGGGCGGCGCTTGACGCAGCACGAGGACGGTCGCTGCCTCGTCGGCCAGCAGGCAGCCGCCCGGTACTGCGCCACCGGTCACCGTCCGTGGCCAGCCGGCCCAGCACACCAGTGCGACCAACGGGGCCAGGACCAGCCGGCGATGCCGGAGCCGGCCGACCGAGAGCCACGTCGCCCAGCTGAGCGCCGCCACGACGAAGACGGCCAGGATCTCACCCGGGGTGAAGCGGCCCAGCGGCAGCCGGGCCGACCAGCGTGCCACGCTGTCCACCCACCACGCCGCCACGACGACGGGGAGTCGTGCCACCCAGCCCCACGGCCCCGGTAGCGAGCCGGCGACCAACCCGACGGTCATACCCCACCCGGTGAGCAACCCGGCCGGGGCGCCGGCAGCGACGTTGGCGGGAAACGAGGCCACCGGCACGGCCAGGCCCGCCACCGCCAGCACCGGCGCCACCCCCACCTGAGCCGCCAGGGTGGCCCGGCCGACCGCCGCAGGATTCCAGTCGCTGCCCCGATGACTCCCGAGGCCGACGACCAACCCCATCGTGGCGGCGGCCGACAGCCAGAATCCCAGCGACCCGACGACCAGCGGGTCGACGAGCACCACTGCGGTGAGCGCCCCGGCCAGGACGGTGGGTGCGCTCAACCGTTGGCCCCGGCCTGTCGCCATGGCGACGACCAGCGCCGCCGCCGCGGCCCGCAGCACCGACGGGTCGGGCCGCACGATGAGCACGAACCAGCCGACGGCGGCCGCGGTGGCCCATGGCCGACGGGACACCGGCACCCGGGCCAGCAACGGGGCGCACAGCACCAGCATCAGTGCCACGTTCTGTCCGGAGACGACGAGCAGGTGGGTCAAGCCGGAGCGCAGAAATCGATCGCGCTGAGCATCGGACTGGGACCGGTCATCACCCAGTGCAGCACCGAGCACCAGCGCCTGGGCGTCGGGGTCGAGCGGTTCCACCGACGCACGGATGCGTTCACGCACGCCCGATGCCAGCGCAAAGCCGCCTCGCCCCGGTTCGATGTCGGACACCGAATCGACGTGGAGCTCGCCGGCCAGGTGTCGGGAGCGGTGCCACCCGGTCGGATGCTCGAAGCGGCTGGTCCGTCCGCTGACCCGCAGGGTGTCGCCAACCTGCAACCCGGCCACCTCGCCGGCGGAGGGGCTCTCGATGCTGGCGAGCAGTCGGCGGCCCCGGAGGGCAACCACCACCTCGACGCTTCCGAAGAATGGGCTGGGATCGCTGCGCAGCACCGCCGGGCCCTCCACCCTCCCCGGCCGCAGGTCGTCGAGCGGGTTGAGCGCACGAATCGATAGGCCCACCGTGCACAACGCCGCCGCCACCGCCACACCCGCCGCCACCCGGCGCCGCCAGGCCCACAGCAACACGAGGGCGGCCACGATCAGCAGGACGATCGCCGCCGACCGGGATGCCGCCCCAAGGGTTCGGCGGGCAAACGGGCCCAACGCAGCCCCGCCGAGCGCAGCGGTCGCCACCGCCAGCGGCGCGCGGGCGTCGGCGAGCCGCTCGCCCACCGACGAACGACCGGCGGACCCGGGCTCCACCCCGGCGGGCTCCGGCGTCACACGGTCACCAGATCGATCAACGCCTCCAGCTTGGCGTCACCGATGCCCCGCACCTCGAGCAGGTCCTCCACCTGGGAGAAGCTGCCCACCTGGTTGCGGTACTCGACGATGGCTTCGGCGGTCACCGGTCCGACGCCGGGCAACTCGTCGAGCACCGCCTCGTCGGCGGTGTTGATGTTGACCAGGGCACCCTCGCCCGGTGCGCCGGCCGATCCCTCGCCCGACGCTCCCGGCGTCCCCGACGGGCTTCCGGGCCCGCCCTCTCCCTCCTGAGGACGCTGTGCTCCCGGAGGATGCTGCCCTCCCTGGGGGATGGTGGCGGGGGCATCGATCTGGCCCACCGCCGGGATGTAGGTGCGCGCTCCGTCGATCAGCGGCTCGGCCAGGTTGACCCGGTCGAGGTCGGCCTGGGCGGTGACACCGCCGGCGGCGCTGATCGCGTCGGCCAGCCGACCGCCGGCGTTCACCGTGTACAAGCCGGGGTGGTGCACCTGGCCGGCCACGTGCACGACCACCTCCTGGGGCGTCAGGGAGTTGGCGGTGTCCGCACCCTCGGCTGTCGAGGAGACCGGGGCCGCCGAGTTGCCGGGGGTTGCCGGACCGGGCGGGGTGGCCGAGCCGCCGGCGGGCACCGCACCACCTGAGCCCCCAGCGGGAAGCGAGCTGACGGGTGCGGAGCCAGCGGCCTCGGCCGAAGCGGCCGCCGACGGTGCCCTGGGCAGCTCGACCGGCGGAGCCCGACCCTGAGACAGCCACCACGCCCCGACCGCCAGCACCCCGACGATGCCGAGCGCCGCCAGCATCCTCATCACCAGGGCATGTGCCAACAGTGGGTTGGTCCGCACTGGGTTGGTCTGCACTGGGTTGGCCCCGGGATCATGTGCCGACGCGCCGCCCACGGCCCCCGAGCGTTGGCGCACGCGGTCCCACCAGGCGGCGAAGCGGTCGGCCGCACCGCTTCCCTGCCGCCGGTTGCGCCCTGTCGGGGGCGCCAACGCGTCGAAGGGATCGTCCATGGCGCCCAACCTAGAAAAACCGACCGCCGCTGACACTGGGGATCTCGCCCCGGGCCGCGCTCCCCGAAGGCGGCCCCGGCAGCCCGGTCGATCAGCGGATGGGCAGGCCCCGCACCAGGCGCTGTGCCTCCCATTCCGCCTCACACTCGGCGCTGAGGTGCAGGTAGGCGTCGTGATGACGTCGGCCGATCAGGCGACCCCGCAGGTACTCGCCGAGGTACCCGACGAGAAACCCGAGCCATCCCCGTACCCGCCACTGGCGAACGTGCACGGCCTCGTGGGCCTCCAGCCGCTCGTGGCCCACGACCTCGCTGCGCATCGACACGACCGGACCGATCGTGATGGCGGCGGAGCCCGGGGGCACCGGGCCGCCCTCCAGCGCGTAGTACCCGGGGCGGCGCACCAGCTTCACGGTGAGACCCGCTCCGTCGTTAGAACAACCGGGCGGACAGCTTGCGTCGCCACTCTCCGGTGGCGGGGCTGTCGGGATCCAACAACTCGAGCAGTTCGAGGAACCGCGAGCGGGCGTCATCGTCGGCCTTCACCCGGTCGAGGAGGGATCCGAGCTCGGCCTCGATGCCGGCGACCGACACCGATCCCCCCTCCGACGCCAACGCCCGCACGTGGCGTACCTCCAGGTTGGCATCCGACATGCCATCGATCAGGGCCAGGCCCTCCTCGGCTCGCCCGTCGGCGACGAGCAGCTTGGCCAGCGCCAACCGGGCGCCCTCGTGGACTGCATCCATCCTCAGCGCGGTGCGCAGCGACGCCTCGTCGCCCAGCTCGACCAGCGCGTTCACCGCCTCGGCCTCATCCGGCGGCAACAGGCTGCGGACAAACTCGGCCACCTTGGCCTCCGGCTGGGCGCCGGTGAAACTGTTGGCCACCTGGCGATCGACCAGGCCGAACACCGCTGGGATCGACTGCACCCGAAACACCTGCGAGGCCTGCGGGTTCTCGTCGACGTTGATCTTGGCCAGCGCCACCTTGTCGCCCAGCTCGCCGACGACCTTTTCGAGGATCGGGCCGAGCGATTTGCACGGCCCGCACCAGGGCGCCCACAGGTCGACGACGACCGGAACCTGCTCGGAACGTGCCAGCACCTCGGTCTCGAAGGTGGCATCGGTGACGTCGACCATGGGGACAGCTCGCTTTGTTTGCCGGACGGGCTCACCAGCATATGAGCGCATCGGTGGGCTCGGGTCCCAGGCGGTAGCGTGGCCGGGGAACATCGAAATTCGGAAAGGTCACCGTGAGCGACGAGAACCGTGCACCGACAGACCGCTCTGCAGCGGAAAGCACCGTGCCCGAGGGCATCGATGCGGCTGCGGTGGAGGCCTGGATGGCTGAGCACATCGAGGGGCTCACCCCGCCGCTCGCCTTCTCGCTGATCACCGGCGGTCATTCCAACCTGACCTACTCGGTCACCGATGCTGCCGACGGGCACTGGGTGTTGCGCCGACCGCCCCTGGGCCAGGTGCTGGCCACCGCCCACGACATGGGACGCGAGCACCGGATCATCTCGGCGCTCGCCCCGACCGACGTGCCCGTCCCCGGCATCGTCGGCCTCAGCGCTGACGACTCGGTCAACGGCGCTCCCTTCTACGTCATGGACTACGTCGACGGCGTCGTCGCCCGCGACGAGGCGACCGCCACGAACCTGACACCCGATCAGCGCGCCCGGGCGGGCGCCTCCCTGGTCGAGGTGCTGCACCGCATCCACTCGGTCGACATCGACGCCGTGGGCCTCGGGGACCTCGGCCGTCGGGAGGGCTACCTCGAACGTCAGCTGAAGCGGTGGAACGGCCAGTTCGAACAGAGCCGCACCCAGGTCGCCGAGGGTGCGCTGCCCGACCTGGGTGCCCTGCACGACCGGCTGGCCCTGGCGGTGCCGCCCCAGCAACAGGACTCGATCGTCCACGGCGACTACCGCCTGGACAACTGCATGCTCGGCCCCGACGGTTCGGTGATCGCCGTGCTCGACTGGGAGATCTGCACGTTGGGCGACCCCCTCGCCGACGTCGGCCTGCTGATGTGTTACTGGCCCGACCCGGGGGATGCGGCCGCGCTTCCCCCAGGTGTCGACGGTGTCCCTGCCCGGGTTTCCCCGACGGGCGGATCTGCTGGCGGCCTACGCCAAGCGGTCCAGCCTCGACCTGTCGGGCATCGACTACTACATCGCCTTCGGCTATTGGAAGCTCGCCTGCATCATCGCCGGCGTGTACGCCAGGTACGCCGGCGGCGCCATGGGCGACGCCGGCCGGGAAGGGGCCGAAGGGTTCCGAACCATGATCGAAGGCATCGAGAAGCTGGCGTATCAATCCCTGGAATCCTCATCGCTGGAGGCGTCATCATGAGTGAACTGGTGGAAATCCTCCTTCGACCGGAGTTGAACGACCCGACCCTGATCATCGCGCTCGATGGTTGGATCGATGCCGGGGGTGCGGCCGACACCGCCGCCGAGGTCATGTCCGACCAGGCAAGCGTGTCAACGCTCGCCACCTTCTCCTCCGATGAACTGCTCGATTACCGGGCCCGCCGCCCCACGATGCACCTGCTCGCCGGGGTGGTCACCGACCTGGACTGGCCCAAGCTGGAGCTGCGCGGCGGCACCGACGCCGCCGGCAACGACGTGCTGTTCCTCACCGGGGCCGAGCCCGACCGCCTGTGGCGCTCGTTCATCGCCACGACGGTCGAGCTGGCGCTCAGCTTCGACGTCAAGCGCGTGATCGGCTTGGGTGCCTACCCGGCACCGGTGCCCCACACCCGTGCCAGCCGGCTCAGCATCACCACCTCCTCGCAGGACGTCTCCGACACGCTCCCCGGGCTTCAGCGCGGCACCCTCGAGGTGCCCGCCGGCGTGTTCGCCGCACTCGACGAGGAGTTCAACGCGTCGGGTATCCCGTCGTTCGGGCTGTGGGCCCAGGTACCCCACTACGCCTCCAACCTGCCCTCACCGGCGGCGGCGAGGGCACTGGTCGAGGGTGTGATGGAGTACGCGGGTCTCAGCTTCACGCTCGAGGGCCTCGGGGGCGAGGTGAAGGCCAGCCGTCTGCGCTTGGATGCCCTGCTGGAGTCGAACCCCGAGCATCAGCCCCTGGTCGAGCAGTTGGAACAGGCGTGGGACGAGGGTCAAAGCGCCGATGCCGCGTTCACGTCGCTCGACGGTCCGCTGCCCTCCGGCGAGGAACTGGCCGCCGAGTTTCAGGAGTTTCTGCGCGACCGCGACCCCGAGGACCCCCCCCCCCGGCCCCCCCCCCCCCCCCCCCCCCCCCCCCCCCCGCCCCCCCCCCCCCCCCCCCCCCCCCCCCCCCCCCCCCCCCCCCCCCCCCCCCCCCCCCCCCCCCCCCCCCCCCCCCCCCCCCCCCCCCCCCCCCCCCCCCCCCTGAGCCCCCCAGGCAAGGGCGGGTGACCGGATCGTCCCGAACCGCAGCGTCGGAGCGCTTGGCGTCGATCAGGCCTGTCAGGAGGGACGCCGCGCCGATCGATAACACCGGCAGAGCCGTCACATTGAACCTCGGGTTGCCGTAACTCGCCGCAGCGCTCACGCAGACCATCACCAACGGTGCCGCCACGATGAGCCACTCCCAACCCCACGACCGGCGCCTGCCCAGTCGCACCAGGCCGATGGCCCCGACCACGGCCAGCACGGCGTCGAGCGGGCGGCTCACCACCTGCCACCCGTAGCGACGGGTCTCGTCCGCGTCACGGCGGGCGAGATCCCGCGGATCCCAGGCTGCCCACACCCGGGACGTTCGCGCCGCCAACACGAGCGGCACGCCGGACAGGTGAGTCCTGACGTAGTCGGTGGCTCGCGTGCGTTGGGCGTCGGCCACCTCCACCTCCGGCTCCCCTCCGGTGGGTGTGGCGTCCACGACGCACGGGAAGCTCCAGCTGCCCAGATCGGGTCCGCCGAAGGTGGCGTCGCAGTTCGACCCCGCCAACGCACTGCTCGGCGAAATGGTCGACACGGCGTAGGTGCCGACCGCCCGATGGTTGCGCCACATCCATGGCCCCACGACAGCCACCACCACCAGCACCACCAGCGCAGCCGCAGACAGCCTGGCTCCCATCCCCGTGCCGGCGCTCGCCAACACCGCTGGAAGGGCGACGAGCACCACGATCAGCGCAAGATCCTGGCGGGTCAGAACGGCCACACCGCACACCGCACCGAGGGCGATCACCGATGTCCAGCCGATCCCCTTGGTCAGCACCCGGTGCGCCAGCACCAGCGCCGCCAACACCAAGGGCACCGTGAGGTTCTCGCTCATCGTCGAGGAGTCGGCGGCAACGAGCGTCGGGCTCAGCGCCACCGCTCCGGCTGCGAGCAGCCCAACCCGTGCGTCAGCGAGTGCGCGACCCAGGATGGCGACCAGCACCACCGTGACGACCCCGGGTACCACCCCGGCCATGCGAACCGCCGTTGCGCCCGGGCCGAACATCCACTGCCAGAGCGCCTGATACGCCGGGTACACGGGCGGAAAAGCGGCCGTCGGGGTCAGCTCGCCCTCGAACAGCGACGTCGGCACCACATATCCCGTCCCCGCCAGGATCGAGCCGCCCTGCAACTGGTACCAGATGGCGTCCAGGCCCGAGCGGACCGGACCGAGCACCCACAGCACATAGGCCACCCGGGCGGCAACCGCCACGGTCGAGATGAGGGCGAGGCTCAGCGCCCACCCACGCGGGCTCTCCCACGCACGCGCGTTCGGCGTGACCGACGGGCGCTCGGGCGAATGCGATTCTCGGTTCACGGCTGTTCGACCAACGCTCACGACTCGCCGCTGACGACCTGAAGGCCGACGACCGAAACGACCAGCGTCGACAGAAAAAACATCCGCCAGAACGTGACCGGTTCGTTGAACAACACGATCCCGGCGATGACCGTGCCGATGGCGCCGATCGCTCCCCACACCGCATAGGCGCCAGGCTCGCCCCCCCCGCCAGCCCCCTCGCCCCCATCGCCTGGAACAGCAAGGCCGGTCTCGAACACCCGCCGTTGAAAAGTTGCCCATGGTGAGGCTTAAGGGTAGGTCTTGCCCTTGCGGGGTCCGGAGACCGGCGCCCAGTCGGCGGGCGGCTCCTCGGCGGTTGTGGGGAATTCCTCGAAGTTGGTCACCCCGGTTTCGGCATCGAACACGTGGGGCTCGTCGTCGGGCCACTCACCAGGCAGATAGCGCTTGCCGCCGTCGGAGTAGCGCCAACCACCCTTGCCTTCCTTGCCCCCCTCGTCGGGTGCGATCACGTCGGGGTCCCACGAGATCTCGGTCATGTCGTCGAGGGCCACGTAGTCGGTGTTGGGGAAGAAGCCCCGGTTGCCGAAGCTGATCTGCGGGGCGATCGGCGATCCGGCCAGGATCGGTGCCGTGAAGAGCGCGTCGCGGAAGTGTTCGGCGGTCAGGTCGGGCCCGGCGCCCTGGAGCCCACCGAACAACACCTGCAGGTTGGGCACGGTCAGCAGGGCGGCGGCGCCGCCCGGCGGCTCGGTGCCGAAGTACCACTTGTGCAGGCCGATCGGGGTGCCGATTCCGCCGTCGACCCGGGGGAACAGGCTGGTGGGGCCGAAGGCGCGGGCCCACTGGTCCTGGTCGTAGGTGCGGCTGAACACGTTGTTCTCCACCAGCGAGGACCCGCTGGTGATCCACTCCGGGTGGTAATCCTGCTCGGACGCGATGCGGGTCAGCGTCTGGGGGGCGATCGGGTCGCCCACGAACACGATCGAGGTGATGCCCTCGCTCTTGAACTGGCTGAGCATGGCCCGGCCGGTGGTGCCGAGCGCGAGCGGGTCGTCGTAGCGCTGAATGTTGGCCAGCTCGGCGCCGTAGTCCTCGGCCAGGATGCTGGTGAACATCTCGATGGGGGCGTCGTTCTGCTCGGTCCCCTCGGCGGCGATCATGGCTATCTTGCGGGGCTTGTCCTTCAGCGGGCCGCCCGCCCACTTGGCCGGGCGGTCGATGAGCCGCTTGCCCAGGTACTCGGCGACGAGCACCAGGTTCTGGGTCGGCGTCTTCTGCACGCCCCACTGGTACGGGTCACGCTCTCCGTAGAACTCGTCGTCGCCGGTGGAGGTGCAGCCCATACACACGATGCCGTTGGCCGAGATCGTGTCTGCGAAGGCGTTGGACAGCTGGGGCCCGTTGATCACGGCGAACGGTTTGATGTCGCGGGCGATCGTCTCGGCATCGGCGGTGGCGGCCACCGAGTCCTGGATGTTGCCGGTGGCGATGTAGGGGATGATCTCCACCTCGCGACCATAGAACTCGTAGTAGGAGGCAAAGATCTCGTTGAAGTTGTCGTAGGCCTTCTCGGCCTCGCCCGGCTTGGTCTCCAGGCCGATCTGCCCGTAGATGAACTCGAGGATCGGGTCGTTGGGCTGGTTGAGGTAGGCGACCACCTTGATCTTCTCTGCGGTCACCCCGGTTGCGGTGGCGCCGCCGTTGTCGCCCGAGAACTTGGCGAAGCAGTTCTGCTGCGGAGCGAGCGGCAGGGCGAGCGTGCCGGTGGCCGGATCGCAGCGATCACCGAAGTCGTAGTCGTCCAGGGTGCCCTTGGCCTTGGCCTGCTCAAAGGTCATCACCCCCGGCGGCAGCTCGATCTCGGTCGTGTCGCCGGCCCCGCGTTCGGGCGCACTCGACGGTCCGGTCGCCCGGGCGTCGGCGATCGGCTCGGCGACCAACACGACGCCGACGAGGAGCGCGATCGCCCCCAGGATGGCAACCATGGGGCCCCAGCGGGCGATCGGGCCGGGCCCCTCCGTACGATCTCCACTCACGACAACCCTCCTGCATCGGTCGCTTGCACGCGGGGCCCCGACCGGGCCACCAACTCGGCGCTGCTTCCCAGGTAGCTGGCCACGACCATGGGATGGCCGAGCACCTCGGCCGGTCGGCCCTCGGCGATCACCCGGCCGGTTTCCAGGGCGACCAGGCGGTCGGCAACCTGGGCCAACAGGCCCATGTCGTGCTCGACGATCACCATGGCGCAGCCCAGCTCGTTTCGCAGCCGGAGGAGCAATGGGCCCAGTGCCTCGGTCTCTCGCTGCGCGATGCCCGACGAGGGCTCGTCCAACAGGACCACCTTGGGCCGCTGGGCGACGACGGCGGCCAGGTCGACGATGCGGCGGGAGCCGGTCGACAGCTCGCCGACGAACTTGTTGCGATAGTCGCCCAGACCGAAGCGCTCGATCAACACGTCGGTATCCCGGCGCACCTTCCACTCCGACATCACCAACGGCGGAGTTCGCAGCACCGCGTCGGCGGTCGAACGGACCTCCACCCAGCGCTCGTGGGCCAGCGCCAGCGCCTCGGCGACGGTGAGGCCCGGGAACAGTCGGGCGTCCTGAAAGGACCGCCCCAGGCCGGCCCAGGCCCGGCGGGCGACCGGGGCGCCGGTCAGCTCGACCTCGCCGAGCGTGATCGTGCCCGCTTCGGTGGGGACGAAGCCCGAGATCGCATCGAGCACGGTCGTTTTGCCTGCGCCGTTGGGGCCGATCAGCCCAACGATCTCGCCCGGTACGACGCTGAGCGACACGCCGTCGACCGCGCGGACCCCCCCGAAGCGACACACCAGATCGGTCGCCCGAAGCGCCGGGCTCTGCGGTGAGCGGGGCGGGGACGAGACACGGGGTACGGCGGGCTCGGTGTGCTCGGTGTGCTCGGTGTGCTCGGCGGGTTCGGCACCGAGAAACACCGAGCGCAACAGGTCGGGGCGCTTCAACAGCTCGGCGGTCGGCCCGGTGAAGCGCAGCTGGCCCTTCTCCATGAACAGTGCCCGGTCGGCCAGGGTCAACGCCACGTTGACCGACTGCTCGACCAGGATGACCGTCGTGCCGGACGCAGCGACGTCGCGTACCAGAGCGACCAGCTCCTCGACGACGACCGGTGCCAGGCCGAGGGACAGTTCGTCGATCATCAACAGCCGAGGTCGGGCCAACAGTGCCATCGCCAGGGCGAGCTGTTGTTGTTGCCCACCGGACAGGTTGGCGGCCGGCTCGCCCATCCGCTCGCCGAGCACGGGGAACGGTGCGCACACCTCTTCGATGCGCCGGGCCGACTCGCCCGGCTTCCGGCGCAACATCCAGCCGGCGGTGCGCAGGTTGTCGGCAACGCTCAGTGACGGGAACGTTCCCTTGCCCCCCGGCATTTCGCCCAGGCCCAGCTGCGCAATCTCCTGGGGTGGGGCGTGGGTGATGTCGCGCCCATCGAAGACGACCGCGCCACGATGGGCGTGCACCGAGCCGGCGATCGCCCCGAGCAGGGTGGACTTGCCGGCGCCGTTGGTGCCGAGCAGCGCCACCACCTCGCCCTCGGCCACCTCCATCGACAGGCCGGTCAGCACCCGCAGGTTGTCGTAGCTGACGTGCAGGTCGCGCACGACGAGCAACTTGGCCCGTCCAGACGCCCGTTCGCTGGCGTCCTCGGCCCGGGCCAGCGACCCGACCCACACATCGGCTATGTCGCCCTGGATCGTGGCGGACACGGTCGACACGATCAGCCCGCCGATGACGAGCACCGGCGCCATCACCAACATGCCCACCCGGGCGTCGAACCGGTCGGTCACCCAGCCGATCAGCGGCAGCACCAACAGCCCAGGTATTGCCCAATAGCTGGCGATGGCGAAGCCGACCGCCCGCGCCCTGGCCGGGATGGCCACCGACAGGCTGGCCAACAGCCCGGGGAGGATGATCGCCAAACATGAGGTAAGCGCAATGTTGGCGACGACGGTCAGCCACACGGTGGGCGCCAGTGCAAACGCCGCCGCAAACACGCCGGCGGCGATGGCGACCACCCGCAGAAACTTGAACACGAGGGCCGGGTCCCGCAGGAACAACTTGGTGCCCATCGCTGCGCCCATCGCCAGGCCGATGAACTGGAACGGTTCGACCGAGGCCGCCAGATAGCCCCGCTGCAGCTCGTCGAGGTTGTAGGTCTGCTCGTACATGATGCCTGCCAGGCTGACGAAGCCGATCAGCGACACCGACAGGAACGGCACCGAGTACCACAGCCGCCGCAGCGACGGAATCTCGTTGCACAGCCGGAAGGCCTCCTCGAAGGACGCCTTGGGTTCGGCGAGCGCGATCATCTCGGCGTCGCCGCCCGCAGCCTTGCGCTCCTGGCCGCCACGCACCGGCTCGCGCAACCGAAACGCTGCGATGGCGAAGATCACCGTCGGGATGAAGAACACGAAAAACGGGGTGCGCCAGCTGCCGGTGGCGGCGGCCAGCCCGCCGGCGAGGAGGGGCCCGGCAAACTGTCCGAGCACGTTGGCGCCGCGGTGGATCGAGAACACCGACGACCGCCGGTCGACCGCGTAGTAGTCGGCGAGCAGCGAGTTGTGGGTCGGGTCGACCGTCGCCCGGCCAATGCCGGCGCCCGAGCGGGCGATCACCAGCATCACAGCACCGACCGCCAGGCCGGTGAACAGCGAGAACACGCCCCAACACAGCGCACCGGCGATGACGATCGGCACCCTCGGGTAGCGGTCGGCCGCCACGGCGATCGGCAGTTGCAACAGAAATGCCACCAGCAGGCTGAGGGCCACCACCGACAGGATGCCGGCGTTGGACATGTGAAGGTCGTCGCGAATGTTGGGGATGAGGATGCCAAAGCCGGTGCGGTCCAGTTCATCGACCGCGTTGAGGCCAAACAGGATGACGAGCGCGTTGAGCGGTCCGTCGCCGACCGCCCGGCGCAGGCCCTGAATGGGGTGGCGCAGCGACGGCCCCCAGCGCGACGGCTGGACGACCGTGCTGACCGACTCGCCGAGCAGCGATGCCCACCCCACATCCTCGGCGCCAGCGTTGGCGGTCGCGGCTTCGGGCTGACCGCTCATGGGGACACCTCGGCGGGCTCGGGCTCAGGCTCGGGCTCGGCCTCAGGTTCCGGGGCTGATTCGGTTTCGACGGGGTGCTCAAGGGCGTCGGGGTCGCCCAGCTCGGACAACGACGGCACGATGATGCCCCGCCGGCGGGCCAGGTTGGCCAACAACAGGTCGCGCCAGCGCACCAGCGCCCCGCCCACCCCATCGGGCATCACCAGCAGCACGATCAGCGCGCCCGTCGCGGTGGCAAACAGGTTCCACGGCGGCGGGAGCAGCCAACCGGTGCCCCGCAGAATGAAGGCCCCGATCACCGCACCCGGAAGGCTGGCCAGGCCACCGACGACGACGCCGATGAAGGTGGCCACGCTCTCCTCGGGCAAGAACAGCGCCTGCTTGAACGCCCCCTGATGCAACGTGTACACCGCACCGGCGGCGCCGGCGATCGCCCCGGACAGGCCGAAGGCCGCCAGCTTGGCCTGGGTCACCCCCACCCCGTAAGCCCGGGTGGCATCCTCGTTCTCCCGGATGGCGATCAGCACGCGGCCCGAGCGGGAGCGCCGCAACGCGGACGCCGCCAGCAGGGAGAGCACCAACAAGCCGAGCGCCAGCAGGTACAGCTGGGCGGGGGTCTCCATCGGGATCCGCCCCAACAACGGTGGCCGGTTGCCGGCGAAGGAGGCGGTCGGGATCCAGTCGACGTAGCCGTTGTCGAACACACCGTTGGAAAAGGCGAGCGCCAGGGCCAGCGTGGTGACCGCCAGGTACACCCCTCGGATCCGCAGCGCCGGAAGGCCGACGACGACCGCAGCGGCGGCGCCCCCGAGCGCTCCCAGGCCGATGGCGAGCAGCGGATCGACGGCGTGGTTCTGGGTGGCCCAGGCGAACACGGCCCCGCCCATACCGGCAAAGGCCATCTGCCCCAGGCTGAGCTGACCGGCCCAGCCGGACAGGATCACCAGCGATACGCCGATGCTGGCGACGACGAGCACCGCTCCCAGCTTCAACATGGCGCCGGTCGACAACACGAGTGGAAACGCGGTGAGCGCCGCCAACCCGGCGACGATCAGCCCCAGCCGCACCGCAGCGACCTCCCACCGGCCGGCCAGCTCGGCCGGGATCGGGCGAACGTCGGAGGCCAGCTTCCACGACGACGTGTCGTCGCGGGCCGCCCGTGTGATGCCCCGGCGCTGCAGCAACAGGGCGCCGATGATGATCGCCGCCAACAGCGGTGCCACCAAGGCCCCGTCGCCGGTTTGAAACCGCACCGCCAACTCGAGGACGCCAAGCACGATCGAGGACGACACGATCACACCCAGGTGCGTCATGCGGCCCAGCACCAGCGCGGCGATCGCCCGCAGCAACAGGCCCAGGCTGGTGCCGTAGCCGACGCCCAGCCCCCCGGTGCCGGCGGTGAAGAACAACGCAGCGAAGGCCCCGACGGTGACGATCGTCCAGATGAGGCTGTGCAGCCGCTTCACCGGAACACCCAGCGTGAGCGCACGAGCGGTCCGGTCGGCCGACGCCCGCACCGCCACCCCGAGGGCAGTTCGGTTGAGGCAGAGCACGAGGACGACGAGCATCACCGGCACGAGCACCAACGCCATCAGGTCGAAACCGTCGAAGATCGTGCCGCCGATCTCGATCGATGCTTCGAATGGCACAGGCAGCGTCCGCACCGACGGCGACGCCCCCCAGGCCCGGGGCAGGATCAGCGCGCCGAAGCCCAACAGCTGGGCCAGGCCGATCGTCGCCACCGTGAGCAACACGCGGGGCGCCTCGAAGAACCGTCGGATGATCAGCCCCTCGACCACCACGCCCAACACGACCGCTGCGGCCAGTCCGGCGGCGCCGCAGGCCCAGTAGTTCCAGCCCCATTGATCGGCGAGCAACACCGCCAGGGTGGCCGGGACGATGCCCAGGTCGCCGGTGGCGAAGTTGATCACCCGGTTGGCCCGCCACACGAGCGCCAAGCCCACCGCGGCGAGCGACGCGATCAACCCGGCCAGCGCCCCGGCAGCGAACGTTCCCAAAGGGACGGGCAGCAACACCAATTGGGCGACGAGCAGGGCCGCAGGGGCGGCGTAGGGGGTCAGGCAACGGCGCCACTCAGCCCCGTCGTACCCTCCGGCTGAGGCGATTCGCGGCCCCCCGCCAGCAGCGCTCTGCCCCCCGGCTACCACCTCGCCCAGCCCCCATCGTCGAGTGTTGTGGCACTGTACACAAACGCCTCACAGCGCCGGGCGACGATGTCTCGCCGGTCGACGACGGCCCGGACACGCTACGCCGGGTCGACCAGCTCGAGCTCGTCGTTCTCCCAGCGGGACTGGGCCAGGGAACGCTGCAACTTGCCCGAGCTGGTCTTGGGCACCGACCCTTTGGCCACCATGACCACCTGGCGCGGCGGCACTCCGATGTCGCGGGTGACCGTGTCGGCGAGTTCGCTGCGGACCGCCTCGGCATCAGCGTCGCCCAGCTCGGCGACGATGACAATCGATTGGGCACCGGCCCGCCCGTCCACCCCGAAGGCGATCACGTTGCCCGGCCGAACGCCGGCGACGGCCGATGCCGAACGCTCGATGTCCTGGGGATAGATGTTGCGACCACCGACGATGATCACGTCCTTGATGCGCCCGCAGATGACCAGGTCGCCATCGAGCAGGTAGGCCAGGTCACCGGTGCGCAACCAACCGTCGCGAAGCAGCTCGGCGGTCGCCTCCGGGTTCTTGTAGTAGCCGGGCGTCACCGAAGTACCCCGGATCAACAGCTCGCCGACCTCGCGGTCGCTCCGTGGGGCCCCGGTCTTCGGATCGACGACGCGCATCTCGAGGCCGGGCACCGGTTGGCCGAGCAGGGCCAGCTCCCGGGTGTCGGGTACATCATCAACAAGCTGGGGGTCGACCGGGACGGCGAGGTGGTCGTGCTCGAGCGCCCGGGCGTCGACGACGTCGGTGCGGAACCCGTCCCAGCGCTGGGAGAAGGACCCGCCGATGCCAAGCTCGGCCATGCCGAAGGCGGGGAAGGCCGCGCCCGGTCGAAGCCCGAAGCGCTCGCCGGCGGTCATGAACCGGCGGAAGACCTCGGCGTCGATCGGCTCGGCGCCGTTGAGCAACACCTCGAGCGAAGACAGGTCGAGGTCCTCGGCCCGGCGCAGCGCACGGGCGGCGAGCGCATAGGCAAAGTTGGGGCCGGCGGTCATCGTGCCGCCATGATCGGAAATCCACTGCATCCAGCGGGACGGTCGGGACAAGAAGTCTTGCGGGGCGGCCTGCACCAGGTTGCGCCCGGTGGTCATCGGGATCGTCAACAGGCCGACCAGGCCCATGTCGTGGTACAGCGGCAGCCACGAGACGAAGGTCTCGTCGTCGATCAGGCCGCCCGCCTCGCAGCAGGCGTCGAGGTTGGCGCAGATCGTCCGGTGGGGCAGCATCACGCCCTTGGGCTCGGCGGTCGATCCGGAGGTGAACTGCAGCACCGCCAGGGCGTCGGGGTCCTCCGGGGGTCGGATCCAGTCTGCGGGATCGACCTCGGCCGACTCGGTGACCAGCTCCTGCAGCACAGCGAAGGGCGGGTCGTCGTCGGTGCGTTCGACAAAGGGGGCGAGCTGGTCGTCGATCAGCACCAGGGAGCAGTCGGCGGCGGCGATGCGACTGCGGGTCTGGTCGACGAACGCTTCGATCGATCCGAGGCGCATCGGCAGGGGCAGCATCACCAGGCATCCACCGGTCAGCCAGGTGGCCTGGATGGCGGTGATCAGGGGCCGGGTGGTGGGCCCCAGGATGGCCACGTGGGTTCCGGGCGTCACACCACGTGCCTGCAGCACCGCCGCCAGCGAGCGGGCGGCGGCGTGGGTCTCCCCCCAGGTCGTCGTGTCGTATCCCTCGGGGGTGGCCAGGGTCAGCGTCGCCCCGCTGCGGGCGGCTCGCTCGATTCTTCCGATCAGGGTGTGCACGCCGATGAGACCCGACCGAGCGGCCACCGGTTACACCGGCCGGGCGGCAGGTCCGGCCGCCGCCCCGTTGGACGCCGCCGGGGGAAACACTGCTAATGTGGAACCTTCCCCAACGGGGCTGTAGCTCAATTGGTAGAGCGCATCCATGGCATGGATGAGGTCGTCGGTTCGATTCCGATCAGCTCCACTTCACACCACGCTCGGGCGGCGGAGACGTTCCTTCTGAGGAGCGCTCAGGACCGAGCGAGGTCGACCCGGGGCACGTCCCCATAGAGTCGCTCCAGGCGGTAATAGCCGCGGTCCTCCTCGATCAGGATGTGGATGACGACGTCGCCGTAGTCGATCAACACCCACCGGAGGGTGTCGCGCCCCTCGACCGACCTGGGGGTTCGCCCGGTCTCTTCGCGAACCTGGTACTCGATCTCATCGGCGAGCGCCTTGACCTGCCGTTCGGTGCGACCGGTCACCAGCACGAACGCATCGCAGATGACGAAGACGCCCGACACGTCGAGCACCTCGATCGCTTCGCCATCCTTGCTCTCGGCTGCCCGAGCCGCAACGGCGGCCAACGAAGCGGTCTCGACGTCCAGGCCAGGGTTCATGCCTGATCCTGGCCCACGACGACCACCGCGCGCACTTCCTCACCCAGGTTGTCGGTCTCGGTGAGCTCGGCGTTCAATGCCTCGGCCACCCGCTGAGCCTGAGCGCGTTCGTCCTCGGTGGCATCCCGCGAAACCGCCACCGTCGTCCGGGCCTGGTCGAGCTTCTTCGCGTTGCCCACCACCCGCACCTCGCCGCCGGCACCCACGACCTGGCCGGCCAGCCGCAGCTCCAGCTGCGGCTCGGTCGTGCCGTTCAACAACTTGACGCCCAGGCGTTGCCCGGGGAAGCCCGAGACCGGGAAGGGGATGATGTCGCCCAGCGTGGCATCGATCGCCTCGGTGTCCGGGGCGGTAAACGAGGCGCCCTGGCCCTCGCCGCCATCCTCGCGGCCACCGATGCGACCCTCGGTGACCGGTAGCTGGGTCACGGACGACTCCCCAGCGCCAACTGCGGTCAGCAATTCGGCGAGAGCGGTGACGTTCTCGTCGTTGCTCGAGGGCTCAAAGCCCTGCTCGCTCAGCGCCAGCAACTGCTCGAACACCAGTTGCTGCCGGTTGAGGCGGTTGTATTCGGACTCCTCGGGCCCCAGATAGTTGACATACGACATCAGCCCATCGGGATCGAGGGCCAGGTCGCCTGATTCGAACTGCGGCACGAGCGTTCCCTGGAAGTCGATGAGCAGTTGTTCCGGGTTGCGGACCTTCAGAGGCTCGCCCCCCAGCAGATCCTCGATCTCGGACTGCGTGACGATCAACTGCTTGGTCATGCCGAACCCGAGGGCCTTCTCGAGCTCCGTCTGTAGCTCGTCCATGCCGTCCTCGGCCTCGATGTAGTTCGGGATTCGCATGGCTCCGTCATCGTTCGCGAGCAGGAGGCTGAGGGGAACGGTGATGATCGTGCCGCCCGCCTCGCCCGAGCCCTGGGTGACGAACGACAGCGCCCGCAGGTCTCCGTCGTCGTTGACGACCGCCAGGAAGGTCACCGGCGTCGGCTTGACGGCCGCCTCGTAGCCGGGCTCGCTCGGCGAGCGCTGTTGTGGGCTGATCGACGCCCCGCCCGTCATACGCAGCGAGCTGCGGTACCCGGTGAACACCAACACGACGAGCAATGCGGCGAAGGTGGCGCTGAGGGCGAGAAAGCGCCGTGTGGAACCGATCTGGCGTCGGGCTTTGGGCACCCACGACTCAGCGTCAGCGTCACGGCTGACAGCGTGCCGGCCTGCACCCACCGCCGGGGCGCCAGCGGTGGACACGAAATCCTCCGGCTCCTCGAGCGCAGGGTCATAGTCGTCGGCGGCATAGTCACCGGCGTCATAGTCGTCGGCGTCATAGTCACCGGCGTCATAGTCACCGGCGTCATAGTCACCGGCGTCATAGTCACCGGCGTCATAGTCACCGGCGTCATAGTCACCGGCGTCGTAACGCTCGACGCGACCGTCATCGAGGTCGAAGACGGCGGCAGGGCCATCGATGGCACGTGGGCCATCGATGACGGGGAGATCGTCGATGAGAGCAAACTCGTCGCTGTCATCGGGGGCCGGGACATACACGGCGGTCGGCGCCTCGGGAAGTTCGCGTTCGTTCAGCGCTGTACCCCCAGCGGCTCAGCACTCACGCGGGGTTGATCTGCCCGTTCGGGGGCGGCCTCAACTGGCATTGGCACCATCGTAGAGCCCCCAGCCGGCGACGAGTGAAACCACGCCGGGTGGACACAACACGTCGATGGGGCGGCCGTCGGCCACCCGACGCCGGATGCCGGTCGAGCTGACGTCGAGCTGTGGCACGCTCAATCGCCTCCTCACGCCCTCGACGGCCCAGCCCGGCCGGTCCACCACTGCCAGCTCGGCCAGAGAGGCGAGCTCCTCGCTGCGATGCCATGTCTCGATTCCGGCGGCGGCGTCCGCCCCCATGATCAGCGTCGGGGCCAGCTCACTGCGGCAGCGGGCGAGACGCTCGAGCGTCTCGACGGTGTAACTCGGCCCCGGCGGCTCAAACTCGATCGCCGACGCCACGACGCCCTCGAGCCCCTCGGTCGCCGAACGAACCATGGCCAGACGCCGTTCGGGCGCCGAGATCACCCGGCCGGCCTTTTGCCAGGGCGTGTGGGCGACGACCAGCCACACCTCATCCAACTCGAGTTGGTCCCGCGCCTCCACCGCCACGATCAGATGGCCGATGTGCGGGGGGTCGAAGGTGCCGCCCAACAACCCGATGCGACGTTGAGTCATCATGTCCACACTACGGGCCATCACGGCAATTTTCTTGGCGGTGGAAACCTGGACGGCCGTCAGGGTCGCCGCAGCTACCGAACGCCGGGTTGGATCGGTAGCTTGGATGGACTCCCCGCCTCCCCTCTCCCTCTCCCTCTCCCCCCCTCTCCGCCGTCCCTTCCCCCGCCCCATCTCCCCCAAACGGGATCCAGATCCCCGAGGAGCACCGTGACGCCCCCAATTGCGACCGACGAATCCCCAGCCGAGGCCGCCTCGCTCCCTGCATGGAGCCCGTCGAGCTGGCGGGACCGCCCGGCCGGCCAGCAGCCGGAATGGGAGAGCGAAGCTGCGCTGAGCGCCGTGAACGACAAGCTCGCCGCTGCGCCGCCGCTGGTGATCCCGGGCGAGACCCGGCAGCTGTCCGCCTCGCTGGCCGAAGTGGCGCAGGGCCGAGCCTTTCTGCTCCAGGCCGGCGACTGCGCCGAGAGCTTCGATTCGGCCAACCCGCAGAGCATCGAGCGGCGGTTGCGGGTCATCTTGCAGATGGCGATCGTCCTCACCCACTCCGCCGGGGTCCCGGTGGTCAAGCTCGGCCGCATTGCCGGGCAGTACGCCAAGCCCCGATCGTCGAGCCACGAGACCAAGGACGACCTCAGCCTGCCCAGCTTTCGCGGCCACATCGTCAACCTGCCTGAATTCGAAACGGAGGCCCGCCGGTCCGACCCGCGCCGCATCGACGAGGCCTACCAGCACGCCGCCACCACCTTGAACCTGCTACGGGCGATGACCCAGGGCGGCTACGCCGACCTGGCCAAGGTGCACCAGTGGAACGAGGCGTTCGTTGCGGCCACCGGGGTGGGCCGGCGCTACGAGTCACTCGCCGACGAGATCGACCGAGCCCTGCGCTTCATGGAGGCGTGCGGTCTGGACACCGACGATGTGCCCCAGTTGCACGAGGCCACGCTGTACACCAGCCACGAGGGGTTGATCCTCGACTACGAGGAGGCGATGACCCGGCTCGACCCCGAGACCGGCGACTACTACAACACCTCCGCCCACTCGGTCTGGATCGGCGAGCGCACCCGCGAGCTCGCCGGTGCCCACGTCGAGTTCTTCTCGGGCATCGCCAACCCGATCGGCACCAAAGTGGGCCCGACGGCCACACCGGGCGAGGTGGTGGAGCTTTGCCAAGCCCTCGACCCACACCGGGTGCCCGGCCGGTTGACCCTCATCGCCCGCATGGGTGCGGATCTCGTCACCGAGCGCCTCGGCCCGCTCGTCGAGGCGGTGGCCGAATCGGGTCACCAGGTGATCTGGGCCACCGACCCGATGCACGGCAACACCTTCACCGCTCCCTCCGGACGCAAGACCCGGCACTTCGACGCTGTCGAGGCCGAGATTCGCGGGTTCTTCGAGGTGCACCGACGCCTGGGCACCTGGCCCGGCGGCATCCACGTCGAGCTGACCGGCGACGATGTCACCGAGTGCCTGGGCGGCTCCGAGGAGCTGTCCGACGAACAGCTGGGGCTGCGGTACGAGACGATGTGCGACCCTCGGCTGAACGCCCGCCAGAGCGTCGACCTGGCCTTTCGAGTCGCCGAGCTGTTGCGCGAACAGCAGGGCTGACCCACCGGGACACGCAGGGTCCGGATCACCCGACGGCCGGCTTACCCCTGCGCGTCGTCGGGAACGACCGCACGGTCGCAGACCGGCCCGGCGCACTGGCGAAGGTCGGTCACCAACTGGGCCATCTCGCTCACCAGGGGGGTGCGCTCCGGGTCGAGCACCAGGTTTGTCAGCTGCTCGGGATCCGTCTTCAGGTCATAGAGCTCGGTGCCCTGCAACCCGCCGCCGGTGTACTCGATGTAGCTGTAGCGGTTGGTGCGGATGCCCTGATACTGCGGCCGGAACGGCGCCGGGGGCTGAAAGCCCTCCAGAAGAATCGGCCGATCCCAGGCGACGGCGGGGTTGGCCATCAGCGGTGCCAGGCTGCGCCCGTCCATCTGCCGCAGCTGCGTTGCGTCGGCGACGTCGAGGATCGTCGGGCCCAGGTCGACGTTGGCGACCACCGAATCGACCTCGACCCCCTTGGCGACGCCGGGGCCGCGCATCAGCAGCGGAACGGCCAGGCTCTCCTCCCAGGGGTAGTACTTGCCCTGGTACTCGCGATGCTCACCGTGGAAGTACCCGTTGTCCGAGGTGAACACCACCAGGGTGTCGTCGGCCACGCCCAGCTGGTCGAGCCGGTCGAGCAACCGGCTGACGCCCTCGTCCACCGCCAGCAGCGACTCCAGCTCGGCCTGATAGTTGCGGGTGATGTCCTCGGTGCGGGCGGCATCGATCTCAGGCCGCCACGGGGGAACGACCTGTCCGGCGGTCGACGACCCGAAGTTGGCCTTCTCGGGGAGCGGCTCATCGGCGAACTTGCCCTCGTCGCGCGGTGCGGGGGTGGGCGAGATGATGTTGAACGCAGTGTTGGCCTGCTCGATGTCGTCGCGGACGATGCTCGGGTTCTCGCGATACTTCTTGAGGGTGTAGCCGAACTTGGCGTGCGGGGCGAGGTAGCTGACGTTGACCAGCCAGGGCGCGTCGCTCGCCTCACCCTCATCGATCTGCTCGAGGGCGAGGTCGGTCAACACGTCGGTCTGGTACAGGGTCTTGTCGTCCTCGTCGTAGGTGTCGATCACCCCGTTGTCGTTGATCGAAAACCCGAAGTAGCGGCCGGTCGACGGGTCGATCAGCGCCCGGAAGTCGTCCCAGCCGGCGGGTATCTCGGTCGGATTCCCCACGCCATAACCGTTGAGGTACTTGCCGACATGGGCGGTGTGGTAGCCCGCCTTCTGCAGTGCGGCGGGGAACGCGGTGTCCCAGTCCTCAAACCGGGTGAACCCACCGGTGGGCAGCGCATTCCACAGCACTCCGTTGTTGTGGGCGTACTGACCGGAGTAGTAGGTGGCTCGGCTCGGGCAACACAGCGGATAGCTGGTGACGCTGTTGGTGAACGTCGTGCCCTCGCCGCCGATGCGGGCGTTGACCGCCGTGAGCACCCGCATGGCCTCAACCGTCTGGTCGTCGGTCATGATCATCAGCAGGTTGGGCTGGTCGACCGACTCGGCGACCTCCACCCCGTCGGGCAACGGCGGAGGCTTGGCCGTGCTCGTCGGTGCCACCGTGGTACTGGTTGCACCCGTACTCACGCCATCTTGACCATCGCCACGCGAGGTGGGCGCCGCCTCGACGTCCTGGCGGGCGGCCGCCCCTGGGGGCCCTGGGGTGATCACGGGAACGCCGCCCTCGCTGCCACAGGCGACGACGACCACCATGGCCAGCGCAAGAACCCCCACCGTCATCAGGGTGGCCGTGCGTCCGGACCTGACACCGGTGGGCGGGGAGGCCAGGTGACGGGGGGACCGTGTCCTTGAGTGGTCTGGAGTGCTCATGCAGTGGGGCAGGCTAGCGCCCTGGCGGCGGGGTGGGGATCGCCTCCAAGCCGCCGGGCATCCGCCCGGCCGAGCAACGCTGAGGCCTCAGACCTGCTTGCGGCGGCGAGCGCCGAGCACCAGCGCACTGCCGACGAGCACCACGGCGGCGGCGACGATCGCAATCGTGCTCGCCGAGGTACCGGTGTTGCCCAGTTGGCCGGCGTACGGTGCCTGAGCGGTGCCGGAGACCACCGGGTAGGCCGCCGGGGCGACACCGGTCGTGCCTCCGCCGGTCGTGCCCGGAGCAGCGATGGGGGTGACGCCGCTCGGGGCACCTCCGGTGCTGGATGAGCCCGAGGTCCCGCCGGGTTCATCACCTTCACAGGCAATGCCGTCCTTGGCCGTCAAGGGACCATGGATTCGGGATGTTGATTCTGCCCGTCTGTTCTTTGATCTCGGTGCAATTCCGGGTGTCTCCACCCGGAGGGGAACCACCGTCCGCTCCGGCATCGGCGCCGCCGGAGTCGTACCCTTGGGCCCCGGCCGTACCTGCGACGACCAGCCCGCCGAGGGCCAATGCCGCCACGGCGACAAGCCGAGCAATCGATGAACTCATACGACGCTTGCTCGGGCTGACAGTCATGTTCCCCTACCGGTGTGATTGGTAGGTCGACGGCGACTCGCCCCCGACCGCTTACAACTGAACGTGAGTGTATTCATTATTCCGGTGGCGATTCAAGCACGATGGACGCTCGGGTTGGCTCGGCGCGGCTGCGCCGCCACGCCCAGAGCGCAGCGAGGAGCAACACGACCTGATTCATTGCGGTGATCGGGGCCGGGGGGAACCACGCCCAACCGGCCCGAGCGGGGATCACGAGCCGTCCGGCCGGGCCGGACGGGACGGGGCCGGCCCCGTTTCCGGTCAGCGCCGTTCTCCACCCCGGCGATGCGGCGTCGACGACGACCCTCTGTTGTCCCGGCGACGTCCGCCGCCACCATCCGGGCCACGGCGAGGTCGCCCGCGCCGGGTCCGACCCGCCGGTCACCCGGTAGAGCGCGACCGACCGATCGATCACGACCGGCTCCAGGCCCGGCTGCGAGGCGAGGTCCGGGTACGACGGCCCGCCCGCGACCGCCGGCACGACCAGCCAGCGGACCCCGGCCCGGCGCAGCTGGCGCACCAGGGCGCCCCGCCGGCCGCCGGCGTAGGCGTCCAACGCCGGTCCGATGACGTCCATCCTGGGGTCCACCTCCACGGTGGGGCCCTTTTTGGCGTCGGAGGAGATCACGGTGTCCACCCCGAGGTAGTCCGGCCACGGGTTGTAGGCGCGACGCACGTCGCCCACCGCCCAAAATGCGTAGTTGGAAGCCGGCGCCGTCGTCGCCGTTCCCGGTTCGGCCCGGACCGCCGAGCGCACCTCGGCCCAAGCTTCGGGTAGATCCACCCCTCGCAGTTGGCCCTCCATGCCCCAGGCCTGGGGTGCGACGAGCACCAAGGCGAGCGCCAGCGGCGTCACCGTCGCCAGTGGTTGGAACACCGACCAACGATCGCCGATCCAACGGGCACCCCAGGCCACCCCGGGCACGATGACCAGCCAGGCGATCAGGAACAGTCGATGCGGCTCGCGGGCCAGGTTGAACGGCTGCACCTCGGAGATGGCCGCCCACAGGCGGGCGGTCACGTCGAAGAGCCCGCTCAGCGGAAGGAGCACGCCGATCGCCAGGGCGAGGGCGACGCTCCAGCCCCGGGCGACCCGCTCGATCGCATCCGTCCCGCCGGTCCGCCGGTTGACGACCAGGCCGATCACCGCCAGCGCGCCGACGACCAGCCCCAACACCGACCCCCAGGTGCCGGGCAGCGGCACCGAGCCCGCCTCGGTGTGGAAGTAGCCCTCGCCGATCACCAACCGTGCCGGCGCCGCCCACCCGGACAGCGCCAGCCGAAAACCGCCGCCACCGGGCTGATCAAAGCCGACCGCAGCCGCCACCGCCACCCCGGGCACCAGCCACAACGACTGGGCCGCCACGATCGCAGCCGCCCCCCGGAGGCGAGCCGCCCACCCGCCCGGCGTTCCCGTCGTCACGCCGATCACCGCCAGGACGGGCACCAGCGCCAACACGATCGTGCCCGACAGGTAGCCGCCGCACGCGGCGAGGAGCGACCACAGGAACGCCCGCGCCGGGGAGCGAGCGTTGCCCGCCATGGCGGGCAACGCCCAGGGGATCACCGCAGCCGCCCACAACAACCCGAGGTGTCCAACCGCCAAGCGGCCCATCAGGAACGGGCCGAAGGCGTACAGCAGGCCGGCGCCCAGCGCCGTCACCGTTCCGAGCGAGGCCACGCGACGGGCCATGCCGGCGGTCGCCGCCGCCAACAACACGATCACCAGGACCTTCATCACGAGTGCGGAGGCACCCCAGGGCGAGCCGAGTGCCCCCAACAGGGTGAAGGCACCGCGCCGCGGGACGTCGGGACCGATCCCCAACAACACGGTGGGGATGGGGAGGTGGGGCAACACGGACTGATCGAGGTTGAGCCAGGCGCCCCGGTTGAGCCCCGGGCCGATGACGACGACTGCGCCGACCGCACCGGCCGCCCACGGCAACCATCGTTGAGGGGTCGGCACCTGCACGGGTAGTGACCGTAACCGCCGCCGGTCCCGCCGACCGTCGCGTCGATCAGAAGGGGAACCGCCGACCTTGACTACGGTTGCCACCCGGTGACCGCCCTAGCCGAGGTGACGAATCGAGCCCCCTCCGCGAGCGCCGTGAGCATGCTGCGACGCTTCTTCTCGGAACGGGATGACCCCGAACCGTTCTACGACGAGCTGGCGCGGCGCGCGCTCGATCGGTTTCCGGTACCGGTCGACGGCCTACGGATCGCCGACGTGGCCTGCGGAACCGGGCAGTTCACCGCCGCCCTCGAGGAGCGGGGAGCCCGCTGCGTGGCGATCGACCTCGACCGCGCCGACATCGGGGCGGCGGCGGCGCGAGGCCTGGGCGCCGCCTGGGCCGACGCCCGCTGGCTGCCGCTGGGCGATGCGTCGGTCGATGGCGTCGTGTGTTCCAACCTGCTCGAGCACACCCCCGATCCGGGCTCGGCCCTGGCCGAGATTGCCCGGGTGCTCAAGCCCGGCGGCTGGGCGTGGGTGAGCTGGACCCTGTGGTGGTCACCGTGGGGCGGCCATGCGATCGCCCCGTTCCACCTGCTGGGTCCCCGCTTGGGTGCCAGCGTTCGGGCCCGTCTGCTCGGGCCGCCGACCGGCAAGAACCTGCCCTTCGAGCGGCTCTGGCCCACCCACGCCGGATCGGTGCTCCGCCTGACCGGTCAGGTCGACGAGCTCGTCCTCACCGACTGCTACCCCCGCTACTGGCCGTCCCAACGTTGGCTGATGTCGGTGCCGCTGCTGCGTGAGGTCGCCGGGTGGAACGCCGTCCTGCTGCTCAACAAGACCCGCCACGGCCGTCCGGGAACGCCCAGCAGCCCCGAGCGATGAGCCCACCCGAGGCGCCCGAACACCGCACATCGACGGCGACGTCGATCGGCGGCCGCGTCCCGCTGCGATTCCCCCGTCTGCCGCTGCTCGCGTGGGTCGCCCTGGCCACCTTCGCACTCGCCTTCGTCGCTGCGGCCATCAGCTCCCCCGGCCGTTACGTCGCCGACGCCCGCTTCGAGATCTACTGGGGCACCGGGCGCTACCTACGCAGCCAACTCTCCCTCTGGGACGGCGTTCGCAACCTGGGTCGCCCCAACCCCTACTTCAGCCCGGTCATCGGCGCGTTCGTCGGTGGGTTGCGACTGATGGGCTTGTCGCCGGCGTGGGCCGAGCGCGTGCTGCACGCGTCGATGATCTCCCTCGGCGCCACCGGTGCTGCCGCTGTGGTGGCCCAGCACCGCCCGAAGGACCGCACCGCCATCGTGCTCGCTGCGCTCGTGTTCGGGTTCAACCCGGTCGTCGCGGAGTTTCTCGTCCCGTCGGGCATCTTCTTTCACTACGCGCTGGCCCCCTGGCTGGTGTGGTGCGTCCGGGGCGCGCTGGTCAGCGACCCCCTCGAAACCAACCCCAGCCCATGGCGCTGGCCGGCCCGCACGGCGCTGATCGTCTTTGCCATGGGAGCCGTCAACTCGGCCAGCCTGATCTACGCCTTCCTGCCGGCGGCGGTCGTCGCCGCCGCCATGGTGATGATCGAGCCGACCGGGGCGGCCGAACGCCGGGCTCGGCTGGGTGCACTGTGGGCGTTCATGTGGCGGGCGGCGCTCGCCAGCGCGGCGTGTGCCAGCGCGGCACTCATCGTGCTGGCGGTCAACGGGCCCGTCGTCGGCGCCAACCTGAGCGTGACCGAGTTGCCCGAGACGGTCAGCGCTCACTCGAGTTGGGCCGAGTCGCTTCGGGGCCTGGGCTATTGGCTGACCTACTTCGGCGGCGGCGGCACGACCCAGCCCCACCCATCGCCCTACGTCCTCCACCCGCTGGCGGCCGGCCTCAGCCTGCTGGTGCCCATCGTGTCGGTCGTCGCGCTGGTGCGCACCCGGTGGTACGGCGCCAGAACCTACGGGTGGATGCTGTTGATCGCACTGGTGGCGATGGTGGGGCTCTACCCGACCGACGGGCAGTACCCGCTCAGCCAGGCGCTGGCGTGGCTCTACGAGCAGGTGCCCACCTCCCGCCTCCTGCGCAACGGCTACAAGGCCGGGGCGGGGTGGGCACTGGCGAGCGCCGTGCTCGTCGCCATCGGCGTCAGCGACGCCGGCACGGCCTGGGCGCGGCGTCGCGCCGAAGGCAGGCGGGGCCGTGCCGCCGCCGGGCGGAGCCGGGCCGCACGGTGGCCCGGAGTGCTCGCTCCCCGCCCGATGTTGGCTGCGGGGGCGGCGGCGCTCGTGCTGCTCGCCGCCGTGCCGTTCTGGAGCGCCGACCTGTACCCCCCGGCTGAAACCGCCGAGGCCTTGCCCGCCTACTGGAACGAGGCCGCCGAGTATCTCAACGCCCTGCCCGACGACGGACGGGTGTTGATCCTCCCGGGAGCAAACCGCACCCGCTACCGGTGGGGCTACATCGGCGACGATCTGTTCGACGCGTTGTTGTCCCAGCCCCACGTGTCGCGCTCGACCCTTCCCCAGGGCACTCCAGAGGCGGCCGACCTGCTCGACGCCGTCGACCGCTACATCTCGAGCGCCCGCTTCGAACCCGGCGTGATCGGCCCGATCCTGGCCCGCATGGGCATCCGGTGGGTCGTGCTGCGCAACGATCTCGACTGGCAGGAGATGGGCGCCCCCAGGCCGGTGTCGTTCAACGGGCTCCGCGCCGACCCCGACCTGCGACCGGTGGCCACCTTCGGAGCCGCCGGCGAGAACGTCGCCGACCCCGACCGACCCGCGGCCGCCGAACCCACGCCGGAGGAGGCCCAGGGGCTCACGCCGGTCGAGGTGTTCGAGGTGATCGACTCGCCGGGCATGGTTCGCGTCGATCCCCGCCCCCCCCTGCTCGTCGCCGGTTCGGGCGAGAGCTGGCCGGGGCTGGCCTCCCAGGGCAGCCTGGATGCCGACGGACCGGTCCGTTACCTGCCGACGATGTCGACGGCAACCACGGCCGACCTGCTCGAGAAGGGTTCGTCGTTGGTGATCACCGACGGCAACCGTCGGCGGGTGCAGCGCGGCACCGCCGAACAGAACTTCCTGTCGCCGGTGCTGCCCGAGGGTGCCGACGGTGTCGACCGACCCGCCAGACCCCTCTTCGGCGGCGCCGGCGAGCAGACCGTCGCCGACTACGGCGACGCCTCGGCGATCACGGCCACCACCTACGGGGCCCCCAATCAGACCTTCCCCCTGACCTATCGGCCCTCGAACGCCACCGACGACAACCCGCGCACCGCCTGGGCGGTGGCCGGCATTCGTGATCCGAGGGGCGAATCGCTGACGATCGACTTGAAGAAGCCGACCAAGCTCGACCGAGCATCGATCTCCCAGGTGCGGAACCCGGCCGACACCCCGACGATCGTGCGGATGAGCGTCACCGACGACCAGGGGCGCTCGGTCGCCTACGACCTCGGACCGGCGACGACGAGCATCAACCTGCCCGGCCGCGAGGTCAGCTCGCTGACCTTCCGCATCGACGCGGTCAACGCCCAGAGCCCCCTGGCGGTCGGTTTCAGCGAGCTCGCCCTGTTCGACGCCAACTCCCAGCGACTCGACCTGGCCGAGCGCCTGGTGATGCCCTCGCTGCCCGAGGTCGCCGGCGCCGGCGCTGCCGCCCGCTACCTGATCGACCGGTCGGCGATCGGCGCCCCCCTCGTCGAGGAGCCCGGCCTGCGGCGGCGCTTCGAGACGGCCGACGGCGCCCGAACCTACGCGGCGCGCGTCTGGGCCCGGGCCGGCGCCGACACCCCCGACGTGGTGATCGACAACCTCGACAACCGCGAGGTGGGTGCCTACGGGTCGTCGCGGTTCCGCGACCAGATGTCGGCCAGCGGTTCAGGGGCGGTCGACGCCAGCGGGGACGATCTGGGCAGCTCGTGGCGAGCACCGCCGATCAGCGGCGAGACCCTCTCGCTTCGGCTGCCCGGCCAGCAGGTGTCCTCGCTGTCGCTGATCACCCCGGGCGAGGAGGATCTGGCGACGTCGTCGATCGACAGCGTGAGCGTCTCGGGCTACCTGGACGACGCCCCGGTCTACGCCAATGTGACGGCATCTCTCGAGCGACGCTGCGCACCCGAGCTGTCGACGCTGGCCGGTCGCTGCCTGGCCCGCTCCGACATCGAGCTGCCGGCCCAAGGGGTCGACCGGGTCGTGATCAGGGTCGGGAAGGTGACTGCGGCGGCCGACGCCTCAGGGACGCTCCCGATCGAGATCAACGAGGTGGGCATCAACGGCCGGATCGGATTTGGCAAGCTGGGCGAGCGCCGCGACGCCGGCGCCTGCACGCCCGTGCTGAGCATTGACGGCGTCGAGGTGGCTGTGCGTCTGAAGGCCACCCGGGCCGAGCTGTTGGCTCAGCCGAAGGAGCTGGAGGTGTGCGACGAGGTCGGGCTGAAGCCCGGCACCCACGAGCTGGAGACCACGCTGGGCGGTCTCGGCCTCGTCGACCAGGTGGCGCTCGTGCCAAGCGAACTGACACGGGCCGACGCCGACACCACACCGACCAATTCGACGACGAACGATCGCGCGAAGCTCACCAACCTGGGCCGCACCACGGTGGGGGCCGACCTGGACCTGGACGGCCCGGCCCAGGTGATCATCGGCCAGGCGGCCGGGGCCGGGTGGTCGGCCAGCTTCGACGGTGCCAGCTCGCAGCGCTCGGAAATCCTCGACACGATGGCCGGCTGGACCATCGTCGACCCGCCCGACGCCGAGCTGCCGGCAACGATGGTGGCGGTCTATACCCCCCAACGCACCTATTCGATCGCGCTCGGGATCAGCCTGCTTGCGGTCACCGTCGCCGCAGTGACCGCCGTGCGTCGCAACGCAGCCCGACCACCACGGCCGGCCCGCCGTCGTCTGCCCGGACGAAATCGATGAGCGCCGCCAACCGGAGCGGGCGCGCTGCGACCGCCGTCGGCCACGCCGTGCGTTCGGGTGTTCCGACGATCGCCAGGATGTTCCTTTCGGCGCTGGGAGGCTGGCTGATCGCCGGGTGGCTCGGTGCCTTGTTCGGGGCGCTCGGTGCGCTGGTGGCGATGCTCTCGGGCGAGCTTGCCGGCGCCTATGTGGTCGCCGGGGTGGTCCTCACCGGCGCCGCCACCCTCTTCGAGGCCCGCTACGGCGGCGCATTCGCCTCCGCCCGCTTCGTGCGGGAGCGGCCCCTGGCCGGCGACGTCGGACGCTTCACCGGCGTGTTGTTGCTGGCCTGGCTCATCGCAGCCCGACCCCGTTGGCGCTCGGCCGAGCGAAGCGAAGGGCGAACCGTCAACGGGGGACCCCGGCCGACCGTCGTCGGCTCTCCGCGACGCTGTGGTGCCCGGCCGGAGCAAGGGGGCCAAACAGCGGGCCCACCTCGTCTTCGGCTCGGCCTGGGTGATGCTGGGGTTTCTGGCCCAAGCGGTCACCGGGGTCGGGTTCTGGGTGCTGGCCGCTCGGCTGTACGACCAGGTCGACGTCGGCGTGGCCTCGGGCCTGTTCACCTCGCTCCAGTTCGTCAACTACGCCTCCGCGCTCGGGCTGCAGGAGCTTCTGAGCCGCTATCGGCCCGAAACCCGGGGTGACCCGTTGCTGGGCTGGTCGACGCTGGCGACCGTCGCCAGCTCGATCGTCGGAACCGTCGCCTATCTGGCGATCGTCACCGCCCAGTCCGGTTCCAACTCCGCCCTGTCCGCCCTGACCACCGCCGGCCCCACCGCAGTCGCCGGTTTCGCTGCGGTCGCGGCGGCCAACTCGATCGCCGCCCTCGCCGACGCCCGCTTGATGTGGGCGCGGCGCTGGAGTTGGGTGTTCTGGCGTCTCACCCTGGCGGGAGCGGTACGCCTTCCGCTCGTGCTCGTGCCCAGCATGGTCCTGGGTGACGACGCGTCGCTCCACCACGTCGGCGTGTGGCTGTTCTTCGTCATGGCTGCCCCGATTGCGTTCTCCGGCCTGATCACGCTGGGGCTGCTGGGCCGGGCGGGCAATCCCCGCCCGTCGCTCGCCGTCCCCGACGGCGGATGGTCCCAGCCGCTGCACTACGCCGGGGTGAACTACCTGTCGCACCTGGCGATCCTCGCGCCGCAGTTCATCTTGCCGGTGATCGTGTTCATCAACGTTCGACCGGTCACCTACGCCAACTTCTTTCTCGCCTGGTCGATCGCAGCGGTGGCCTTCATCCTGCCGGTGACGATCGGCCGCGTGCTGCTCGTCGAGGGCAGCCGGGAGCGTGCCGAGGCCGGCACCACCCGGAAGGCCACCCTGCTGGCGGTCGGGGCCATGATCGTCGCCACCATCGGAGCCGGTCTGCTCGCACTCCTGCTGCCGAGCATCTACGGAGCCAGCTACACCGAGGCCGGCCGCATCCTTCCCTGGTTGGTTGCCGGGGGGATCCCGTGGTCGGTCACCTCGATCGCCCTCGCCCGGGCCCGGGTGCTCGCCGACTCGATCTCGATCGTCGTGATGACGGCGTTCGCTGCGGTGAGCGTGTTGGGCCTGGCGATGGCCCTGGTGCCCAGCCGGGAGCTGGACGGGGCGGTCGCCGCCTGGTGTCTCGGCAACGCCGTCGCATCGGCGGTGGCGGTGGTGTTGGTGTCGGTCCGCACCCGAACCGCTGAGGTGAGCGCCGACGCACCGGTCGAGGTGGATGTGGGAGTCGGGGTGGGTCAGTAGCCGTATCGACGGGCGACAGGGCCGGCGAGCAACCGGGTCCAGGTCCGCAACGAGCGGGATGCCTGACGGGTCCACTCGTCATCGTCGCGTAGCGTGATCGGCCCGGAATCGAACCGGTTGGGGTTACCCCAGGCCGCATGCCCGGATGCGGCCCACGTCGACGCCGAGCGTCCCATCGCCACGGCGGGGTCGATGTCGATGCCCGCAAACTCGCCGATCGTCGTCAGGGTGGACTCCGCATCGGCCACCATGTCTTCGTAGCGAACCCGCAGATAGCGGTCGCCGCCGCCCCACAGCGCCTCGGCCCCGAGGTTGGACACGTCGTAGTAGATCGCCGCCGACACCGGACCGCGGCGCTCCATCTCGTGGCCGACGCCAAAGCCGAGCTCCCTGCGGCGGCGACCCCACGAATAGGCGGTGGCCACCGGGTGGCGGACGAGATGGAGGAAGCGCAGGTCGAGTTCCGGTCGGGTATCGAGAATCGAGGAGTAATGCGGTTCCTTGGAGGAGTCGACGATCAGCCGAGCCCCGGTGACCTCGGCCAGGTTGCGGTACAGCGAGACGACTCGCTCGGGGTAGGGACCCAGCCGGGCCGGCAGGCGCCTGCGCAGCCTGGGCACCCCCATCAGCGGCAGGTACCGGCTGTCGTAGCGGCGCCGGAGGGCAAACATCTCGTCGGCGACCTCGGCCAAGGCCGCGGGGCGGCCGCACGTCTCGGGGAAGGTGGCCTCGAGCACAGGGCCCCACACCGGACACCGCCCATGGCGCTCGCCACAGGCGCAGCGACCGCCGGCGCGAAGGGCGAACCACAGCCAGGTCACCTCGCCGGCGGCGACGACGCCGGGGACGTTGCCCAGCATCCGATCGAGCACGGTCGACCCGGTGCGCCCGGTGCCCCCCACGTAGAGGATCGGCACCGGAGCGGTCACGGCGTCGGCGCGCCGCCGGGCTCCAAGGCACCCGGGGTGGGCGCGCCGGACTGCGTGTCGGGGGTGGCGGCGCCTCTGGAGGGAACCGTCGTCTCGGCGCCGCCCCCGTCCTCGGTCCCGTCCTCGGTCCCGTCCTCGGACCCGTCCTTGGACCCGTTCTTGCCGCCTTGTCGCGTGCCGACCGGCTCGGTGCTCAGCGGCACGGCCACCACGTCGTCGATGGCGGAGCCGGACGGGTCCCCGGCCCGGACGAGGACGCCGACGCGCGTGCCCTCGCGCAGCTCGGGCACCACCTGGCGGCCGGACTCGATCCCGTTGACGTACACGATCACGTTCTCACCCTCGGTGCGCACCCCGAGCGTCACCTCACCTTCGGCCAGCGCCGAACCGATCTTTGACGGCTCGGCCCGTCGTCCGTCGACGGTGACGCCCAGCTGCACGGTCCCTCCGGCCGGGGCGAAGGTGACGCCGATGAAGTTGTTGGGCCCCTGATACCGGGTCACCAAGCCGGAACCGGCCACCGGGTCGAAGAACGTCGCCTGCACGAACTGGTCGGACACGCCGGTGTCGAGCAACGCCAGCGCATTACCGCCGCCGACATCGGCATCGACCTTGGCGACCGCGCGGCCGCCCTCGACCGACCACTCGCCGGAGGCGACCTGCCAGGGACGTCCGGTGGCCGAGTTCTCCAGCTTGGCGCCGTCCGCTCGGCTGAACGCGTCGAAGCTGGTGCCCCGCACACGCCCCCCGACCTCCGGTTCGGAGGCCTGCAACGTCGACCGGGTCAGCAGCACTGCGATCACCGCCGTCACCGCCGCCAGGGCAATTGCGCCCCCGATCAACTGATAGAGCCAGGTACGGTCCGGGCCGTCGTCGAGTTGCTCGGGCTGCGCCGGGGTCTCCCCCACCGGCGCGTCCACCGGCGATTCGCTCTGTTCGTGTCCGGTGTCGGCATGGTCGGCGTCACCGTCCACCACCCCCCTGGAGCGCATCAGTAGGGCCATTCTCCCGACGGGTTACCGATGAGCTTGGTCACCGCGCCCAGCTTCAGCGTGATCAGCACCTTCACCAGCTGACACCAGGCGAAGTACGGCAGCTGGCCCAGCTGGCGGCCCAGGTTGGTAATCCGCCGCAGGGGCCCCATCCGGTCACGTCGATACTCCGACATCGACTCGGATCGGCCCACGTAGCGGAACTCGCCCGAGAGGAACAGCACGGCGGCCTGAGCCAGCGTGACGCCTACGGCGTTGAAGCTGTCGTGGATCAGCATCGTGCCGCCGGGAGCCACCCGAGCACCCCAGGCGACGATGTCGTCGCGGGCGGGGGCGAAGCGGTGGGCGCCGTCGATGTAGAGCAGGTCGATCGGGCCCTCGACCTGGTCGAGCGCCCGATCGGAGAACTCGCGTACGTGGTGGACGCGGTCGATCACCCCGGCCGCTTCCAGGTTGGACTTGAAGATCTCGTGATCGGAGGCCGCCTCGTCGGCGTACCCGTCAATCTCGTTGGGACCGCGATCGTTTCCCGCGTGCGGGTCGATCGCCACCACCTCGGTGCCCGACGGGGCGCCGGCGGCAAGAACGATCGTGGAACGACCCTGAAACGACCCGATCTCAACGATTCGCTGACCGGGATCGAGTACCCGCGCCGAGCGCCACAACAGAGCGGCCTGCCCAGGGGTCATCCATCCCCGCACCCCGGCGACCGCGTCGGTCACCTCGACGAAGCGCCCCGGCGCTTGGCGGCCGGTCGAATGCCGATCGACCGGGTCGGTCGGGTTCTGCGCGGCATTCGGAGCATGCTTGGCGTGTGGGGCGCTCGCTGCGTGAGCATCGATCTCTGCGTCCTGGGGGGATGCTGAGGTCATGTGGTTACCTCGAAGGTTGGGGTGGGCTTCATCGTAGCGCCGGCTCAACGCCCTTCGGTCGGGTCGGGGGCGGCCTCGGTCGGCCCGGCCAGGGGCTCAGGCGCGGCAGAGACCGGCTCGGGCTCGGATCGGCCGACGGCCGCTCGCCGAGCTTCGGCGCGCCGGCGCCGGCGGCTTGGGTTGAGGTCCATCGCCGGGCGCTCGACGCCCCAGTAGGTCACCGTGGCGACGACGATGCTCGCAGCGAGGACGAACACCAGCTGCCACCAACGACTGCGTGGCACCTCGCCCTCCAGGCCCATCCGGAAGAACAGCTTGACGAAACCCGGGTGCCACAGGTAGAGGCCATAGGAGATGGCGCCGAGTGAGGCGAACACCCACGAGCGCATCAGGGCACGGATGGCGCCCTTGTTTTGATCACCGAGGGTGAGCGGCAACAGCAACAATCCCGCTCCGAGGCCGTGGGCGCCGTGCCGGGCGAGGGACTGGCCCATCGTCGGGAAGTAGATGAAGTAGTAGCGCAGCTGCACCGCCACCCACACCACCCCGACAACGCTCCCCCAGCAGAACCATGGCCTGTCCGACATCCAACGGATCCACCCCGGCAGCGGTACGCCGCGTGCCTGTGCCGCCGCCAGCGCCGAGAAGAACATGCCGACAGCGAACCAGTCGAGCATCGACGGCATCCACACGAGCGACGGATGGGTCGTGTCCCGAAACGTGATGATCAGCACCTTGACCACCAGCGAAAACACCACCTGAGCGCCGACCATGACGTAGACGCCGATCATGCGGTCGCGCACCGAGGTGCCGAAGGCCTGCGCCACCCGCCGGTACAGCAGCGCCAACAAGGGCAGGACGAGATAGAACGCCATCTCGACGCCCAGCGTCCACGCAGCGAAGATCGCCCAGAACTCCCCGCCGGGCACGTAGATCTGGCCAAAGCCGAACAACGCAACCCAGCCGATGGCGTTGGTCGGCAGCTCGACGTCGGGAAAAACGGTGATGTAGAAGAACAGTGCCACCCAATACAGGGGCACCAACCGCAGCAGGCGGCCGATCGCGTAATTCCTGAGGTTTGGAAATGGGGTGTCGTCGAGCGTCGCCTCGATGAAGGGGCGGAACAACAAGAACCCCGACAGAGCGAAGAAGGTGCCGACCGACATGTGGCCGATGTGCTGGACGAACTGATCGCTGGCGCCCAGGCTGGTGTGAAAGACCCCCAGCGTGTGGGTGCAGATCACCAGAAAGGCCGAGACGAACCTCAGCCCGTTGAGGCCCGGGTAGTACGTCCGGCTGATCACCGGCCGGCCGGTGATCCCAGCCGCCGACGAGTCAGTCGTGCCCGCCCCGCCCGCCCCGCCCGCACCTTGGGCAGGCGGCCGCTCGACGGTGGAGGTCATCGGCCGGTATCGCCGGCGGCGGCCGGCGTTGTGCTCGGTGATGCAGCGGCGGTGGTGGGCGTCGCACCCGGCGAGGCACCACCACCCCCATCACCGGTCGCAGCGCCACCATCGGCCGGACCGGGAATGCTCGGCTGGGGCGTCGCCCCGCCCGGAGCGGCGGGCGCCCCGCCGGTCGGAGCGGCGGGCAAGGTGGTCACCGCACCGGCGGGCGGGTCGGGGTCGACCGCTTCGGGCTGCAACTGGCGAACCGTCGGCTCGGCGAACAGGGCGAAGTCGTCGAACTGTGCACCCCGGGCGGCACGGTCGACGCCGACCAACCCGGCGGACTGGTCGGCCTCGGCAAAGGTGTCGTCGCGCACCCTGGTCGAGATCGAACCGTCCACCCACACGCTGAAGCCGCCGTCTTCGAAGCGCACGGTCACCAGGGTCGCCCCGAAGGCGTTCATCGAGTTCTTCTGGGTTCGTCCCACCTCCTCCGGCTCGCCGTTGACCACCCGGAGGATGCGCAACGATTGCTCGCTCTCCTGCGGGTCGGCGACGACCGCCCAGTAGTCGTCGACCGAGGCGATGCGAAAGGCCAGCCCGGCGTTCACCTGGGGTCTGGTCAGGCGGGCCTGGACCGCCGAGATCGGTACCGCCCAGCCCAGCGCCGCCATGGCGGGAGCGTCTGCGTCGACGTCGATGATCGCCGCCTGGCCGGCGTTGATCCCCCAGATGCCGCCGTAGATCGACCAGCGATCGGCCTCGTAGAACGGGTTGATCGACTCCTTGGAGTCGGCGATGCTGCCAAGTTCGTCGCTGGCGATGCCACGATCGAAGCTGTCCATGCGCACGGTGGTCTCCATGCCGTCGATCACCTCGGGCGGTACGACGTAGGCGTTGATCAGCACCGCGGCGGCGCCGAGCACCAACGCCACAGCGACGACGATCAGAAACTGGCGGTTGAGGAACGGCAGCCGGTCGGACGCGAACAGTTCCCGGGTGCGTTCGCCGAGTGACCGCTCATCGACCGGGTCGACCCCGCCGGCCTCCGGGGAACCACCGACGCCGGTTTCGTCGGCCTCACCATCACCGTCCTCGTCATCGCCCGCTCGGTCGCCCGCATTGATCTGCTCACCGATGCTCATCAGTCCAACGAGGTCCTTTGCTGCGAGGTGCGGAGCGTCTGGTGACCCCCGCTGCGGCGTCGCCCCGCCCCGGGGCCGGGCGCACCGCCAGCGATGCTACGCCGACCGACCGCGTCGGACAGAACGGCCTCGTAGCCGTCGATCGTGCGCTCCCAGGTGAACGTGGCGGCGCGACGACGTGCGGCGGCGCTCAGCCGGCGGCGTTCCAGCGGATCGGCGGCCAGCGAGGCCAGCGCGGCCCGCAGGGCGACCGGATCGCGGCGCGGCACCACGCGTCCGGTGTCGCCCACCACGTCGCCCAGGCCGGGCAGGTCGGTGCTGACCGGCACCAGACCCGCCGACATGCCTTCGAGCAGCACCATGCCGAATGCCTCGAGCTCGTTGACCGACGGCAACACGATCACATCGTGGCTGCGATAGGCGGCCAGAAGTTCGTCGTGGGGCACCCGGCCGGTGAACACGGCGTTGGTCAACCCGAGCCGGGCCGCCCGGTCTCGATAGGTCGCCTCCTCCAGACCGCCGCCCACCAGGGTCGCCTCGACCCCGTCGAGTCCGTCGAGCGCATCGAGCAACACCGGTATGCCCTTGTACGAGCGCATCTGCCCGACGAAGAGCACCCGGAGCGGCCGATGGTGGCCGACATCGCTCCGACGAACGTCGGCATGGTCCGGGTGATCGTCGCCATCCCCCGGGGCGTCATCGTCGATGGGGTCGACGGCATCGACCCCCCAGGGGATGACGTGGGCACCGGGCACCCCTGCGTGGGCCATGATGTCGGCGTAGGTCGGGGACGTCACCACGACCGCGTCGGCCACCCGGGCCAGGCTCTCCTGGGCGGTGTTGACGGCGACCTGCGCCTGGCCGAGCACCGCTCGACCCCGCCCCGCCGCCTCGACCATCACCTGGAAATGATGGGTGTAGACCACCGCCGGCCGACGTCGTGCCAGGGCGATGCGAGCGAGAAACAGCTCGGAACAGAACGGCGACGGCCCATGCAGGCCGACGACGTCGTAGCCGTCGACGAAACGCGCCAGGCGGGCGAAGCGGCGCGCGATGAAGTGCACCCGGTATTCGCCGAAGGTGAGGCCGCGATCGGCCAGGGCCGACACGGCATCCACCCGATGGCCCCGCTCCTCCAGCCCCCTCCGCAGCCGGTCGACCGATCGGGCGACCCCGGAGGTCACCGGGGGCAGTTGCGAGGCGAGGAGCAGGATCGACAGGGGTCGATCAGCCTGCACCGGCTGGTCCTGGGCCGGCGCGTCCCGGGCCGGCTGTCGTTGAGCTGACTGGTCGTGCTCAGCGCGCTCGGTCACGGGGTCAGGGTTCGTTCCGATCGAGGAACTCGAGGCCCTCGACGCGGGGCGTGGGCGGTTGGGGTCCCCAACCCACGCGGGTGCTCCACCACAGCCCGACCAGGTGCTTGATCATGTTCCAGCCCTCGACCAGGGTGCTCTTGGTCTGGCCGTCCTGGCGGGTCTCAAATCGGTAGGGCACGTCGACGAGCACCTCCCACTTCCCCCGCACGAGGATCTCGACCAGCATCTTGTACCCCTCGGGCGCCAAGGCGGCACCGTCGAGCACCTCGGGACGGATGGCGAACAGGCCACCGCCCGGATCCGACGATCGACGGGTCTCCCGGAACATCGCCTGCACCAGCCAGCGCGACCCGACCGACGCCCAGTGACGCCAGCGGTATTCGAGGCCTTCGGCGGAGCCGCCGGCCGCATAGCGGCTGCCGACGGTCACCTGGGCCGGCCCATCGAGCAACGGCGCCACCATCGGCTCGGCCACCTCGGGCGGGTGCTGGAGGTCCCCGTCCATGACGATCACCGCCCGGCCGGCCGCCCGGGCCATGCCCAGCGTGAGCGCCCCGGCCAGCCCACCGTCGCGCCGTCCGGCGGGCCGATGGATCATGCGCACCGGTTCGCCCGCCGCCGAGGCCGCCCGGACCAGGTCGGGCGTGTCGTCGTCGGAGTCGTCGACGAACAACACCTCGTAGCTACGCCCGGTCTCGCTGAAATGCGCCGACAGCCGGGACAGGAGCCGATTGATGTTGTCCCCCTCGTTACGCGTCGGCACGAGCACGGTCACCGCAACATCCCGGAGCCGATTCTCCCCGGCCAAGCTGTTCGTCTGCGCCTCGGCAGCTTCGCCGCTCACGCGAGGTGGTCGACGAATGTTTCGAGCTGGCGCAGGTTTCGACACTCGAAAGCGCCGTCGCAGTACACCGCATAGTCCGACACGATCGAGTCGCCGGTATCCCAGTAGCTCTTGGGCTCGGGGTTCAGCCAGTACAGGTGTCGGGCCCGGTGGGCAATCTCCTTGACGACCCAGCTCTGGCTGGCGTGATAGTTGTTGCGGGCGTCGCCCAGGATGATCACGGTGCTCTTGGGGCTGATCTCCCGGCCCGCACGCTCCCAGAACGCCTCGAAGGCGTGCCCGTAGTCGCTGTGCCCATCCACCCAGACCACGTCGGCCTCGGTGTTGACCCGGTGGATAGCCTCCATGATGTCGTCGGTGCCCTCGAACAGGTGGGTCACCTCGTCGATGCCGTCGATGAACACAAACGAACGGACGCGGCTGAACTGGCCAGACAGGGCATAGACCAGGTGCAGGGTGAAGCGGGCGAAGGCCGCCACCGACCCGGAGATGTCGGCGATCACGAAGATCTCCGGCTTGTGGGGGCGCGGCGGGCGGAACTGCGGGTCGGCGGGTACGCCGCCGGTGCTGAGCGAGTGGCGGACCGTCGAGCGGAAGTCCAGGGGGCCTCGCCGGCCGCGACGCCGCTTGCGGGCCAGGCGCACGGCCAACTTGCGGGTCAACGGGTGGATCGCCTGGCGCAGCAGCTTCAGCTCGTCGCGGCTGGCATGCATGAAGTCGATGTCCTCGGGCAGTGGCTTGCGCAGCGTGCGCGACATCGCCTCGACGCCCCGGTCGGCCACCAGTCCCCGGCGGATCTCCGCCTCGATCTCGCCCTTCAGCGCGTTGATGCGATGCTCGTACTCGTCGGCCTCCAGCCGCGCATCGAGGCTGTTCTGATCCTCGGGGGCGGCCTCCCTGGCCGCCTCGAGCAGCTTGGACAGCACACCGTCGAGGTCGAGCTGGCGCAGCGTGCGATACAGGTAATAGGTGCCGCCGACCGGTCGGCCGGGCTCCATGCCGGCGTAACGTCGCACCGCCTGGCGGGCGACCGCCCGCATCTGCGCCTCGTTGCCCTGCAACAGCGACTGGTACAGCGCCTGGGCCAGCTCCTCGGGGGTCATCGCCTCGCCCCCGGCCCCCCCTGCGCCCTGCTCACCCTCGCCGGAGGGCATCTCCATCTGGTCCTCGAGCTCGGCCAGCGCAGCCGCAGCGTCCTCATCGAGGACGTGGGCGGAGCTGCGGTGGCTGAAGTACACCTCGAAGACGGTCTCGAACACCCGCCAGTGGCTGTGCGTCTTCACCAGCGTGGCCGCCAGGGCGTACTTGAACGCGTCGCGGTCCTCGAGCGGGATGTGCCCAACCGCCTCCATCGCGTCGAGATTTTCGGTGAGGCTCACCGGCAACCCCGCTTCCCGCAGGGAACCGATGAAGCCACCGAGCAGGTCGAGGAACGGCTCGCCGGTGACGGCGAGGGATTCAGTGGGCACGATTAGCCCAGCATCGACTTGGCGGCGGTTTGGCCACCGTCCTTGGCGAATTCGCGGGTGGCCTTGGCGATGTCGGAGTGGTACTTCAACAAGATGTTGGCCGTATCGGTGGCCACCTTCTCGTCGACCTTCTCGACACCGAGCAGCATCAGCGTGCGGGCCCAGTCGAGCGTCTCGGACACCGATGGCGCCTTCTTCAGCTCCAGCTGGCGGATCGAACGAACGATGCGTGCCACCTGGTCGGCCAGCGCCTCGGTGATGCCCGGCACCTTGGTCAACACGATCTCGCGCTCGCGCTCAAGATCGGGGTAGTCGACGTACAGGTACAGACAGCGGCGCTTCAGCGCCTCGGACAGCTCGCGGGTGGCGTTGGATGTGAGGAACACCAGCGGGATCTGGCGGGCGGTGATCGTGCCCAGCTCGGGGATCGACACCTGGTAGTCCGACAGCAACTCCAACAGCAGCGCCTCGGTCTCCACCTCGACCCGGTCCACCTCGTCGATCAGCAGGACCACCGGGTCCTCGGCGCGGATCGCCTCGAGCAGCGGGCGGGTGAGCAGGAAGTCCTCCGAGAAGATGTCCTCCTCCAGCTCACCCCACCCCGACGCCTCGTTGTTGCCTTCGATGCCCGCCGCCTGGATGCGCAGCAGCTGCTTCTTGTAGTTCCATTCGTACAGCGCCTTGGCCTCGTCCAGGCCCTCGTAGCACTGCAGGCGGATCAACCGACTGTTGGTGATTTTGGCCACCGCCTTGGCCAGCTCGGTCTTGCCGGTGCCGGCGGGCCCTTCGACCAGGACGGGCTTGCCCAGGCGGTCGGCCAGATAGAGGATGCCGGCGATCCCGTCGTCGGCGAGGTACTCGACCTCGCCCAGGCGGGCTCGCACCTCGTCGACCGCATCGAAGCGGGGCTCGGTCTTGGGCAGTCCGTCGTTGCGCGCGCTTACCGTCGTCATCGCCGCTCAGACTACCGATCGGCGGGCGAGTCGCCCCCAATCCTTTGATCCTCGGGTTTTGGGGACCCACTCGTCCGGCGAGCCGCCCGTCGGGTGACCGGTTGTCTGCCGACTCGGTCGTTTGGCGACCTGCGGTCGTGGGAACATCGGAACCATGTTGTTGCGACGTATTGCCCGACCCCTGATCGCCGGCGTGTTCATCAGCGAGGGCCTCGCCATCGCCCGCGACCCCGAATCGAAGGTGGAAGCGGCCGCACCGGTGCTGGCCGCAGTCAAGGACATCACAGGCCTCACCGCCGACGACGTCGCCCTGGTCAAGGCCAACGGCGCCATCATGTTCGGCGCCGGAGCCCTGTTCGCCCTGAACAGGCTCCCCCGTCTGTCGGCCATTGCGTTGGCCGGCACCCTGGTGCCGACCACGCTCGCAGGTCACCGGTTCTGGGACGAGGAGTCCAACAGCGAGGCCCGCACCCGGCACCGCATCCAGTTCACGAAGAACGCCTCGATCCTGGGCGGGTTGATGCTGGCCGCCGCCGACACAGAGGGCCGGCCCGGCCTCGGGTGGCGGGCCCGCCGGGCGGCCAAGGACACCGAGCGGATGGTCAACACCGCCCAGCGCGAGGCCAAGCTGGCCAGCTCGCTGGCCCAGGCCAAGATCGAGGCCGCAACCGCACCGGTGGCCGCTGCGTTGAAGTGATGACTCCTCGGCGCATGGTCCCCCGAGGAACGGCCGACTGAACTGGTCGTGGCACACTGGTGCTCATGAGCCGGACTCAGGGCACGGCCCTGCTGGGTGCAGCGGTCGATCGGTTCTGCGCCGGGGTGACCGCCTCGCTGCTGCACGTCACCGAAGCCGGCGACACGGGCGTCGACGTCTCCGACAGCGATCTCGCCGGGGATGTGGCCGTCGAGGCCTACCGAATCGCTTGCGCCTTCATCGACAGCGACGGACGCCACTCCGATGACGAGCTGTTGCCCCTGATCGCCACCTTCGGCGGCCGCTTCGACACCCAGCTCTCGGGCGCCACCCCCGGCCAGGTCCGAGATGCCGCGTTGCTGCGCGGCGCTGCTCGATGGCTGGATCGGCCGAGCGACCTGTTTGAGATCCTGCTCGGCGCCGACCGCGCCGAGGGTTCCGACCACGCGCTCGGCTACTACCGGCACGCCATGGGGATCGCCCACACGATCGTCGCCCTCGACGTGATCAGCACCGAGGGGGAACTGGCCGCGATCGAGCGATACCGGGACACGTTGCTCGCCCGAATCGGACCTGCGCGGTCGTCGGGATCGGCCCCCGTCGGCGGCGACGACCACTCCGACCCGGCCCGGGGTCAGGCGGACCCGGTCGAGCCGGACGGCGCTGCCGAGCCACTCCCCCCGCCGCGCCCGCTCGAGGAGCTGATGGCCGAGCTCGACGACCTGATCGGGCTCGCCGAGGTCAAGGCCGAGGTGCGACGCATCACCGACCTGATCCGGGTCGGCGAGCTGCGGGCCCAGGTCGACCTGCCGGTGGCCGAGCGCTCAAACCATCTGGTGTTCACCGGCAACCCGGGCACCGGCAAGACGACGGTGGCCCGCCTGCTCGCCCAGATCTACCGCACCCTCGGCGTCGTCGAGCGCGGCCACCTGATCGAGGTCGACCGTTCGTCCCTGGTGGCCGGCTTCGTCGGCCAGACGGCACCGCTGGTCACCAAACGCTTCGACGAAGCCGACGAGGGGATGCTGTTCATCGACGAGGCCTACTCGTTGATTCGGGGTTCGGAGAGTGACTTCGGCCGGGAGGCGGTCGACACCCTGGTGAAGCTGGTCGAGGACCGGCGGGACCGGGTGGTGGTCGTCGTCGCCGGATATCCGGACGAGATGACGGCGTTCCTCGACGTCAACCCCGGCCTGCGCTCGCGCTTTCCCCGCACGGTGTTCTTCCCCGACTACTCGACCGACGACTTGGTGGCGATCTTCGAGCTGCTCGCCGACAAAAATGGCTACGAGCTGGCCGACGATGCCCGCAGCCGGCTCGCCGAGGTGCTCGACGCCGTGCCTCGCGAGCAGGGCTTCGGCAACGGCCGGCTGGCCCGCAACCTGCTCGAGGAGACGATGGCGGGCCACGCCGGCCGGGTGGTGGCGCTGACGGACCCCACCCGCGACCAGCTGGCCACCATCGTGGCCGCCGACATCCCCGACGAGCCCCCCGGCCACCGCCGGGGTTAGCTTGCTGTCGAGGGGACGAGCCTTTGACCGAGACGACGGGGGAAGCGCGATGAGCGACCGGGTCTGGATTCGCAGGGCCTACGACGAGCCCACGAACAACGACGGCTACCGGGTGCTCGTCGACCGTGTGTGGCCCCGGGGGGTGTCCAAGGAGGACGCCCAACTCGACGAATGGTGCAAGCAGATCGCGCCGTCCACCGAGCTGCGCAAGTGGTTCGGCCACGATCCAGAGCGCTGGGACGAATTTCGATCGCGGTACCGAGGTGAGCTCGAGGACCGGGACGACCTGGTCGACGCTCTCGTCGAACGCACGACGGACGGGCGGGTCACCCTCGTCTTCGGCGCCAAGGACACCGATCACAACCAGGCGGTCGTCCTCGCCGAGCTGATCGACGAGCGCCGCCGCTCCGCTGGGTGATCGCTGCGGTCGCCGGCATCCCCGGTCCTCGGGTGGGTAGCGGACCTTTGGTGCGCCGGGGCCACCGGCGAGGTCGGACCGATTCGGGCGACCACCGCCGCCGCCAATATCCCCAGGGCGATGGCCACGGAGCGATAGGTGAACCAATAGTGGACCTGGCTGTGGTTCCGGAGAATCTCGTACCAGAGGAGAGGGAGGGCCGCTGGGGTTGCCAAGAGCGCCCGATCCGTCCACCTCACGTCAACCCCTGGGGCGCCCGAGCCGGTGGACCGCCGCCACACCACAACCCCACAGGTCAGCACCAACGCGACCAGAACAAACCTCGAGAGCGGCATCTCCCACCAGGTCTCGACGTTCCGTTGGATCGACGCTAGCCACCGTTGTTCGACGGCGACCTGTTCGCCGTCCACCCGAAGCTGAACCTGCGACGAGATGTTGTCCCTCACCGTGCCGAAGCCCGCGACGAGGCCCGCCAGAACCCATTTGCTGAGCCACATCCAGCCGTATCCGAAGGCCCAGAACACCGTTGCAACGCCCAGCCGTGCGCTCAAGGCTCGCCCACGGTGGACGCCGACGGCCGCTAGTCCGATGAGCGCTGTACACAGAGCCCAGCCGCCAGGGGGCATGGTCAGAAAGTCGGCGAAGACAACCAGGGCTCCGGCGATCATCGAGGCGGTGGCAATTCGACTGATCGATGTGTCTCGGGCCACGACCTCGAACGCACACCAGCTCGAGCCAAGAATGGCCATCACCCCGATCGCATGGGTGAATTCGGTTCCGAGGTCGATGAAGTCCGTCGTGAGAACGAACGGAAGGAACAGCACGGCGGCGGTGACCGCTCCATGGCGACGGACCACCGATCGAGCGAGGCCCGCCATCATTGCGATGAGCGCCATCGTCGACAGCAACCGGAGGCCCGCCAGGCCGACGACGGCCAGCAGCGGGCGGCTGATCACCGCGTAGCCATGCCAGTACCGGTAGTAGTCGTACGATCGCTCGAGCCCGTCACCGGCGAGATACGTGTCGATGCGCTCGGTCGTGCTCTCGCAGTTGCCCAGCGTGGGACTTCTGATCGCCGATTCGAGCGGGTTGGTGCCGATGGGGTTGCCAAGCCCCACGGTGGTCCCGATGCACTCGGTGAACTCGTCGATCTGATTGCCGTACGCAGACTGGTCGTACTGCTCAGGGCTCAATCGGCCGGAGGATTGATCCTCGACCAGTTGGTCGACGATCGGTTTGCTCGGCACCAGGTCCGCCACAACGACGAGGAGCAGACCGATGGCCGGAAGGGCGACCATAAGGATCGCGACCCTGCGGAGAAGGGTGACCCACTCGGCTCTTGATGACGCAGAGCCGTCGTCACTCGCCGGTGCTGACGCCTCTGCGGGTGCCGGAGGCTCAGCGACTTCCATGCTCGGAGTTTGTCATAGGTTGAAGCGTCTCGTGATGGCTGCCCCCTGCCGGCGGCCTCTCGGCCGATCACAGCCGGTAGCATGGTGCGCTCGTGGTCGCACGCATCCTGGCCTTGGTGGCCGCAGTGGGGTTGGTCGCCGGTGCTGTTGCGCTGCGCGGCGCCATCGAGGGCGACGATGCCTCCGCCGGCGACGATGCCCGCATCGCGATCTGGTGCGATCCCCTGCTCGCTGACGCCTGCACCAGCGCTGCGGACGGCGCCGAGGTGGAGATGATCGAGCCGGGCGACGCCTTCAAACGCTTGGCCGACCCCCAGAACGACGGTCCGGCACCGTCGCTGTGGGTGACCGCCGGCGACTGGCCGGCCGCGCTGGCGGCCGCCAACCCCAACACCGAGATCCCCACCTTCGGCGCAGCCACGCCGGCCGCCTCCAGCCCGCTGGTCGTCGCGGCCAAGGGCGCCAACCTGGCCCTGATCGACTCCGCCTGTGGCCAGAAGGTCACCTGGACCTGCCTGGCGGAGTCCGCCGGCCGACAGGCGACCGACCTGGGGGGCTCGGCGCCCTTGGGCGAGTTCCGCCTGGGTCACGTCGTGCCGCCGTCGTCCCTCGGGCTGGCCACGCTGGCCGCGCTGTTGCCGACGGTCGCCGCCGACCCCGACGCCCCCAACCGCGGCGACGTCGACTCCCAGGCCTATCGCGGCCTGCTCGACCGGGTCGACAGCGGCGAGCTCGGCATCGCCACCGGCGCGGCGGTGAGCAAGTTTCTCACCCAGCCGGGCGAGGCCTCGGTGTTCATCGGGCCCGAGGCGGCGCTGGTGACCAAGGCCGAGGCGCGCGGCTTCGAGCTGGTGACCGTCGAGCCCTCCGCAGCGCTGACCGCCCAGGTGGCGCCCCTGAAACGCGACCCCGCAGGCGACGGCGAAGCCCCGTCCGCCGATGCGGCCGCCGGGTTCGCCGGCCGGCTGGGCGACCGCCTGAGCGCCGATGGCTGGGGCGAGCCCGCCCCGGGAACCGGCACCGATCCCGGCGTGCTCGCTGCGCTGCTCGATGCCTGGAACGACCGATGATCCCCCGAGCGGGGACCGAACCCCGACGCCGCCACCCGAAGCCGAACCGGAGGCATCCGTGATCCACGCCCACCGCACCCGTACGACGGCGCCGAGGCGCCGACCCACCGCACGCGCCGGAGCCGGCCTGATTGCGCGCGCCGGAACCGGCCTGATTGCACTGTGCGTCCTCGTCGGCGCCTGCGGGTTTGGCGGCGGCGACGAGGACGCCGCCTCCGACGACGACTGCACCCGCGTGCCCGCTGCGGTCAGCTCGGAGAAGATCCAGCTGATGACCGAGCTGGGCGACGACTTCGCCCGGTCGTGGGACGGGTCGGGCTGCGTTCGCGTCGAGGCCAAGTCGGTCCCCTCCGGTCGGGCGGCGGTGGCGCTGGCCGAGGGGTGGAACGCCGACGAGCTCGGGCCCCAACCCGTGTTGTGGTCGCCGGCGGCCAGCAGCTGGGGGGCGATCCTTAACCAGCGCAGCGCCGAGGCCGACGGCGCGCTCACCGTGCCCACCGACCCGCCCAACTTCATGCTGACCCCGCTGGTCATCGCCATGCCCGAGCCGATGGCCGACGCGCTCGGCTACCCCGACAAGCCGGTCGGCTGGTCCGACCTGTTGTCGCTCGCCACCGAGGAGAACGCCTGGGAGAAGCGGGGCCACCCCGAATGGGGCCAGTTCAAGCTGGGCAAGACCAACCCCAACTTCTCCACCTCCGGCCTGTCGGCGCTCGTCGCCCAGAACTACGCCGCCGCCGGAACCGACAACAACCTGTCGGCCGAACAGCTGAAAGCAAAGAAGGTCGTCGACTTCAACAAGGGCATCGAGTCGTCGGTCGTGCATTACGGCGACATCACGATGACCTTCCTCAACAACTGGTTCCGGGCCGACCAGCGCGACACCGCCCTCACCTACGCCTCGGCGGTGGCGGTCGAGGAGAAGTCGGTGATCGACTACAACGCCGGTAACCCCGACGGCGTGCTCGAGCCCGGGGAGAAGCCGAAGAAGCCCCGCGTTCCGCTCGTGGCGATCTATCCCACCGAGGGCACGCTGTACTCGGACAACCCGTTGTACGTCGTCGGCGGATCGGCGGGCCAGAAGCAGGTGGCCGAGAAGTTCATCGAGTTTCTTCAGGAACCGACCAACCAGAAGAAGGTACTCGGGTTCGGCTTCCGTCCCGGCAACCCCGAGGTGCCGGTCGGCAACCCGATCGTCGCCAAGAACGGGGTTGATCCCGATCAGCCGTCGACCACCCTGCCGGTGCCCGATCCCCAGGTGCTCGACGCCATCCTCGGTGCCTGGGACACCCAGCGAAAGGGCGCCAGGGTGCTGATGATGCTCGACGTGTCCGGGTCGATGAGCGAGCCGGCCCGCGCCGACGATCCGGGCGGGCCGACCAAGCTCGACCTGGCCAAGCAGGCCGCCGCCACCGCCCTGGACCAGTTCAAGGCCGACGACAAGGTGGGCCTGCGCACGTTCACCACCGACGAGGACACCGGCCAGCCGGTGTACGACGACCTGGTCGAGGTCGAGGCGTTGGGCGCCAACGCCGAGGGCCTGCGCACGGCATTGCGAGGGTTGATCCCCCGCAACGGCACCCCGCTGTTCGGTGCCGCCGCTTTGGCGGTCGACGAGATCGAGGCCGGCTACGACCCCGAGCGGATCAACGCGGTGATCCTGTTGACCGACGGCATCAACGAGGACGGCGTGCCCGACGACGACGATGCCCAGTTTGCGCAGCTGACCGATAAACTCCGCTCCAGCACCGAGGGCGAGGCGTCGACGCCCGTTCGGGTCTTCACCATCGCCTACGGTGAGGACGCCTCGACCGGTCAACTTTCGGCCATCGCCGAGGCATCCAACGCGGCGGCGTACGACTCGAGCGATCCCGATGCGATCGATCAGGTCTTCACCGCTGTGGTGTCCAACTTCTAACCCGCTGGACCCTCGACCGACGGAGCTTCGCCAAGCCGCCATGAGTTTTCGTGACCGCTTCTATACCCCGCAGGTGGCCAGGGCGATGACGAGCCCCAGCGGCATCGTCGCCGGAGGCGCGGGCGCTGCGATCGGCGTGCTCGTCGGGCTGGGCCCGGTCGGAGCGGTCATCGGCGCAATCGTCGCCTGGGTGGCGCGCGTCGGCGTCGCAGTGCCCCGTCGGCAGCGGGCGACGAGCAGCCGGATCGACCCGTTCTCCCTGGGCGACCGTTGGAACCGGCTGGTGCGCGACGCCCAGCAGGCCCAGAAAAGCTTCGACCAGGCGCTGCGCGGCACCCCGCCGGGACCGCTGCGCGACCGCCTCGACGAGATCCGCACCCACCTCGTGGAAGGTGTGGTCGAGGTCTGGGAGATCGCCAAGGCCGGTAACGCCGTCGAGTCCGGCCGTTCCCAGATCAACCGTCCCGCCGTCGAGGCGGAGCTGACCGAAACCCGAGCGCTCCGCGCTGCGGAGGACACCCCCAGCCTGGCGGCGACCGAAGAGGCGCTGCTGATGCAGTTGGCGACCGCCGACCGCATGGACGCCACGGTTCGCAACTCCGAGAGCCGCCTGCGCCTGCTGAACGCCCGTCTGGACGAGGCGGTCACCCGGGCGATCGAGTTGTCGGTCAGCCAGGCCGATTCCACCTCGACCGGCGCCCTGCGGGCCGATGTGGCCGGCATCGTCGACGAGATGGAGGCGCTGCGTCAGGCGATGGCCGAGGTGCGGGCGTCGGATGCGACCGTGCCCAAGGAGATCCCCGACCTCGGCGTCGGCGACACGACTCCGCCCAGCGACGCAGCCGGCGAAACACCCTCGGGGAGCGTCGGATGACCACCGGAACCGTTCCCGACGGCGACACGGTTCCGGACGACGATGCCGGGCCCCCCGAGGAACGGCCCGCATCCCGCCGCAGCCGCACCTGGGTGAGCGACGAGGGCTCGCCGATCGGCTGCCGATTCCTCGTGCCACCTCCCCGCGTCGAGGGGGTCGATTGGGTGCCCTCCGGCCTGGTGCGTTTCGCCGGCCGGGAACGGGCCGACCGGCGCCAGAGCGCCACGCCGTCGTCGAGGGCCGGTGCCACCTCGGCGACCTCGTCGTCGATCCGGGCGCCACAGCCCGAGATCGTCGGCCCGATCGGGGTCGGCGATGAGCCCGGGGCCGAGGGTGCCTCGATGAACGACGTCATCCTCAGCGACGATGACGCAGCCGACGACCAGGACATCGAACGGGACGAGGGCTTCACCCCCCTCGGCGGGGTGCCGGTCGAGGAGGACCCCGAGATGATCGCGGCCGGCGAGCGCGACCTGGTGCGAGCGGCCGCCAACCCGGCGCTCGGCACGGTGCTGTCGCGGGCGACCGGGGTGCTGCGCTGGGGCGCGATGGCCTATGCGCTGGGCCGTACCGGCCTGGCCGACGCCTACGGCATCGCCAACAACACGCCCAACATCATCTACGAGCTGGTCGTCGGCGGCGTGCTGTCCTCCACCCTCGTGCCGCTGTTCGTCAACACCCGGCGACGGACCAAGCGGGGCGAAACCGACGACGGCGCCTCGGCGATCATCACCGTGTCGTCGATCGCCCTGGTCGTCCTGTCGGTCGCCGGCGTGCTGGCCGCCCCGTGGATCGCCAAGGCGTACACCCTCGGCCTGGAACCCGCGGCCCGCGCCGCTCAGCTCGAGCTGTCGGTCCCGCTGATGCGGCTGTTCCTGCCCCAGATCTTCCTGTACGGCATCGTCAGCCTGGCCACCGCCGTCCTGCACAGCCAGCACAAGCTGTCGATCCCGGCCTACACGCCGATCGCCAACAACCTCGTCGTCACCGTGATGTTCGTCGCCGCACGCCCGCTCATGGAGCGGGTCGACGCCGGCACAACGTCGTCGCAAGTGCTGTTGTTGGTGCTGGGGATCGGCACGACGCTGGGCGTGATCGCCCAGGCGCTCCCGCTGATCGCCCCGATGCGCGAGGGCGTCGTTCGCTTTCGCTGGAACTTCTCCCCCACCCACCCGGTGGTCAAGCGCCTGATCCGCCTGTCGGGCTGGACGATGGGCTACGTCATCGCCAACCAGGTGTCCCTGTACGTGGTGACCAACCTGGCCAACTCCGGCCCGGAGGGAACGGTCGCCACCTATCAGTACGCGTTCGCCTTCTTCCAGTTACCCCATGGGTTGATCGCCGTCAGCCTGATGACCGCCGTGCTGCCACGGCTGGCCACCGCGTTCGTCGACAGCGACCTCGACGCCTTCCGGGCCAACTTCCGCGAGGGCATGAACGTGCTGTTCACCGTGGTGCTCGCCGCGTCGGCCGGGTACGTCATCGTCGCCAAACCGGTGGTTCAGGTGGTGTTCGAGCGGGGGGCGTTCAGCGCCTCGGGCACCACCGAGACCGCCCGTACCCTCATCGCCTTCGCCGTCGGCCTGCCGGCCTTCTCCGCCTACCTGTACGCCATCCGTGCCTTCCACGCTCGCCAGGACACCCGCACCCCGTTCTGGATCAACGTGCTCGAGAACACCCTCAACATCGTGCTGGCCGTCGTCCTCACCACCCGCACCGCGTCCGGGCTGGCCGTCGCCTTCAGCGGCGCCTACCTGATCGCAGCGGTCATCGCCGTGCTCGTGCTGAACCATCACGTCGGCGGCCTGATCGATCGCAACCTGTTCACGATGATGGGCAAGGCGGCCGTCGCTGCGGTCGCGACCATCGTCGGCGCCCTCATCCCCAGCCTCCCGCCGCTGTCGTCGCTCGACTGGCCGCCGGCACAGCTGCTGTTGCGGGTGACGCTGGGCGGGATCGCCTTCTTCGTGGCCTTGTCGTTCCTGCGCATCGAGGGCCTCGATCGCTACGTGTCGGTGCTGCGGCGCAAGCTGACACCGCTGCTGCCCGGTGGCGTGGAACGCCGGTTGGCCACGCTCGGCCGGGCCCCGGCCTCGCCGTCGACCCAGGTCACCCCGAACCCCGATGCGCCTACCGGCTCGGCGCCCGAAAAGAGTCCGACCCCCAACACGATCCCGGTTCCCGACACCGGCTCGGACCCCGAAACCAGCCCGGACCCCGGCCCCGGCTCGGAATCGACGACCGGCCCCTCGAAGCACTAGTCGGCGCCCTGCGGTTCGGCCCCGCGCCGCCAGGCTCTATGCTCGGCGACGTGTTCAAGTCGATCAAGCGCTTCTGGAAGTACCTGACCGCCAAGCTCAACATGAGCTTCGATGAGAAGGCGGACCCCAAAGTCCAACTGGAACAGGCGATCGCCGAATCCCAGCAGCAGCACAAGCTGCTCGTCGAGCAGGCCGCCTCGGTCATCGCCAACCAGAAGCAGACCGAGATGCGCCTCGACGCTCGGATGAGCGAACTGGAGAAGCTGTCGGCCAACGCCCGTCAAGCGGTGTTGATGGCCGACGAGGCCACCCGCGCCGGCAACGCCGACAAGGCCACCGAGATGACCTCGGCCGCCGAGGCGTTCGCCAACCAGCTGATCGCGCTGGAATCGGAGATCACCGAGCTCAAGGGCATGCACCTTCAGGCAACCGCAGCGGCCGAGCAGGCCAAGACCGCTGTTGCCCAGAACAGCGCCCAGCTGCAGAAGAAGCTGGCCGAGAAGCAGCGCCTGCTCAGCCAGCTCGACCAGTCGAAGATGCAGGAACGCATGAACGACGCGATGACCAACCTTTCGGCCACGGTCGGCGACGATGTGCCCACGCTCGACCAGGTGCGGGAGAAGATCGAGGGGCGCTACGCCAAGGCCCAGGGCATGTCGGAGCTGCAGGGCCAGTCGGTCGAGTCCAAGATGCTCGAGGTGGAACAGGCCACCCGCAACGTCGAGGCCCAGGCCCGGTTGTCGCAGATCCGCAGCCAGCTCGGCCTCGACACCGGCGCGGCCGACACCACCGTCACCGAGGGCGGCGACGCTGCGACCGACGATGCCACCTCCGCCGGGCCCGACGAGGACTCCGGCACCACCCAGACCCCCGCCGGGTAGCTCGACCGGCGGGAACACCCGACCGCAGCGCCCTCAGCCGTCGGGGAGCACGACCAGATCGTCGCGGTGGATCGCCACCGGCGACACGTCGGCCGGCAGCTCGGCGCTGCGGCGGCCCACGACCGAATCGAGGATCTCCGCAGGGATCCGGCTGATGCCCTTGGCGAATGGAACGCCGCTGCGATCGACCACCTCGACCGCGTCGTCAGCGTCAAACCCGCCGCTGGTCGAGACCACGCCAGCAGGCAGCAGCGACGAACCGCCGGACAGCAGTGCTGCGCGTGCCCCGTCGTCCACCATGACGGTGCCGACGGCCCCGACGGCGAATGCGATCCACACCTTGCGCGCTGGCAGCCTGCCCCTGCGGGCCCGCACGGTGGTGCCCACACCGGCGACGCCGGCGACGGCGTCGGCCAGCACCCCCGGCCGCTCGGCGGCTGCGATCACGGTGCGCACACCCGACCAGGTGGCCATCTTGGCGGCGGCCAGCTTGGAGGTCATCCCCCCGGTGCCGCGGTTCGAGCCCGAGCCGCCCGCCAACGCCTCCATCTCCCGGTCGACCTGGGCGATGTCCTCGATCAGCGACGCCGACGAGTCCAACCGGGGGTCGGCGGTTAACAGCCCGGCCTGGTCGGTCAACAGCACGAGAACGTCGGCGGCCAGGGCCTGCGCGAGCAGCGCGGCGATCCGATCGTTGTCGCCGAAGCGCAGCTCGTCGTCGGCCAGGGCATCGTTCTCGTTGACGATGGGCAGTACACCCATCGTCAGCATCGCCTGCAGCGTCGCCCGGGCGTGCAGGTACTTGTCCCGGGCGCCAAAGTCGGCCGGGACGACCAGCAACTGGCCGACGACCGTGTCGTGGGCGTGGGCAAAGATCGAGGCGTAGCGCTCCATCAGGCGCACCTGGCCCACCGACGCCACCGCCTGCAGCGCCCTCGGGTCTCGGGGACGGGCCGCGCCACTCAGGCCAAGGGCCGGCAGCCCCGCAGCGACGGCACCGGAACTGACCAGCACCACCTCGTGGCCGGCACCCCGCACGGTGGCCACCTCGGCGGCCACCGCCTCGATCGCTTCGCTTCGCAGCTCACCGGCCTCGTCGGTCACCGACGAGGTGCCGATCTTGGCGATCACCCTCATGGCCGCACCCTCACGACAGCACCCTCACGCCAGGTCGTCCTCGCCGTATTCAAAGGACATGGTGCCGATGTGCACCAGGTCGCCCTCCTTGGCGCCCGCCCGGCCCAGCGCCCGGTTCACCCCCAGCTTCTTCAGGCGCCGCTGGGCCTCGGCCAGCGCCCCCGGGTTGGTCAGGTCCGACAGGGCGATCGCCCGTCGGGCCTCCCGGCCGATGACGCGCAGCGATCCGTCGAGCTCCCGCTCCACCCGGATGCCCTCGGGTTCGGGCCGGTGGACCACGTATGCGCTCGGATCCTCGCTGGTCTCCCGGGCCTCTTCGACCGCCCGCCGCATGGCCCCGATCAGCTCCCTCGTGCCCTCGCCGGTCACCCCCGACACCGGCAACCAGCCGTCGACGGCGGCCTCCGCTGCAGCGTCGGGTGCCAGGTCGGCCCGGGCGGCCACCCGGATCTTGGCCCGCTCCAGCAACTCGGGTCGATAATCCAACAGCTCGCCGAGCAGCACGCGCTCCTGTTCGTCGCGGTCGGCCTCGTACATGCGGGCCTCCGGCGGGGCGATGTCGGCCATGATCACCAGCACCCGCGCCCGTTCGATGTGACGAAGGAAGGCGTGGCCCAGGCCCCGACCGGTCGCTGCGCCTTCGATCAGGCCGGGAATGTCGGCGACGACCATTTCGAAGCCATCGTCGGTGCGCACAACGCCCAGGTTGGGGACCAACGTGGTGAACGGGTAGTTGGCGATCTCCGGCTTGGCCGCCGAGATCGCAGCGATCAGCGTGCTCTTCCCGACGTTGGGGAACCCGACCAGCGCCACGTCGGCCATCAGCTTCAGCTCGAGGACCAGGAACTGCTCCTCGGTGTGTTCCCCCTGCTCGGCAAAGTCGGGCGCCCGACGCTGGTTGGAGAGAAACCGTGCATTGCCGTGCCCGCCCCGCCCCCCCTCTCCGGCCAGCCAGCGATCGCCGTGGGCGACGAGGTCGGCGAGCACTTCGCCGTCCCGCGAGCGCACGATCGTGCCCTCGGGCACCGGAACGAACAGGTCTTCTCCGCCGGGGCCGTGTTTGCCCTTGCCGCCGCCGTGGCGGCCGCTGGTCGCCTTCCGGTGCGGGTGGTCGCGAAAGGCGAGCAGCGAGGCGACGTTGCGGTTGGCGACAAACCACACGTCACCGCCCCGCCCGCCGTCGCCACCGTCGGGCCCGCCCCTGGGGGTATGGGCCTCTCGCCGAAACGAGACCGCGCCGGCACCACCCTCGCCCGCCTTGACGAACACACCGGTCTCATCAACAAAATCGCTCACCGCACCAGCGTAGGAGCCGACCCGCTCCCGGCCCGCAACGGTCGAGCCCGGCGACGAAAGGTAGACGCGACGACGGAGGCGGCGGGTTGGATGTCACCGCGGCTCCATAGGATCGTCCTCCATGAGCACCTCTTCCACGACGGACTCCCAGCCGTCGATCGCCGACGGCGAACGCACCCGTCGCTGGGCGGCCACGATGGGTGGGCACCGCGTCGCCGCCGATCCCGCCGACACACCGGGCCACCACGCCGACGGCCTCGAAACGGACGCCGAGCAGGTGCGGTCCGCTCACGCGGGCGGCACGCTGCGCATCGCAGCGCCCGACGGCAACCCCTCCCCCACGAAGCGAGCCGACCGCGTCGCCCGCGAACGGGCCGAGCACGCCTGGATGACCGACGGCGCCACCAGGGCGCACGGCGCCGGCGACCGGCTCCGCCCCGAGGAACCCGACGCCGAGCGGACCTGTTTCGAACGCGACCGTGACCGCATCCTGCACTCCTCCGCCTTTCGTCGCCTGGCCGGCAAGACGCAGGTGTTCATCTTCCCCGACGACCACCAGCGCACCCGACTGACCCACGCCCTCGAGGTGGCCCAGGTGGCGGTGGCGATCGCCGGTGCTCTGCGGCTCAACGTGGCGCTCACCGAGGCGATCGCGCTCGGCCACGACTGTGGGCACGGCCCCGGGGGGCACGCCTCCGAGGATGCGCTCAGCCCGTATGTCAGCGAGGGCTACGACCACGCCGTCTGGGGCGCAAACGAGGTGCTTCTACCTCTCAACCTGTGCGCCGAGACGCTCGACGGGGTCCGCAACCACAGTTGGTCACGACCACGGCCGGCCACGCCCGAGGGCCTCGTCGTCAGCTGGGCCGATCGCATCGCCTATACCGCCCACGACTTCGAGGATGCGGTCTCGGCCGGCATCGTCGACCGCTCGGCCCTACCCCAACAGGTCGCGGCCTACGGCGGCGGGGTCCGCTCCGGACAGCTGCGGGCCTTCATCGCCGACGTCATCGAGGTGGGGCGCAGCTGCGGGGTGATCGCGATGACCGGCCAGGCCGCCGATGCCCTCGCTGCCTTCCGTCGCTTCAACTACGACAACATCTACCTGCGGCCGGCTTCGGTGGCGGCGGGCAACTCGGTGGTGAGCATCCTGTCCGCACTGGTCGAGTACTACGCCGACCGTCCGGGAATGCTGCCCGTCGATCTCTTCGGCAACGATGCCGCAGAGCGGGGTCAATCCGGCGCACGGCCGGCGGCCGGCTCGACCGAGGCGACGAGGGCGGCCGTGCGCTGGGTGGGGGGCATGACCGACCGCTACGCCTGTGGTCAGGCTCTTGCCAGGCTCGGCTGGGACCCGGCCAAGCTGCCCACCGGGATCGACACCCTTGGGCTTCGCTAAGCGTGACCGGTGGCGCAACCCCTACCTCACCGGATCATCTCAACCTCAACACCGAGCGTCGCGTACGTCGCTGCAGCGCTGTTGTCTCGGCTGAGGAGGCCCAGCCCATTGTCGAGGGCGGCCAGCGCAACCAAGCCCCTCGAACCTGCCGGCGGGACGTGTGAGCCTGCATGATCAGGGGGACGGCGACGCTCGTATCCACGGCGACTTTCACTCATCATCTCCGTCCCGCATCGATCAGGCCAAGCACCGTGTCATCATCGATGACTGTGTCCGACCCGGCGACCAACTGTCCGTCCACCGTCTGCAACCGAGCCGTCCTGCCTTGGGGAACGAGCTGAAGGCCAGGACCGTACAGGCTGATGTCGACCGTCGAGCCAGCTTCGAGCCCGAGCGCTTCTCGCAGTGGCTTCGGCACGACGAGGCGTCCAACAGCGTCAATGGTTGCTTCCATTCCCCATGACGCTACCAGTCAGTTCCCAATTTCACATGCCACATTTCGGGCCGGGCGGGCCGTGTTGATCACGACGAGGCCACCGGTCAGTCGGTCGGCGTGTCCTCAGGGCCCACCGCGTCGTCGGTGAGATCAACGCCGGGGATCTGCAGTTGTGGGTTCATGCCGGCGAAGGCGCCGCGAGCCCGCTCCGCGGCCATGGCGATCCAGTCGTCACCGGTGAACACCCAGAAGCGACGTTGCAGCACGGCCGACCACACGAGGTCGGCCACGTCGGTCGGTTCCATGCCCGACTCGATCAGCCGGCTGACCACGTCACCCATTCCGCTCGCCGCCGCGTCCCCCTCGCCTGCCTCGGCGAACGATGTCGGCCCGCCGTGCCGCGCCGGCCGGTTTCGGCCGGCCTCGTGGATGCGGGTGCGCACCCAACCGGGGCAGAGCACCGAGGCGCCAACCTCCGGGTGGGTAAACGACAGCTCGTGGTACAGCGCCTCGGACAGGGCCACCACGCCGTGCTTGGCCACCGAATAGGGCGACATGAACGGCGGCGAGGTCAGCCCCGCCATCGACGCGGTGTTGACGATGTGGCCGCCGCCCGATCCGACGATCAGCGGTACGAACGTGCGCACGCCGTAGACGACGCCCCACAGGTTGACCTCCATCACCCATTGCCAGTCGGCCAATGGCACCTCCCAGGAGAGTCCACCCGCCGACACCCCGGCGTTGTTGCACACCAGATGCACGCCACCGAATGCGTCCATCGTGGCCTCCCCGAGCGCCGCAACGTCGTCGGCCGACGCAACGTCGACCGCGATCGGTATCGCACGGGCGCCGCCGACCAGCACGCCATCCTCGGTGAGGTGGGTGGCCACGTCGGCGGCCGCGACCGCGTCGACGTCGGCGACGACCACCGACATGGCCGCCTCGGCGAAGCGTCGGCACAGCGCCGCCCCGATGCCCGACCCGCCGCCGGTGACCACGGCCACCTTCCCCGCCCAATCACTCGCTTCGGTCATCGCTCTCCCCCTCGGCCGGACTGTACCGAACCGACGGTGACCAGGCGGCGAGAAAGCGGCGATCGGAGTCGCATCAAAACGGACGTGACCCGAGAGGATCAACTCTCGGGCCACGCTCGAAACCAGAATCGCCGAAGGCGAAGAGGGTTCTAGTACTTGTAGTGGTCGGGCTTGTAGGGCCCGTCCTTGGGGATCTCCAGGTACTTGGACTGGTCGTCGGTCAGCGTCGTCAGGCGCACGCCGAGGGCGTCCAGGTGGTAGCGGGCGACGTCCTCGTCGAGCTGCTTGGGCAGACGGTGCACGCCCAGCGGGTAGTTCTCAATCGACTGGTGCAGCTCCATCTGGGCCAGCACCTGGTTGGAGAACGAGCAGCTCATCACGAAGCTGGGGTGGCCGGTGGCGTTGCCCAGGTTGAGCAGGCGCCCCTCGGACAACATGATGATCGAGTGCCCGTCGGGCCAGGTGAACTCGTCGACCTGCGGCTTGACGGTCACCCGCTGAATGTCGGAGCTGCGCAGCAGCCCGGACATGTCGATCTCGTTGTCGAAGTGGCCGATGTTGCCGACGATCGCCTGGTGCTTCATGGCGGCCATGTGATCGAGGGTGATCACGTTCTTGTTGCCGGTGGAGGAGATGAAGATGTCGGCGGTGCCGATCACGTCCTCGAGGCGGGCGACCTGGAAGCCCTCCATGGCGGCCTGCAGCGCGCAGATCGGGTCGATCTCGGTGATGATCACCCGGGCGCCCTGGCCCTTGAACGACTGGGCGCAGCCCTTGCCGACGTCGCCGTACCCGGCGACGACTGCGGTCTTGCCGCCGAGCATCACGTCGACGGCGCGGTTGATGCCGTCGATCAGGCTGTGACGGCAGCCGTACAGGTTGTCGAACTTGGACTTGGTGACCGAGTCGTTGACGTTGATCGCCGGGAACAGCAGCTCGCCGGACTCGAACATCTGGTACAGCCGGTGCACCCCGGTGGTGGTCTCCTCGGTGACGCCGTTGATGCCGGCACCGATCTTGGTCCAGCGGTTGGTGTCCTCGGCCAGCGACGCCTTGAGCGAGGCCAGGATGACCTTCCACTCGTCGGGGTCGTCCTCGTCGGCCTCGGGCACCTCACCAGCGGCCTCGTACTTGGTGCCGTTGTGCACGTACAGGGTGGCGTCGCCGCCGTCGTCGAGGATCATGTTGGGGCCACCGGTCTCGGTGCCGGGCCAACGCAGCGCCTGCTCGGTGCACCACCAGTACTCCTCGAGCGTCTCGCCCTTCCATGCGAACACCGGCACACCGTCGGGGGCGTCGGGGGTGCCGTTGGGGCCGACGGCGATCGCGGCGGCGGCGTGGTCCTGGGTGGAGAAGATGTTGCAGCTGGCCCAGCGCACCTCGGCGCCCAGGGCGGTCAGCGTCTCGATCAGCACTGCGGTCTGGATCGTCATGTGCAACGAGCCGGTGATCTGCGCGCCCTTCAGCGGCGCCTCGTCGGTGAACAGGGCGCGGATGGCCATCAGGCCGGGCATCTCGTGTTCGGCCAGCTCGATCTCCTTGCGGCCAAATCCGGCCAGCGAGAGATCGGCAACCTTGTAGTCGTCGGGGGTCAGCATGTAAGTCTCCTCATGATTGCGAATGGGTGCGCAACGACGTCGAATCGCTGCGGGGTTGGTCGGGCAGGCGGCGAACCACCTAGTTGGCCAGGTAGGCCTTCAGGTCGGCGATGGCAGGGATCGGGCCAGGATCGACGCCGGCTTCCACCGCCATCCACAGGCTGACCAGGTCGCCGAACGCTGCCAGATCGTAGAAGCGGGCCAGCGCCGAGTCACCTTTGGCCCGCACCTCGAAGATCTCAGCGACCACTTCGGCGGTGATCTGGGCGAGAAAATCGAAGCGGCGGGCGACGTTGGGGTGCTCACCGTCGTGGCGCAGGTACACCATCGAGTTGACCTGGCGGGTGACGTCGCCGTGTTGGCCCCAGGCGCAGATCTCGTTGTGGCACACCTCGGGGACGCTGCCCCAGTAGGCGGGTGCCTTGGCGTTCTCGTTGACCTGGGCCTTCCAACGGTAGGCGGCAAGTTCGCCGACCCGTCCGCCCCCGTAGATGATCGGCTGGGTGCGCTCGATCCGGCGTGCCAGGGTACGGGCGTCGTTGACGGTGCCCTGCGTGAAGCCGGCGTTGGCCTCCAGCCGTGTGGCGGCCGCCTCGATCGCCGAGTCGACCGCGCCGGCGGTGTGGTCCATCAGGCCCATACGGGTGGCGAGCACGATCGGCGCCAGGCCGACGGCGCCGATCGCCGCACGCGGCAACGGGATACCGTCGGGAAGGCCACAGACCGCGCCCCCAGCGGCAGACACCATCTCACCCAGCCGGCCTCCGGTGGTCACTGCGACCACCGGGGCGCCGGCGGCGATGGCGGCCTCGGTGGCAACGACGGTCTCCTCCGTCCCGCCCGAGAAGGACACCGCCATCACGAGGGTGTTAGGCCCCACGTACGCCGGCAGCTCGTAGTGACGGCTGACGTCGATGGGTACCCGTCCGTGGTCGGTGGCCACCAGCGACACGACATCGCCCGAGATACCCGATCCGCCCATGCCCACCATCAGCAACGAGGTGATCTTGGACGCGTCGGGAAGCCCGTCGACGGCCGACGCGATTTCGACCGCAGCGGCCATCTGGTCGGGCAATCCGAACGCCGCGTCGAACATGCCGACCGTGTCGAGCACCAAGGCGTCGGGCGAGCTCACTGACCGGAGGTTTCGGGGAAGGTGGGCGAGATGCCGTCAGCGTCGATCTTGGCCGTGATGCGTTCGGCCTCGGCGGCGTCGACGGTCTCGGCCTCCTCGATCAACATGATCGGGATGTCGTCGGTGATGTGGTAGCGGCGGGTGAGGCGCGGGTTGTACAACGCGTTCTCATCTTCCAGGTAGTACAGGGGGCCTTTGTCCTCGGGACAGGCCAGCACCTCCAAAAGCACGGGGGAGAGCGCCATGTGGTTGGCTCCTTTCAGGGTCGTCTCAGTGTGATGGAACGGTAGATCACGATTCCTTGCCTCGAATCAGCGTCAAAACCTCGGCGGAATGCTCGGCTACCGCCTCGTCGTCGGCCGCCTCCAGGTTGAGCCGCAACAGCGGTTCGGTGTTGGAGGACCGAAGGTTGAACCACCAATCACCCAAATCGACGGTGAGGCCGTCGAGATGATCGCGGTCGGCACCCATGTAGGCCTCCTCGACCCGGGCCATCGTTCCGATCGGGTCGGCGACCACCGAGTTGATTTCGCCGGATGCGGCGTAGCGCTCGAAGGGTTGGCGCAGCTCCGAGAGGGGTTGACCGCTGCGGGACATTTCGGCGAGAACGACCATGGCGGCAATCAGGCCGGAGTCGGCCCGGTAGTTGTCGGCAAAGTAATAGTGGGCCGAATGCTCGCCGCCGAAGAGGGCGTCGTGCTCGGCCATGACCGCCTTGATGTAGCTGTGTCCAACCCGGGTGCGAACGGCGACGCCGCCCCCCTCGGCGATCACCTCCGGCACCGCCTTCGAGACGATCAGATTGTGAATGATCGTCGCACCGGGGTGTTCGCGCAGCATGGCGGCGGCGATGATCGCCGTCGTTGTCGAACCCGACAGACCCTGGCCCTGCTCGTCGACCAGAAACACGCGGTCGGCATCGCCGTCGAAGGCCAGGCCCACATCAGCACCCACCTCGAGCACCCGGGCCCGGAGGTCGGCCTGATTCTCGGGCTGCAGCGGGTCGGCGGGGTGGTTGGGGAAGCTGCCGTCGAGCTCGCCGTACATCACCTCCAGCTTCGGGTTGAGGCCCTCGAACGCTGCGGGCACGACCAGGCCACCCATGCCGTTGGCAACGTCGGCGACCACCGAGAGGGGGCTGAGGCGGTCGACGTCGACGAAGCTGCGCACGTGGTCAACAAACTGCTCGAGCACGTCGGCGGTCGTCACCAAACCGGGCTCGCCCATGGGCTCGAGGTCGGCGCGAGCGTCGTCGCGAACCCGATCGAGGCCGCTGTCGAGCCCCAGGGGACGCGCCCCGGAGCGACAGAACTTGATGCCGTTGTATCCCGCAGGATTGTGCGACGCCGTGAACATGGCCGCCGGTGCGTCCATCGACCCGCTGGCGAAGTACACCTCGTCGGTGGAACACAGGCCGAGGTCGACGACATCGAGGCCTTGGCTGGTCACCCCGCGAGCGAACGCTGCGACGAAGCCGGGTCCGCTCGGGCGCATGTCGCGCCCGACGAGGACCCGAGACGGGGCCACCTCGCCCTCGGTCCCGCCGATGAGAAACCGGGCGTACGAAGCGCCGATCCGCTCGACCAGCGGCTCATCGAGCTGGTCGGGAACCAGGCCTCGCACGTCGTAGGCCTTAAAGATGCCGTCCAAGTCTGCCACGGGCGGCAACACTAGTGCTGAGCCGGGGTGACGACCCACGTGGCGGGCCGTCGCGATCAGCGGTCGTCCCCCTGCCCGGGGTCGTCGGCGACGTCTGCCGGTGCCTGCGCCTCGACAATCCAATCGGGCGATGGCTCCAACGTGGCGTCGGGGTCACGGCGGCCCGAGGGCCCGGCGGACTCCGGTGTCGCGTCGGGCCCCGGCATTTTGCGGCGGCTCGATGACCCCTTCCTCGTCCACGGCCAGGCGCGTGCGTAGTACCGCCTGGCGGTCGGCGCCCCGGGATCGCTCGTCTCGGCGTCATAGGCGAACTGCCAGGCCCGCCGAAAGCGGGGAAGCTTCAGCGCGAGCAGCGAGACGACGATCACCAGGCCGAGCAGCGACAGCGCCGCGCCCAGCACCTCCACCCAACTGCGCCCGTAGGTCAAGGTGACGTCGTTCTCGGTGGGCACGACGACCATCAGGTTGGGTGCGACGCGATAGGGGCCCTCGGCCCCCTCGGCCCGCCAGTTGGGAAAGTAGCTCATCTTGACCAGGACCGGCTTGCCCACCTCGTCGACGGTGAACGACATCGACTGCTGCTCGACGACGATGTCGCTCACCTCGGCCGGGGTCACCGGTTCGCTCGGCTCGACCCCGTCGCAGACTCGCCCGTAGGGCTCGTCCACGCTCACCTCACCAGGCCGCTTCCCGCAGGACACCCGTGTCCACTCCTTCGGCCCGTCGGCGGCAAGGAACGTGGACCAGGCGCCGGAATCGTTGTACCAAGCGACGGTCGGGTCCAGCCAGGCGTCGTGGTTGGAGGCGACGTCGTCCATCACGACCGGCTGGTGGTCGAGGCCGCTCACCAGCTCGGAGTTGGCCACCTCGAAGATGACCCACGGCTGTTGTTCAACCTCGGTGTCGTCGGCGAGCCCCTGCGAGGGAACCTCCGCCACCTCGGTGAGCATCGCGTCGGGCCCCTCGGTGAGCGCCCGGGCCTGGTCGGTGGCCGCCTTGCTGCGGCTGAGGTAGTACTTCACGCCGTACAGCTGGAGGCGCTTGACGCCCTCCTCGACGTTGAGGCCCTGATAGGGCATGTTGCGCATCGCGCGGGACGGATTGGCGGAGAGGAGCGCCTGGTTGAGGAAGTGGAACGGCGTGGTCATCGACGCCTCGAAGTACAGGCCCTCCATCGAGCCGATACAGCCGTCGGTGAAGTAGGGCAACATCATCGGAGCCATGGGCGTGCCGTAATCACCGAGCTCCTCGTAGTACTCCCACATCGCCCGACCGCAACCCCGCTCCTCGCCGATGCGGCGCATCGTCGTTATCAGGTTGGAGAACTCCGGGTACCGGTCCTTGGCCTCGAGGCCAGCGAAGTTCCAGGTTGCCCAGCTGCTGGCCACGTTGGATTGGGTGGACAGGAAGGGGCCGAACTGACGGCCGTCGAGCTGGGTCACCGAGGTCTGGCTGACGACGACGGTCGAGGCGTTCACGACGGTGGACTTGGCGGTGGGTGGCAGCCCCAACGGGAGCGCGACCGCCAGGAACACCGTGATCACCGATGCTCCGGCGAGCACCCCGGTTGCGGCAGTCCGCCAGTGCGGTTGCGACGCAACGAAGGACGCCAGGGCGCCGATCAGCAAGGTGACGCCCACGGCCGCGAGCAGGTCGAGCGACAGGATGTAGAACGGCAGGACCCGGGCGTTCCAGAACCGTCCCTGCGGCAAAACCAGGAACATGCAGGCGCCGAGGACGGTCCAGACGAGGAAGGTGAGGCCGGCCCGGTTGGCTTTGACGATGCTGAGCACCGCGCCTATGACCGCCAGACCAATGATGATCTGGTGGTAGGGCATCGTGTTGGGAAGCAGGTACTGCCAGAAAGTGGCCGGCTTGTCATCGACAGGCGGGCCGAGCCTCTCCCAGCCCATATCGTTGAGGTAGGCGCGCCGCAGGAAGAACGGCACGATCCAGAACGACGCCAGCAACGTGCCGGACACCCCGACGGTGGCCACCCAGGCGAGCTGACGCCACCCGAAGCGCAGCACCCACAGTGCGAGGGCGCCGGCGATGGCGTAGGACGTCGGAATGACGTGACAGGTGGCGACCAGGCCGAACAGAACGACCGCCAACGACGCATGGCGGCCGGTCTCCAGGCCGCGGGCGACGACGCCGAGGAAGACCAGCGCCAAGGCGAGCGCGATCGAGAACGAAAATTCCCCCGCCATCGTCGACGCCGCGTTGCCGCCGTAGATCGTGAAATGCGAGTCCCAGACGAAGACCAGCGCGGCCATCACCATCATCATCGGGCCGGGAAAGCGCAGCCGCAGCGAGGTGCCCAGAAAGTACGCAGCCCAGGGCATCGCCAGCAGCCCCGACACCGTCACCAGCTTGAACGCGACGTTGGGGTCGAGGTCGATGCACAGCGGGATGATCACCACCGCTGCGACGACCATCGCCGCCCGTGCCAGCCGATGGGTAAAAAGCGACCAGCCGTAGACGAGGGCGCCGACGCTGAGGGCCAGCAGCGGGATGCCCACCAACGGGGGAAGGCCAACGTCGAGTGCGACGATCGCCAGCGCCGGCACGACCATGTAGAAGGTGTAGACGGGGAACCCGGCGTACCAGTCCTGGCTCCAGCCCGACAGCCGGAACGACGCCAACAGGGTGTCCTTCAAGTAGGCGGGGCCCCACACGTGGGCGCCCATGTCCCCACCGGTCGGGGTGGCGCGACCACAGCCCGCCGGCCCGGTTGAGGGACACGAAGATGAAGACGGTCGCCGCCGTCAGCACCGCGTAGTTGGCCGCCTGCGCCGGCGAAAAGCCCCCGGGCCAGCGGCGACCGATCGACGGCTTGGCGGAACGACCGGCGCTCGGGCCGGCGCCACCCGAGCGCCCATCGGCCAGGGGTGTCGGTTCGGACAGACCGGCGTGGTCGGTGAGGTGCCCGGGCGCGGGGGAATCAGCCAGGTCGGTCATCGCCCCATGGTGCCATGACGGCACACCAACTCCTCATCGACGGGCGGGCGAACTATCCGGCCAACAGCGGAGTTGAGACGCCCCACAGCACCAGCAGGCTGCACAGGTTGAACACCCCGTGGGTAACGATGGATGCGCCCAGCCGATCAAATCGCCAGGTGAGGGTGCCGAGCACCACCCCGACCAGCACCAGACCGGGCACCTGGATCAGGTCGGCACCGGAGTTGATGTGGCTGAGGGCGAAAAACACCGCCACCGCCCCGATGCCGATCGCCGCACCCAACGCGCTGCGCCGGTTGACACACGGTGCGGCCGTGCCGCCCGCCAGTTCGACCGCAGTGCGCTGGGCGACGCCGCGGTAGTAAAGCTCCTCGACCAACGGCGCGCCCACCGACACCATCACGACCAGCGTCACCTTGCCGAGTACGCCGGGCGACGCCTCGACCAGCTTGCGGGCCGACTCGGACGGGTCTCCCGAGACACCGACGCTGTCGAGCGCCCGGTACAGCAGGTTCACGCCCCAGTGCAGGCCAAAGCCGGCGACCAGACCGACCAGGGCGTCGGGGGGCTTGAAACCCCAGCGCACGAAGGGCCCGAACCGCTCTCCCTCCCGTCGGGAGATCCAGTACAACCCCCCGACCGTCGCCGCCCAGAACGGCACCTGGGTGATCACCAGGCGTGCCGGGTCGAGCTGTGCGCCCTCGCCGAGGAAGGGCGCTGCGATCACTCCAGCGATCAGCCGCGACCCCAGCCACAGGGCTGCGAGCCAGACCAGACGCGTCAGCACGGGGTCGGGGGTGGGCTTGGCGGCCTCCCGGCGCGAACGTTGGTTCATCGGTTGAGCTAACCGACGGCGAGCTGGGAAACCACGGCATCGCTTCTGCGGCGGTCGACCACGCGCCATCCCTTGGGCACGGTCACGGCGTCGGCGTGCAGCTCGCACAGGTCGTGCACCATCGGATGGGAATCCACCGTGAGGTCGTCCAACCACACCGACCCGGACTCATAGGCATACGACAGGGTGGCCGCTGCCACCTTTGAGCAGTAGGGGCGGGCACATATTCTGCTCCCGGTGCGACTCATGTTCACACCGTACCGGCCGGGGACGAGCAGCTCATGGACCCTCTCGTGACCACGATTACCTGGGATCCCCCACAGTGTGCCGGGGCGTGCGTCGCCGATGGTGGTGGCACCCCGTAGACTGCCTGCGATGCCAGAGCAGACCCGACCTCCGCAGCCCTCAGGCCAGGGCCCCCAACGTCAGGGCTCCGGTGGCTCGTCCCCGAGTGGCTTCCTCGGCGGCAAGCTTCCGAGCTGGTCGATGTTCGTCCTGCTCGCGATCGTCATCGGCTCGGTGTTGTACTTCTCGAGCGCCGAGGCACCCTCCGATGAGCTGCGGTACGACCAGCTGGTCGCCCAGGTCAAGCAGGACAAAGTGAAGTCCATCACCTGGGACAACACCACCGGCAAGATCGAGGGCACCTTCAAGGGCGACGGTGACAAGACCTTCACGTCGACCGGCCCGGCCGAGAACCCGCAGGACCTCGAGGTCCTCCTGAGGGACAACAACGTTGAGTACACCTTCGAGACTCCCCAGCAGAGCGGCCTGTTGTCGCTGCTCTCGATCATCTTGCCCTTCGCCCTGATCCTCGGTTTCTTCGCCTGGATGCAGCGCCGTGCGTCGGGCCAGATGTCGGGCGTCATGTCGATCGGTCGCTCCAAGGCCAAGACCTACTCGTCCGAGCGTCCGGGCACGACCTTCGCCGATGTCGCCGGATACGACGGCGTCAAGATGGAGATCCGGGAGGTCGTCGACTTCCTCAAGGAGCCGGACCGCTTCGCAGCGATCGGTGCCCGCGTGCCCAAGGGCGTGCTGCTGGTCGGCCCGCCGGGCACCGGTAAAACCCTGATTGCCCGGGCGGTCGCCGGCGAGGCCGGGGTGCCGTTCATGTCGGTCACCGGTTCGGACTTCATGGAGATGTTCGTCGGCGTCGGCGCCAGCCGGGTGCGCGATCTGTTCGAATCGGCCCGCAAGGCCGGACGGGCGATCATCTTCGTCGACGAAATCGACTCGATCGGCCGCAAGCGTGGGGCCGGCATGGGCGGCGGGCACGACGAGCGGGAGCAAACGCTCAACCAAATGCTCAGCGAGATGGACGGCTTCGAGGCCACCGAGGGCATCGTCATGATGGCGGCGACCAACCGCCCCGACATCCTCGATCCCGCCCTGCTGCGTCCCGGCCGCTTCGACCGCCAGGTCGTCGTGCCGTTGCCCGAGCTCGAGGATCGACGCCGCATCCTCGAGGTGCACGTCAAGGCCAAGAAGATGTCGCCGGACGTCGACCTCAACCTGGTCGCCCGCGGCACTCCTGGCATGTCCGGCGCCGATCTGGCCAACCTGGTCAACGAGGCCGCCCTCTTCGCCGTGCGCGAAGGCGCCTCCGAGATCCATGCCCACCACTTCGAGGACGCCCGTGACCGGGTGATGATGGGCCAGCGGCGCGAGTCGATGGTGCTCAGCGACACCGAAAAGGAAGCGATCGCCTACCACGAGGCCGGCCACGCGGTGTGCGCTGCGGTGCTCCCCGAAATGGATCCGCTGCACAAGGTGACGATCATCCCGGCCGGCATGGCGTTGGGCGTCACGATGACGCTGCCCGACGAGGAGCGCCACATCCACCGCCAGAACTTCATCGAGGACCGCCTGGTGATGATGCTCGGCGGTCGCACCGCCGAGGAGATCACGTTCGAGATGGTGTCGACCGGCGCCGCCGACGACCTGGTCAAGGCCACCCAGCTCGCCCATTCGATGGTGAAGGAATGGGGCATGTCCGAGCGGGTTGGGCCGATGGCATGGGGATCCCAGGGCGCCGTGTTCCTCGGCGACGACCTGATGAGCACCAAGGAGTACTCCGACGAGATGGCCCGGGTCATCGACGAGGAGACCGAGAAGATCCTGCGTCGAGCCCAGAGCCGATGCCGCGAGCTGCTGCGCACCGAGCGCAACGGCCTGGATCTGGTGGCCCGCCAGCTGCTCGAGCACGAAACGATCGACGGTGCCGAGGTGCTGCGCCTGGTGAAGGTTGGACGCACCGGCGAACCGGGCCACCCGCCCGACCCTGGTTCGGCCCCGCCAGCCGATTACCTCGGCAGCTTCACCGCCAGCGAGCCCGCAAGCGACTCGGTCGTTGGCTCGGGCGATGACCGATCCGACACCCCGTCCCACGACACCGCCGAGGTGCACTGAGGGCTTCGCCGGCAAGGCCAACCTGTCGGCGTACACCACGGGGGCTGTGATGGCGTTCTTCGCGCTTCACGGCGTTCCGCGGCATTCCGGACAACACGGCGCTAGGGTCGCCTCGTCCGGTCAAGAACACTGAGAGAGGCTATGACCATGCGTGTACGAACCCGCTCACCGCTTGTCGGCGCACTGATCGGCGGGTTGGTGGCATTCTCGCTGGTGGCCGCCGGCTGCGGAAACGACACCGACGAAGCGGCCGGTGACGACGTGGTGCAGGAGAGCGACTTCGTGTTCGAATCCGTGACGGCGCCCGGCCAGGGCGCCTTCACCGCTCCCGTCGACGTCGCACCGGACACCGGTCCGGTCTTCCAGGGCTTTGCCGGCGCCCGGCAAGGCGGCGGCTGCGACAAGGAAATGCTGAAGGACGAACTCGATCAGCGCCCGGAGGCCAAGGCCGCCTATGCCGAGGTGTTGGGCATGAGTCAGGACGATGTCGATGGTTACATCGACACCCTGGAGCCGCAGGTGCTGGGCGAGGACACGAAGTTCACCAACCACGGGTTGAACGATCAGGGCAAGCCGTTCCCGGTCGCGTCAAACCTCGAGGCCGGAACAGCGGTGCTCGTCGACAAGGACGACTCGGGCAAGTCGGGCGGCCCACGACCGGTGACCCGCTGCCGGTGTGGCAACCCGCTGCTCCCAGCACCCGAGATCGGCGCCAAGCGGCCCGAGTGGGTCACCACCACCACCGGCGATCCGACGACGTCCTCATCCTCGACCAGCAGTTCCTCGACCAGCAGTTCAACCACCACCAGTTCCTCGTCGACCTCCACGTCGACCTCCACGTCATCGACGACGTCATCGATCCCCGAGGATGAGACCACGACATCTGGTGACACGGACGGCGGCGGTGACAGCGGTGACGGCACGGGGACGGATGGCCCCGCCACCGACACCGGCGGCGTCGTCGTCGACGGCGCGTCCGACCAGGGAACAGCGCCCAACGGGGACAGCCCCGCCACGGACGACCAGGTCACGATCGCAAACGGCTAGCCCTCCGGGCCTTCGATCGCTGCCCGGGCCGCCGCGACCGCGTCCCACAACTGGATCGTCTGCACCGGTCCGAGGAAGCTGTCGACCACCGTGCCGTGCGCATCGGCGATGATCGTGGTCGGCACCCCATCGATGCGGTACTTGGCATGGGTCTCGGCCTGATCTTGCACGGGGACCGCCGCCACGGCGACCTCGGGCGAGTCCAATGGGGCGGCCCGCTCGACGACACCGGCGCAGCTGTCACAGGTCTCCGAGGTGAACACCGCCACCAGCCACGGCCGCTCGGGGTGCTCGAAGTCGTTGCGCGCCACCCGCCCAGGCACGGTGAACCCGCTCGGGGTCGGGGCGGCATCACCACCGACGCGGCGGGACGCGATCGCCACCCCGATCGTCACCGCCACGATGACGGCGACGATCACCAGCTGAACGATCACCTCAACCCGACGATCCGACGACGTCGGCCAGCGACACGACCGTGCTCGCATCGGGTATGGCGGGTCCCGAGGAGTAGTCGCCGGCAGCGGCGCTGACCAACCGTTGCTCAACCTGTACCGGAGCCGTCGACCGCAACTCGACCAACGCTGCCGCAGGCAGCTTGAGGCTGCGGAGGTCGATGGCCAGCTGGCCCCCGGCCTCGATCTTGAAGTCGTCAAGACCTTCGGCCGCCTCCACCTTGCCGTCCCCGTGGACGAGCAACTTGATCGACGCCGAGTCGGTGCTGGACGGGTTGTCGACCAACAGCCAGCCCTCATCGTCGCCGGACAGAGTGATGCCACCGGACCACCAGCGGTCGGCGGCCAGGGGCATGCCCGGTGAGATACTGATGCCGGTGGCCGGCTTGGGACGCAGCTGGTCGCCGGACGCCGTGGAGTCCTTGCGCTCATCCACGCTCACCAGCACCCGAGCGCTGGCCACGCCCCGGTCGGCGATCACCAACCCGTGGTGGAACCCCTCTGGGGGGATTCGCTGTTCCTGGTCGAGCGAGATGGTCTCGGCGCGGCCCGGCGGGATCACCTTGGCCAGCGGCTCGATCCCGTCACGCGGCTGCCCGTACGGCGTGATCCAGATCGGCTGGACGTCGGCGTTCTGATCCGATGGATTCAACACCACGTACTGCTCGATCACCCCACCTTGGGTGAACCCGTCGACGAACCCGGCATGGGTGGTCGCTTGCGGGCTACCCGACACGAGCGCCACGCCTCGTCGTTTCACCGGCTGCTCGCCGATCTCCTCCTTGTCCACCTTGCCGTCGCCGCCCTCGCCCGAGGACAGGTTGAACTCCAGGTTGTCCTTCGAGAACGTCTGCACCACCTCGGCGATCAGCAGCCCGGATCTGGACCGCACGCTCACCGACAGGCGGTCCCGGCGGGGGGCACGCTCGTTGAGGTTGATCACCTTCACCTGACCGGGGGGAACGCTCTCACCGCTGAGCTCTGCGGGAACCCGCACGTACTCGGTGGTCGACAGCGTGACGTCAACGCTCACCGCAACCGGGTAGGGGTTGAACAGAAACAGCCGGGCCGTGGCGTCCTTCTCGGTGTTGACGTACGGGAAGTCCCACGAGCCCGACGGGCGGGAGGTGCACGGCGCCTGTGAGCTGCCCGTGCCGTTGGTCAGCCGGTGGGAGACGACCACCTCGCCGGAGCGAACCTCGACGACAACCGCCGCCGACGACTCCTTCGACAAGGTGGACGCATCGAAGACGACCACGCTGTTGGCGGCCACCTCCAGCTTCTGAGGAGGTTGCACCTTGGCCTTCGTGTTCAGCGGGACGGCCCGCAGCTCGACGTTGACAGGCTCGTCGGAGCCGTTGGAAATCAGCACCTCATGTTTGCTGCTGCCGGCCTCCAGCACCCGGGTGGCCGCGCAGTACCAGGTCGAGTCGAGCGTCCCGGCGGGGTCGGCGGTCACCATCTCGTTGAGGAGGCCGAGGCGCTGTTCCACCTGCTCCCCGGCAGAGTCCGCCCGTCGACCGTCCAAGCTGACGGCGGACAGTGCGGCCAGCACCGCCAACACCGCGGTGATCACGCCCATTCGGACAAACTTCACGGCCGCTCCTCGTTCGGGTCGTCACCGGTTGGCTCTCGCTCCTCGCCCGGTGTGCGGCCCTCCTCGCCGTTGCGACGGGAGCGACGGCGTCGCACGACCGGCGGCGGTGCTTCCTCGTCTGTATCGCCCGTCTCCGACACCGCCGGGCCACCTGCCGGCTGGGCCGCATCGGGCTCGTCAGCGTCGCGCTCATCGGCCGCATCGGGCTCGTCAGCGTCGGGCTCATCGGGCTCATCGTCTTGACGGCCGCGCACCAACCGCAGCCGTGGCCGCTGGCGGCGCCCGCGCCCGCTGCCTGCCGGATGGTCCTCAGAACCGGCGACGGCTGCATCCTCGTCGCCAGGCCCTTCAGCGTCGGAGCCCCCGCCGCCGAACGGGATGACATCGGGCTGCTCCTCCCCGGACGGCTCGACGACGGCCTCGGTCTCGGTTTCGCCGGGCAACACGACGTTGCGGCGACGACGACGGCGGCGCACCGCCGGCGGCTCGGCCATCCACTCGGGCTCCAGCTCGCCGGGGTCCCACTCGGCCTTGTCGTCGAGCAGTTGGGGCTCGTCGGCCAGCCCGGTGTCCTCATCGCCCTCGGTCGTGGCACGTCGGTCAGCCTCGGACGTCTCCCGGGTAACGGTCTCGGGCGGGGCAGCCGGCGCAGCCTCGGGCCGAACCTCGGGCGCAGCCTCGTCGTCCCCATCCCGAGGGGTGGGTCGAGCCGGGCCGTCCGGCGTCGTTGGGCCGTCACGATCGGAAGCCACGGGCGCAGGGCGAGCAGCATCCGGCTTGGCATCGGCGTCGAACCCCGGTTGCGCTTCCTCATCGAGGCCCGCTGGGGCACCGCTGTCGAGGCTCGGCTCCTCGTCGTCATCGAAGGACCAGTCGCTCTCGGGCGGCTCGTAGGGCACCTCCTCCCCCTCCATGGTGAACGTCGGAAGCTCCGAGGTGGGGAGCAGCGGTCCGTCCACCTCTGGCTCCTGTTCCCGCCGCAGCTTCCGCTCGGCAACGAGCTCCCGTCGGTCGGCCAGCATCCGCTTGAGGCCGCCCACCTTGATCACCCCGGTCCTGCGTCGGCTGACGATGTTGATCGCTGCCACCAGGGCAAGCAGCTGCACGATGACCGCCAGGTTGCGCACCAACGGCGGCGAGTACACCAGCCTGGCATCGCCGCCCGAGGAGATGCTCGCCTGGGACGCCCAGCCGAAGGCAGGGCGCTGCTCGACCTCGGCATCGCCGACGGTGAGGGTCCAGTTGGCATCGTGGGTTCGAGCAACGTACAGCTCGACGTCATCGGCCAGCTCACCGGACCCGTCGGCAAACCGTCCCCGCTCGGGAAGCGCCGCCTTGGCCCCGCTCAGATCGGTGGTCAGGATCGCTGCCAGGTCGCTGCCCGCCTTGTCGAGCGCACCCGACGGCAGCTCGGCCACCTCGGGAGTGAATGCCGAGTTGTCGTAGATGAACACGGACTTCGACACCGACAGGCGGGCCAGGTCGAGCTGCTCGTCGAGGGCGTTGACCGTGCTGTCAGGGGGCTTGACCACCGCCTTGCCCTTGTCGTAGGCCAGCGGCGCTCCCGATTGGGCGACGACCACGTACTTGATGCCCATCGCCCCCAGCAGGCGCCCCAGGCGGGTGGTCTTGCCGGCCACCGCGTCCTCGAGCGCCTCCTTGAGCGTGTCGGTGCCCTTCGACGAAGGTCCTTCGAACCAGTCGCCAATGCGGGGGAACAGGCCGGAGGTCGTCGCAAAGCTCGATCCGTTGGACAGCGTCCATGAGCCCATCGGTAACACGTCGGCGTCTCCGAGCCACAGCGTGCGGTACTCACCCTCGGGTGCCTGGGAGGTCAACGTGCCGACCACCGCCAGGTTGCCCTCCTCGGGCAGGCCCCAGCGTCCGTTGGCCGAGCGTGCCACCCAGGCGACCGACGCCACGACCATCAGGGTGGCGGCGACCATCGAAAACACCTGCCGGAAGCCGAAGTCGCTGCCGGCGACATCGCGTTCAAATGCGGCCAGGCCGGCACCGATGGCCAACGACAACCCGATCACCGGCAGCATCAGCGTCACCTCCGGTGGAGGCAGCACCGGCCCGATGCGCGCCTCGCCCATCCAGGCGAGCACCCAACCGACCAGAGCGATCGCCCATCCCTGCGTGGCCAGTCGAAACCGCCACTCCCGACCGACGAGGATGGCGAACGCGCCGGCAAGGTGCAGCCCGACCAGCACGAGCCCGAAGCTGTTGGGGCCGGAGTCGAGCCACACCAGGTCGCGCAGCGCCACCGGGCCACCAGCGGTGCTGACCGGCCCGACGATCTCGCTCCAGGACGGGAGCGGCAAGAGCAGCCCGATCGCCCAGGGCAGGTGCAGCACAAAGGCGATCGCCGAGGCGCCGATCGCGGTGGGCACCGCCCGCTCCCACCGGGCCAGGTCGGAGCGGTCGAGCGTGCCGACCGCCGCCATCAACAGCGCAACGATCACCATCAGCAACGGTGCCAGCGGCAGGACGGTGGTGACCGCAGCGGTCACCAGCCCCAGCGCCACCGTGGCCCGCAGGCCTTTCAGCGTGGGGAATTCCGAGCCGGCGAAGGGCATGGCCCCGGCCGAACGACCGAGCAGGCCCACCATCCACGGCAGGCCCGCCCACAGGCCCAACGCCCCCCAGCGGCCCTCGGCGATGGCGTTGTAGGGCACCGGGGTGATCACGTAGGCCACCATCATCAGCGCCCGCGTCTTGCTGCTCGAGCCGCCCCGCGCCATCCACCAGGCGCCGGTCACACCGGCGGGCAGGCACCCGACGATCAGCAGGTTGCGGGCCAGCCCCTCGCCGCCGAAAAGCAACGTGGACAGCGATCCGACCAGCCCGACGAGGGTCGGCGTCGGGGCGGTCGCACCCAGCCCGGTCGTGCGCCAGCCATCCCAGTACTCGCGCAACATCGACGACCAGGAGGTGCCGGTGCCGGAGAACTCCCGGATGATGGGGATGTCGCCCAGGATCACGCTGCGGCTGCCGATGATCAGCACCAGGGCGATCAACACCGATGCCAGGGCGGCCACCTGGGATGGACCCTCCCGAAGTCGCTGTACGACGGTGCGCGACTGCTGGGCACCGGTGTTGAAGCGCGCTGCGCCCTCGCCAACCGTGCCCCGCACAAATGCGGTGACCCGGGCCGATCCACCGACCTGGAGCTTGCGGATCTCGGTGTCGGGCGATCGGCGGAACCCCTTGACCTGGCGACGGATCGCCAGCGACCTCGGCAGGTGGGCCACATTCCAGGTCCACGCCAGGGCCACGTCGGCCGCCCGCACCCAACGGAACGCCAACAGGTTGAGGATCAAGTCACCCAGCGAAAACAACACCGCCTGGGGCAGCACACGGGCCAGGTGGGCGCCGGAGTAGTTGGTCAGCACCATCCGGGCCCGGTGGGCGTACTGGCTGCGCAGGCGTTCGGCGGCGGGGACCTCGCGCAGCGTCGCCTCCCGGTGGCGCACGACGGCGTCCGAGGTGACGATCACCCGGGCGCCGGCCAGGTGCACCCGCCAGCACAGGTCGGTGTCCTCCTCGTACGCGCTGAAGTCCGATGGAAACCCGTCGACGGCCTCGAAGAGGTCGGCGCGCACCAACATGGTGGCGCCGTTGACCGAAAAGGTGTCCCGCACGGCGTCGTGCTGGGCCTGGTCGAGTTCCCCCGGCTCGGTGACCGGTGCCGGGAAGGCGAACTTGTCGATCGCCCGACCCACGTCGAGCAGCATCTCGGGCTCGTCCCAGTCGACGAACTTCGGGCCGACCACCCCGGCGTTCGACCGGAAGGCCTCGGCCACCAGCGCCGACACCGTGTTCGGCTCCAGGTACACGTCGTCGTGGCAGAACAGGTAGAAGGAGGCGCCCTTGACCACCGCCGGCGCACGGTTGGCAGCGGCGCCGAAACCGCGGTTCGCGGCCAGGCGCACGACGTGTGCGTCCGACAGGACGGCCTTCACCCGGCCATCGACCGGCTCGTCGCTGTCGTTGTCGAACACGAGCACGGCCTGGTTTGCGTAATCCTGGGCTTCGAGCGACGCCAGCGTCGTCTCGAAGGTCTCCTGGGGATTGTGGGTCACCAGCACGACGACCACGGCGGGCGCGCCGGTGCCCGAGGTGGTGGCGCGCGGCGCCTGTGCGCTCTGGTTGTCTTGGGGGTTCTTGGCCCGGGTCGAGATAGTCAGACCTCCACGTGCGCGGCTCGACGTCATCGCACCGCCCGGCAGAAAGCGAGACTAATGCACCCAGGAGTGGGCCATGGACCGCCGGTGATCGCCCCCTCCACAGCCTGCGTACCAAGCCTCGCGCACTAGGTTCCCATCGTGCAGGAAGTCGAAGCCGCGCCTGTCACCGACCTCAGAGCGAAGCGCTGTGTGCTGAACGCCAAGGCGGTCGCCGGTTTCTTCGCTGTCAGCGCGTTCATTCCGAGGATGCTGACCGCCGGCCACCACCTGACCTACGACGAACTGGTGTGGATGCGGCGGACGGTCCGGTACTCGGACGCGCTCTCCACCGCCAACCTGGCCGGCATGACCGCTGCGACGGGCGATCAGGTGGCCACCTTGCCGGGGGTGCCCACGATGATCGTCGGCTCGATCGCTCGGGTCTTCTACGGCGCCGGCCAAAAGATCGGGGTCGTTTCCGATGAGCCCTTCGCTCAAGCCTGGACGGGTCTGCAGAGTGCCCAGATCGCTCTGGCAATCGCTACCAGCCTGCTGATCGGGCTGCTCGTGTGGCTCAACTGGCAGTGGCTCGGTGCCATTCCGTCCATGACCGTCGGATTTTTCATGGCGACCGAGCCCCTCCTCGTGGGGCACGGTGCCGTCCTCCACACCGACGAACTCCTCGGGCTCCTTGCAGCCTGCACCGTGGTGTTGCTCGCTCGCTTGTTGGGACGCGGCGGACCTCCCCTCGAGCGCCCCGTAGCGACCGCCGTGGTTGCCGGCATTCTGGCGGCGCTGACCGCGCTGACGAAGCTCTCGGCCGTGGCGTTCATTCCTGGGGCGGTTTTGTTGATCTGCTGGGTCGCCTGGCGCCGGGTTGTCAGTTCCCGGCGGGCAGGGGGCCGTTGGCAGGACGGGCTGGGATCCGTCCTCGAGCCCCTGGCGATCATCATCCTCGCCGGCGCCGCCACCGTCGCCATCCTGTGGCCCGCGATCGTCGTTGCCCCCGGTGATCAGTTGGGCGTGCTGCGCAAGTCGGCGAGCCTCGCCGACGCCGGGCAATTCAGCGTTTTTCAGGGCGAGATCACCTTCGCTCCGCCCGGCCTGTTCTACTTCGTCACCACTCCGTTTCGGATGACGCCGTGGTTCATGCTCGCAGCCGTGATCCTGGTCCCGATCGGCCTCACCGATCGCCATCGGCGACGACAATTCCTCACCATCGTCGTCTTCATCGTCACAACCGTCACCGTTCTGACGCTGACCCCGAAGAAGATCGACCGCTACATCATCGAAGTCCTGCCGCTGCTGGCGGTCGCCACCGGAATCGGTGCGGCGAGGTTGGTAGAGCACCTCCGCTCCGGTCGCTTCGGCCCGCTCGTGGCCGGATTTGTTGATAGGTATCCAAGGACGCTTCCCATCGCTGCAGCGGCGGCTCTCGTCGCCGCAACCGGGTATGCCGTTCATGTCAGCCCGTGGGGCGGGATCTACTTCAACCCGCTGCTCGGCGGTTCAGACCGGGCCGAGGCACTCTTGGTTGTTGGCTGGGGGGAAGGCATCAGGGATGCCGACGACATCATCGCCAGACGCGAGGCCGGCAACTGCGACAACATCAGGGTGGCGATGGCATTTCCCTACTTCGACCAGGCGATCACCTGCGGTCTGGCCACCAAAGTCGGAAATGCGGCCGATTACCGGATCATCTACATCAACGATCGCCAACTGGACCTGTCTGGAGAGGTGGCCGAATTCAGGGTGGGCAACACGCCGGTCGGGATCGTCGAGGAGCGCGGAATCGTGCTGGCGGAGGTCTACGACCTTCGCCCGGCTGCCTGACCACACGGACGGCCACCCGCCCGGGCAAGCGCTGGCTGACCGCAGGAGGGCCCGCACTCCTATGCTGTCGCCGTGCCTCGCTTTGTGCCCACCTTCTCCGCTTTCGGCCCGGCGCCGCAACCCCGGTGAGGGCGCTCGTCACCGGTGCCGGCGGCTTCGTCGGCGCCCACCTCACCGCCCATCTCGAATCGTCCGGCGACGAGGTCATCGGTTGGGACCGCACGCTCGAGGGCATCGATATCACCGACGGCCCCGCCGTGACGGCAGCCATGGCGGAGCTCCGCCCCAACGCGGTGTACCACCTGGCCGGTGATGCCGATGTCGGTGGCAGCTGGGATCACCCGGCGTCCACGTTTCGGGCTAACGCCGAAGGCACGCTCAACGTGTTGCTCGGCTGCCGCGACGCAGGGGTCGAACGGGTTCTGGTCGTCGGGTCGGCCGACGTGTATGGCCGGGTGCACACCGATGATCTGCCGATCACCGAGCAGTGCCCGCTGCGACCGGTCAGCCCATACGCGGCCTCCAAGGTCGCCGCCGACTTCCTGGCGGTCCAAGCGGGCCTGGGCTACGGGCTCGAGGTCATTCGGACCCGCCCGTTCAACCACCTCGGCCCCGGCCAGTCGCCCCGCTTTGTCGCTCCGGCACTGGCACAACGCGTGGCGCAGGCCGAAATCAACGGCGGCGGAGAGATCCCGGTGGGCAACCTCACCCCGAAGCGCGACTTCACCGACGTTCGCGACGTGGTGCGGGCCTACCGGTTGCTGGTACTCGATGGGCAGCCCGGCGAGGCCTACAACATCTGCTCGGGCGCAGCGGTGGCGGTGCAGGAGTTGGTCGATTCCTTCATCGCCATGGCCACGGTCGACGTGCGGCTGACCTCCGACCCCGACCTGCAACGTCCGGTCGACATCCCCGTGCTGCTGGGCGACAACTCCAAGATCGAGGCGTCCACCGGATGGCAGCCCGAGATACCGCTGTCGCAGACGCTGGCCGACCTGATGGGCACCGCCCGCTCACGCGTCGCCGACGCCTGAGGCCCCCCACACCCAGGCCGGCGCTACACAACCACGAACTCGGGAGCCCAGCGGGCGCCCTGACGGTCTTCTGCACTCCCGAGTTGCCGGTGCGCTGCGAACTCGGGAGCCCAGCGGGCGCCCTGACGGTCTTCTGCACTCCCGAGTTGCTGGCTCGTCAGGACCCGGCGAGACGCCCCACCCGCCGCCGAGCCTCGGCCAGCTGGTCCCGGCAGCGTCGATCCAGCGTCCGCTGGGCCAGCGACTCCAGGCGAACACGCCACTCACCCAGTACCTCCCGGGTGAGTTCGGGCGATTCGACCCGTGCCAGCCACTCCAGGTCCCGGTCGAGAAGCGCCAGCTGAAGGTCGATCTCGGTGTGGCGCGCCGCGACCAGGGGCAGGCGGTCGCTCTTCTGGTGGGGATAGCTCGTGTTGGCGACCAGTTGGTGGGGTTCGGTGCCGAACACCCCGGCGAGCAACACCACCGTGCGCTCCGAGGGGATCGATCGGCCCGATTCGAGGTTGGACACCGCCACCCGCGAGATCGCCACCCGTTCGGCCAATTCGGTCTGCGTCCACCCCAAGTCACCGCGCAGAGCTGCGATCCGCCCCCCAAGATTGGAGGGAAGCGACGCGTCCGGGGGCTCACTCACAGCAGCAAAGATACACCCGCTGGAAAAGGGACCGGAGGGGCGCCGCCGGGGAGCGGCAAAACGGAGCCAGAGGCACCAGCGGAGGCGGTGAGGTACCGGCGGGTAGGTGACCCAGCCGAGCCGGCGGGGGCACCGAAGGTGGAGCCGGCCAGGAACATAGCGGAGCGGTTCCTGGCCGGCTGCCGCCTTTGGGGCCCCCGCCCACCAGCGTGTCAACTGAGTAGACAGACACCCCCGAGCGGGTGGACTACAACTACACCCATGACCAAGCGTGCGCTTATCACCGGAATCACCGGCCAGGACGGCTCGTACCTGGCCGAGCTGCTGCTCGACGAGGGCTACGAGGTCATCGGCATGGTGCGCCGCAGCTCGACGGTGACCTTCGAGCGCATCGCCCACCTGCAGGATCGCATCGCCACGGTCAACGGCGACCTGTTGGACCAGGCCAGCCTGATCGAACTGCTGCGTACCTACCGCCCCCACGAGGTGTACAACCTGGCTGCACAGAGCTTCGTGCAGACGTCGTTCTCCCAGCCGGTGCTCACCGGTGAGGTGACCGGCCTCGGCGTCACCCGCTTGCTGGACGCCATCCGAATCGTCGACCCGGACGTCCGCTTCTACCAGGCCTCCAGCTCGGAGATGTTCGGCAAGGTGCACGAGGTGCCCCAGCTGGAGACCACCCCGTTCCACCCCCGTTCCCCCTATGGCGTCGCCAAGGTCTACGGCCACTGGATCACCCTGAACTACCGCGAGAGCTACGACCTGTTTGCCTGCTCGGGCATTTTGTTCAACCACGAGTCGCCCAGGCGCGGCCTGGAGTTCGTCACCCGCAAGATCACCCACGGTGCAGCCCGCATCAAGCTGGGCATGGACACCGGGCTGGCGCTGGGCAACCTGGACGCCAAGCGCGACTGGGGCTTTGCCGGCGACTACGTCGAGGCGATGTACCTGATGCTGCAACAGGACGAACCCGACGACTACGTGGTCTCCACGGGCGATACCCACTCGGTGCGGGAGTTCTGCCAGGTTGCCTTCGACCGGGTCGGGCTCAACTGGGAGAACCACGTGACGGTCGACGAGAAGTTTTTCCGGCCCGCCGAGGTGGACCTCCTGGTCGGCGATCCGGCCAAGGCCCGCAAGGTGCTCGACTGGACGCCCAAGACCGACTTCGAGCAGCTGGTCCACATGATGGTTGACGCCGACATGGCGCTGCTCTCGGGGAAGCTCGATCATCTCGCCTGAACCGTCGGCCCCGACGGTCGCCGTGATCTCGGGTGGCGTCGGCGCGGCGCGCCTACTGGCGGGGATGGTGCAGGTCACCGACCCCGCCAGGATCGCCGCCGTCGTCAACGTGGCCGACGACACCGAGTTCCACGGTCTGTTGGTGTGCCCGGACCTCGACACGATCACCTACACGCTGGCCGGTGCGGTCAACCCGGACACCGGGTGGGGTCTGGCCGGGGAGACCTGGGCTGCGCTCGGGTCGCTGCGTCGCCACGCCAAGGCCAACGGCCGGGCAGACATCGGCTGGTTTGCGCTGGGCGACCTCGACCTGGGCACCCACCTGTGGCGTGGCCATCGACTGGCCGAGGGCGCCCGCCTCACCGAGGTGACCGCCGAGATCACCCGCACGTTTGGCTTGGGCCTTCGGCTGCTGCCGGTGAGCGACGACGCGATCCGCACCAAGGTGACAACCCACGACGGGGGGACGCTGACCTTTCAGGAGTACTTCGTTCGAGCGCAACACGATGTGGACGTGGCGACCGTCCGCTTCTCCGGCGCCATCGAGGCGCGACCCACCCCCGAAGCGACCGTCGCCCTGCGGGACGCCGCTGTGGTGGTGATCGCCCCGTCCAACCCGATCGTCTCGGTCGGTCCGGTGCTGGCCGTGCCGGGCATCGGCGAGGCACTGTCCCTCAGGCGAGAATCCGTGATTGCGGTGTCGCCCATCGTGGGCGGGGCGGCCCTGAAGGGACCCGCAGCCCGCCTGATGACCAACCTCGGCGAGGAGGCCTCGGTCGTCGGCGTCGCTCGGCGGTACGCACCATTCGCAAGCGCGCTGATCATCGACACCGTCGACGCCGACCTCGCTGGTGCGGTGGCCCAGGCCGGCATGACGCCGGTGGTGGCGCCGTCGATCATGGACACGCCCGAGCGGGCCGCCGAGCTGGCCCGGGTGTGTCTGGCCGGCGCTCCGAGGTGAACAGCCTGGAGCTGCTGCCGATTTCGGGCATCCCCGAGGTTCGGCCCGGCGATGATCTGGGCGCCCTGGTCGCCGACGCTGCGCTGGCCTCGATCGGCTTCGAAGACGGCGACGTGGTTGTCGTCACCCAGAAGGTGGTCAGCAAGGCGGAGAACGCACTGGTGGCGATCGATGCCAACGACCCCAACGCCCACCGGGCGCTGGTCGCCGGGCAGTCGCGGCGCATCCTTCGCCGGCGGGGCGATCTGGTGATCTCCGAGACCCATCACGGCTTCGTCTGCGCCAACGCAGGCATCGACCTGTCGAACGTGGAAGCTGGAACCGCCGCCCTCCTGCCCGAGGATCCCGATCGTTCGGCCCGCCGCCTACGCGACGTGTTCGTGCACCGCTATGGCGTCACCTGCGGCGTGATCATCTCGGACACGTTCGGGCGGACGTGGCGCCGGGGGGTGACCGACATAGCCCTCGGCTCGGCGGGTATCCGACCCATCCTCGACCTGCGCGGCACCAACGATGCGCTCGGCCGCGAGCTGGCCGTCACCGAGGTGGCACTGGTCGACGAGGTGGCGGCCGCGGCCGACCTGGTGATGGGCAAGTCGGCTGGGATCGCCGCAGCGATCGTCCGCGGCGTTGATCCCGCCTGGCTCACCGACCCGGCCGATCCCGACCTGTCCGCCTCCGGGGGCGTCGTCGCCGACCTCGTCCGCTCCCCCGCCGAGGACCTTTTCCGCTAACGCCAAACCCTCAGCGGAGCGGGACCCAGTTGCCGTGGAAGCCGAGCGGCACGCGCACCGGCAACTGCACCTGGGCGACCGGTCCGCCGGCCGGGTCGGCGGCGCTCACCACATCCAGGCTGGAGGTGCCGTCGGTCCGGTTGCTCACCAGCATCAGGTACCAGCCGTCGTCTTCGGCGGCATCGGCGCTGCGGGGCACGAACACCGCCTCGCCGGGCGCCCGGTCCGGCCCGAGCGGAATCTCGAGGGCTTCGCCGCGTTCCAGGTCGTATCGGACCAGGCCGGAATCCCCCCAGCCGATATCGCCACCCGCACCTGGGGAGCCGTCGCCCACCGCCAGAACGTTGGCCAGCCCGTAGCGGACCGTCCGCCCCACCCGGCGCTCGTCCACCCGAGGAAACTCGACCGGGCGGTCGTCGAGCTGGGACTCAGCCACGGGCCCGAGCGGTTGACCATCGGCGCCGAGGCGCAACGTCCAACGGCATAGCGTGGGCGCTCCCTCGTTGGGCCCATGGGGATCGGTACGAAACATCGAGGGGTGGCGCACCACGTTGAGCACGATCTCGAGTGTTCCGTCCTCCCGGCGCCGCTCCTCGGCGGACATTGGATGGAAGACGTAACACGGCTCTACCTCGAACCAGCGCACCTCCTCCGGCTGCCCCCCGAGGGGCATCACCCCCACCCGCGCGCCGTACGCGTCGTCCCACACGTAGGGGAACGAGGCGCCGGATGCGGCCACGTCGAGGTTGAAGGTGACCGGCAAGTCGTAGAGCACCAGATGCCCCTCGGTGATCGAGCAATCGTGGACCATCGGGTTGCCGGGCACCGGCACGTCGACCCGGTGGACCACCCGGCCGGAGGACGGCTCGATCACCGTGTACTCCAACACGTTGGGCCGGGCCCAGTAGTAGCCGACCGCATGCAGGAGCCCGGTCGCCGGGTCGACCTTGGGGTGGGCGGTGTAGCCGTGGGGCAGGCTGCCGCCGAGGTCGGAGTGACACAGCGTGTCGAGGGTGTCGCTCAGCTCGACGGGACGGGCGCCGGCCTCGACGATGGCCATGGTGCGGCCACCGAGGTCGATCACGTTGGTATTCGCCGTCTCCATGCCGCCGTGGCGCTCGCCGGGGGCCGGTGGCTCACCCAACGCCTCGCTCACGTTGGTCGAGCGCACCCAACGGTTGCGGTACCACTCGGCCCGACCGTCCCGCAGGCGCAGGCCGTGCACCATCGCGTCGCCGGTGAACCAGTGGTAGGTGGCCGGGTCGACCGGCCCGAGCGGGTTGGGGCCGTTGCGCAGGTAGCGCCCGTCCAACTCCGGCGGCAGGGTGCCGGTGACGACCAGGTCGGTGAGCGTCACCTCCTCGGCGACCGGCGCATAGGCGCCCTCGAGGTACCGGTTCGGTAGTGGGGCGCTGGGACGGGAGTTGGCTGTGACGGTGTCGGCCATGCCTCACGGTACGCCCGGGGAAAGGCCGTGTCATTCGGTGTGTTGCGTCCCGTGGAGCCGTCCGAGAAGTTGGGGACGGCCGATCATCTAGCGTGCCCCCATGGTGTCTCCCCCCTCCGGCCCGGCCTCCGTGGCGATCGACCACCCGCCCTCGCCCGAGCGTCTGGACGGCTCCGTGGCGTTGATCACCGGCGCCAACTCCGGCATTGGGTTGGAGACAGCAGTGGCGTTGGCAACGCGTGGAGCGACGGTGATCGGCGCCGTCCGCAACCGGGCCAAGGGGGAACGGGCGCTCGAGCACATCATCGCCAGGTCGGGCAACGAGTCGGTGGAGATGTTGCCGCTCGACCTGGCCGACCTGGCGACGGTGAGCGCCCTGGCCACCTCTCTTGAGGGTCGCACCATCGACCTGTTGATCAACAACGCCGGCCTGATCCTGGGCGAACGCACCGAGACCGCCCAGGGGTTCGAGACGATGTTCGGGGTCAACCACCTCGGCCACTTCTACCTCACCCGTCGCCTGCTCCCTCGGCTGCGCGGTGTTGCCGACCCGGAACCGGACGACTACCTGATGCGCCGAGCCATCCCGAGCCGGGTGATTAACATCGCCTCTGCGGCCCACCACCTGGCTCCCCGCGGCATTCCCTTCGGACGCCTTGCTCACCGCCGCATCGGCCTGTGGAATGCGTTGGGTGTCTACGGGGAGTCGAAGTTGGCCAACGTCGCCTTCACGCGTTCGTTGGCCAACCGGCTCGACCCGACCCGGGTGGTCGTTCACTCAGTCCACCCGGGCAGTGTCGCCAGCGAGTTCGCCATGGACGGCGACGTGTCCAGTCGCATGGAACGGTGGCTGCGCCCGATCGAACAGCGGGTGCTGATCACCGCCGGACAGGGCGCTGAAACGCCGGTGTTCGCCGCCACGTCGGTGCTGTGCGGTCGGTCGAGCGGCACCTATTGGGTGCGAAAGCGCCCGGGCACGGTCGGCCGCCGGGCCCGATCCACCGTGCACGCCGAGCACCTCTGGCAGCTGTCCGAGCGGCTGTTGGCCCAGGCGGGCTACCCCGTTCCGCCGGTGCCCGAGCTGAGGGCGCCGGTCGTCGTCGGCTGAGCCTCAGTCGGGCCAGGCGATCCGCTACCCCCGGAGCGGCTGGCCGTGTCCCTGAGCGGCTCCGATGGATGCCATCAGCACCGGGGCAGCCGCCACCAGGAAGCCGATTTCGGTGGCCAACGCCGGAAAGCCCTCGGTCCAGTGCGCCCACACTCCCGATTCGTTGAACCCGGGGAGCCCGGTCGTGCGGCTGACCAGGAAGCCCACGATCATGCCGGCCGAGAGGGCTGCACCGAGGAGCCAGGCGCGGCGGTCGTCGTGCTGCCACAGGTAGGCGGCCAAGCCGATGCACAGTGGCACCGACAGTCCGAACAGAAGGCCGATGTACAGCTTTTCATTGACGTACTCGAGGGTAATGAACCCATGGAGCAACCCCGCGCCGATGAGGCAGGCCGCGGCCGCCCCTCGTCGCAGGTCGGATGCTCCGGATGCTGTACGTGTTGACATGGGGGGTCCCTTTCAGGCCGCCGCTCGTTGCGGCGTCGATGCACCCTCACACCCAACGTGCCAGCGCAAGCCCAGGGCCGGGTCAAGTTTTGGCAAAGATGGGGACCAGCTCGGAGGTGACCGTCGGCCGAGCCTCAGTCGGGCCAGGCGTCCTTCACCGGCCGAACGTCGCCCAACAGCACTGCACCGGGTTCGACCTTCTCGCCGAAGCCGATCACGCTCAGGTCGGCCACGGTGGCGCCTTCGGAGATCGTGGCGGTGCCACCGATGAGCGACATGGTCACCGTGGCGTTGGCGCCGATGCTCGAGCCGGCGAACACGACCGAGCGTTCGACCCGTGCGCCGGCCTCCACGACCGACTCGGCGCCGATCATCGAGTCGACGACGACCGCATCGGGGTGCACGCGGGCCGACGGGTGCACCGCATCACTGCCGAAGGCCCGCTTGCCGGCGAGCACGTCGAGGTTGGCCTGCAACAGGGTCTCGGGTGTACCCGCATCGAGCCAGTAGGCGTCGCTGCGCAGGGCGTAGAGGGTGCGGTCACCGGCGAGGGCCGGGAACACCTCCCGCTCGACCGACACCCGGCGGCCATCGGCGATGCGCCCGATCACCGAGGGCTCCATCACGTAGGTGCCGGCATTGATGTAATTGGTCGGCGCTGTGCCGGGGTCGGGCTTCTCGACGAAGTCGATCACCGAATGGTCGTCCCGGGTCGGCACGACGCCGAAACGGGACGGATCCTCGACCGGCGTCAGGGCGATCGTCGCCTCGGCCCCACAGCGCTCGTGATGGTCCCAGAGGGCGCCCACATCCAGATCGGTCAGGACGTCGCCGTTGACGACGAGGAAGCGCTCGTCCAGCCCGGCCTCCAGCGCCGCAAAGCGGATGGCACCCGCCGTGTCGAGCGGCTCAGGCTCCACCGCATAGTGCAGCGTGACGCCGGCACAGGACCCGTACGGATACGCCTCGACGAAGGTGTCGGGCCGGTACCCGAGCGACAGCACCACCTCGGTCACACCCGCTTCCGACAGGCCGCCGACCACGCGCTCGAGCATGGTGGTGTGGGCCACCGGCAGCATCTGCTTGGGCAGGGTCAGGGTGAGGGGGCGCAGGCGAGTGCCGAAACCTCCAACCAGGACGATCGCTCGCATGGCGGCCCGATCAGCCCGCAGCCGTGGTGACCGGCGCGGTGGCGTCGGTCGTGGGTGCCGTTTCCCCGGTCGTGGGTGCAGGATCGTCGCCCGCCGGAACGGTGACATCGGTGGGGATGTTCTCGCCAGGATTGGCCGGGAGGTCTCCCTGGCCAGGCTCCTGTTCGTTGTCGGGGTTCTTCAGGGCTTCGATGCTGGGGGGCAACAGGTCGCCCTTGCGCTTCTCCGCCACGTTGTCGATCTGCTTCTCGGGGAGAAAGGCGAGCGTCCAGGCTTGACCGTCGGTGCGCACCGGGAGCTCACCAAAGTCGTCGGTGTGCACGATTGGCTCGGTATCGGGACCGGCCTGGGCCGGGTACTCCAACAGCACCCACTGGCCCTTTTCCTTCTTCGCGTCCTTGCCGTCACCCACCTTGCAGGTGGTCGTGCCGCTCGTCCAGGTCTTTTCCTTCGCGTCTGCGCCCTCGGGGAGCACGACCACGTCCGGCGTCGCCTCGAGGCCGACCGCATCAAAGAACTTGCCGATCACCGCTCCCGACCCCGCCGAGCTCGGCTGCGAGGGGTGGATGTGGATCAGACCATCGTCGTGGGAGTGGATCCCGGTGGTGTCGGTCTTGACGTCGGCCAACGGTTCGATAAAGCGGTCGCACAGGTAGATCCCGAAGGCATTTCGATAGCGGTCGCCTTCGGCCGTGTCCGACGCCATACGCGGAGCGGCGCCCGAGACGTCTCGGTAGGCCGATCGAGCGAACGCGGTGAGGACCAGGCCGACGATGACGATGACGACCAACAGCAACGTGAAGCCCACGGGGCGCCGTTGTCCCGCAGCCCGGGTGACCCCGGCCCGCTGGACGCGCTGAATCTTTTTGAGGGAGCGCTGAGAGTCCATGAGCCGGACACGCTACTACTCCCAGGAGGTCGATCCACTAGCGCCCATCCCAAGACGACCCGCTACTGGCGACGTTTCCCCGTAAGTAGGCCGAGCAAGTCAAACCAGAATGGCGCTCCCATAGCCAAAGCCATCGCAGTAATCAAAAGCCCTGCACCATGGGTAACACCCCCGAGCAAACCGCCTTCAGTCCAACTGTCCAACCAGCGCTGCCACGACCAGTTGCCCAGGATTGGAATGCGTAGCTGTTCCAACTTTCCTACTGCTTGGCTAGCACAACGCAGGTCGATGTAGTCCGCTGTGCCACTGTCCCCGTCGGAGGATGTTCCGGATGTCTCGGCAGGCTCGGCAGGCTCGGCAGGGCGGGTGCACATTGCTGAAACATCGCTACCAGCGACGCTGTCAGCCACAAGGGCCAGGGCGGTACGAGTCTGGGTGTTTTCCTTCAGAGCGATGCCCATCTCGATAGCGTCGGCATTTAGGCCTAACGCCACCACGAGACCGATGACAAAGAGGATGAGTGTTGCCCAGCGCTTATATACGGCGGTTAGGCGGGTCATTTGAGCGTCAAACCATCCGCCCACTTGGTCGACGAAGCGGTCGACGTCGTCGCCCACTCCTGCTGCAATAGTCGCTAGGTACTGGGCCAACGGTGCATCACCGTACTCCGTGGTTAACTTCCTGATGCGAGCTGCGACGCTTCCGGACTCACCCTTGATTTCGGCCAACTCCAACAAGGCTGCAGCAAAGACGCGCGGCGGCAATTGGGCCACCTGTGTGGGTTTCTTTGGATCGGCCGTCGGATCGAACGCTCGGACGGAGGGCGTCATCGCCAAATCGGTAGTGATTGTATGATTCCCACCCTGAGCACCAGTCGGCCGAGGGTCGTTTGTGACCATCTTGAGGCCGGCAGCGAGCCCGAAGTCGGTGGATGTCCCTTCGGGGGGACCATAGGTCTTTACGGCTGGCGGATTAAGCAACCCAGCCAGCGACTTCCAGAGCGTCTTAGCACGCACCCTGAAAACCTTGGACATCAATTCGGTCAGCGCCGAAGCCAATGTTGCTAGCACCAAGAATATCAGCGCCAACCCAACCGCCACCTGAACTACGATCGAATCGCCCATGAGAACCCCCCGGTTCAGGCTTGGCGACAATGTACTGCCAGAAGCCTTCCTATACAAGGGTCAGTTGTGTTGAGTGATCAGCCGCTCGAACAGCTCCTCGTAGGCCTCGGCGACCGCGGCGGGCGAGAGCCAACGCTCCACCCAGCTGCGCCCGGACGCCCCCATCGTCGCCCGGCGGGCAGGGTCGTCGACCAGGCCGACGATCGCCTGGTGCAGCTCGTCGACGGCGCCGGGCGCCACCGAGACGCCGGCCCCGGCCTGATCGAGCACCCGGGTGACCTCGGTGTCGGGATCGACGGAGGCGACGACCGGGCGGCCCGCTGCCAGGATCGAGTACATCTTGGAGGGCACCGAGGACCGGGCCAGGCCGTGGCGCAGGAGGATCGTGTGGATGTCCGCCGCCGCCAGCACCTCGGAGAGCCGCTCTCGCGGTTGCATGGGGACAAACACCACGTTGTCCAGGCCGGCGGCCGCACGTTGCACCGACTCGAGGGAGGAGCCACCGCCGTTGACGACGAAGACGACGTCGCGCCGCTCGACCATGCGCCGGGCCACCTCGACCAGCAGCTCGACCGGCTGGGACAACCCGACGTTGCCGGCATAGGTGACCACCGTGCGGTCGCCCAGACCGAACTCGCGCCGGTAGGCGACGTCGGTACCCGATGGCTGCACCCGTTGGGTGTCGACGAAGTTGGGGATCACCTCCACCTTTTCGTCGCCGCCGGGCCCCAGCTTGTCGGCGACGTTGCGTCGGAGGTCCTCCGACAGCACGGTGACCGCATCCGCCCGTCGGTACAGGAACCGCTCGGCCAGCGACGCAACCTTGATGACCGTCGGGTTGGTGATCGCCCCGATCTCGACGGCGACGTCGGGGAAGACGTCCTGGATGTTGAACACGAACGGGATGCGTCGCACCGCCCCCACCAGCGCGCCGGGGAAGCCCAGCGGCAGCGGCGGTGACATGGCCAGGACGGCGTCGGGACGGTGGCGGATCGCCAGGCTTCGCAGCGTGACCAGGGCAGTGAACCCACCGAAGGCCAGGGCGCGAGCAGGAATGTTCGACTTTTCGGTCGGGAACGGGTGCAGGCGGCTGATCGCGCCCCACTCGGTCGCCTCGGTGCGCACCAGCTTGCCGCCCCAACCGTCCTCGACCCGGTGGCCGCGGTACCAGGGCA